>CALARU010000385.1 GCA_937888715.1 uncultured Planctomycetaceae bacterium | reverse complement strand
ATCTGCCTATTTCGCTACAGAGCACAGTTCCACCATGTGGCCATCCGGGTCGCTTATAAACACTTGCACATATCCATCGGGCCTCAATTTAGGGCCCGAAAGAATTGGAATATTGTTATGTTTAAGAATGCCAATGATGGCATCCGCATCCGCAACTTCAAATGCAAAGTGAGGACCGCGAGTCTGTCTTTTTTCCAAAGGCAATAGATTCCCAGCAGGGGAAGATCCTTCATACTCAAGGATCAAATGCATCTGTACCCGCCCTAACTGAAACCACAAACCATCAAAAGAAAACGGTGGCCTTGGAACCAGCCTCATCCCCAAAATGTTTACATAAAAGTTCTGCGATGCTTTAAGGTCTTTTACCACCAAGGTAATGTGATCAAAAGCTTTTACCTGAAGTAATGATGTAGGGTTTTCTATTATTGGCAGTGCTTCTATTTTTAAAGAAGCAATTTGCATCAACTCAACCGCCTCACGGCCTGTCATGCCAAGCGCAATGCCAAAGAAAGCAGCTTTGGGAGTCATGCCCACAATTTTTGCTTCAAATAAATCTTCAGGTTCTTTAAGCGGATTCGCAGGGGTTCCCTTGGCAATTGCTATCGCCTGATCAAACTCCGCAGGCGTTTTAAGATCATAGATACCACACCCAACAATCCCTGCTGGGGTGATGATCGAGCAATACTGACCCTTGTCCCATAAATTGCAAATGCCTAGGGCGTAGCCATGCTTGAATTGAATCCAACGGCTAGAAGAACTAGGCAAAGAAGCCATGGCGGATAATTCCCCAAGAGAAATCACGCACCGTGGTAGTCAATTTCAGTGACTTGCAATGCGTACTTATGAATGAAGTCTCTGCGAGGTTCTACCTTATCGCCCATAAGGGTGCGAAACATTTCGTCAGCCTTAAAAGCATCATCAAGTTTAATTTGCATGAGGGTGCGCTGATGGGGATCAAGCGTGGTATCCCAAAGTTCTTCTGGGTCCATTTCGCCCAGCCCTTTAAAGCGGGTAATGGTCATGCCTTTTTCACCAATTCTTCGAACCTCAACAACCAAGCCTCGGAGATGTTCCAGATTTTTGCTTGTGTCGCCATTGGTCAGAACCAACCTGGGAATAGGTTCGCGGCCTGCAATGCGAACAGGAGGAATTAGATCGGTGGGCAACAATCCAAATACTTTAAGCTCTTCGATGGTTTTATTGATATCGCGGATTTCATGCAATTCCTGAGCATAAAAGACATCCTCAGGGGGCACTGCGGGTGCTGCAGCATTATCAACACCTTCAGGATCATGAACTACAACAGGTTGTTGATCTTCATTGCCTGCAACGAATTCTTTTCCTGCTTTTTCCTGTTCCTGTTTGCGGAAGGCATCAACTTCATCTGGGGAAAAGAACCAGTACTCTCTTCCAGACAAAAGCACTCTGCAATAGGGAAGTATACCATCCTTATTAACACGCTCGATGAGTGCCCTAAGGCCTAAGCCGCGCTTCTCCAATGTTTTAAGCGCATCTTCCATGCGTGAAGTAAGTTTAAGAAGATGGGCAAATCTTTCGCCACCCAAAGTAACCCGCTCTGCTTTGGAATCAGGCAAAGGCAGAATGATAAGTCCGGTGCCATCGAGGCCACGGTCTAAAAGTTCTGTTTGCATATCTTCAGCGGTTGCAACATAGCGGGTCTGCTTTTTCTGAACCACTTTATAAAGTGGTGGGCGCGCAACATGAATATGACCATGTTCTACTAACAGCGCCATCTGCCTATAAAAGAAGGTTAAAAGCAGCGTTCGAATATGCTGCCCATCGACATCGGCATCAGTCATGATGATGATTTTATTATAACGCAACGAACTACGCACGGTTTCGTAATCTTGTTGGTTGCCTATATCCACACCAATTGCAGATATAAGACTACAAATTTCTGTGTTGTTGAGCAGATTTTCCAGCCTGCACTTTTCAACATTCAAGGGCTTACCTCGCAAAGGCAAAACAGCTTGATACATGCGATCACGCCCGGCTTCTGCGCTTCCACCTGCACTGTCCCCTTCCACCAGGAACAATTCAGATTCTTCGGTATCGCGGGTGGTACAATCGAATAACTTCCCAGGAAGTCCGCCGCCGCTAAGAATATTCTTCCTATCACGAATTGCCTTTCTGGCCTTGGCAGCAGCTTCTCTAGCCTCTGCAGCGTTCATGATCATATCAAGAATGATTTTTGATTCCTTGGGATTTTCTTCCATGTATTTGCCGAGCTTTTCTGCAACAGCAGCAGAAACAGCGCCTTCAACATCGGCATTGAGAAGGCGGATTTTATTTTGCGATTCGAATTGTGGCTCGGGATGTTGAATACTTACCACTGCTGTAACACCGGTGCGAAAATCTTCGCCAATAGGGCGTACATTCTTGAACAAATCGAGTTTCTCGCCATATGCTCCTACGGTGCGGGTAAGCGCAGCACGGAATCCGCTAAGATGGGTTCCACCTACGGGATTATAAGCGTTGTTTGCATAGCAGCGAACGCGCTCTTCATCTTCCCTTGTGTATTGCAATGCGCATTCAACTTTGATTTCGCCCACGCTGTGTTCAATATAAATTGGCGGGTGGATAACATCGTTGTTGCGATTAAGATGCTTGACAAATTCTGCGATCCCGCCTTCGTATTTGAATTCTTCAGACTTCCCTGTACGGTCATCGGTCAGGGTAAAAGACAAGTTTTTATTAAGGAAGGCAAGTTCACGCAGACGCTCTTCAAGGGTATCGTATTTGAAATCAAGATCTTTAAAGATCTGATGATCAGGTTTGAATTTGATGCGGGTTCCGGTACCAATTGCAATGCCAATATCTTTGAGTTCGGTGGTGGCTTTGCCGCGTTCATATTCTTGAACATAAGTACGACCGCCACGACGAACTTCTGCTTCAACCCAGGCACTTAGTGCAGTAACGGCCTTGGCACCCATACCATGTAGACCTGCAGAAACTTTGTATGCACCCTTATCGAATTTGCCACCCGCACCCACCGTGGTTAATACCACTTCCAAAGTTGGTTTCTTTGCTTGGGGATGAATATCAACCGGGATACCACGGCCATCATCTTTAACACTTACGCTGCCATCGACATAAATATGAACTTGGATGTTTTTACAAAAACCCGCAAGGGCTTCATCGACGCTATTGTAAATAAGTTCATAGACGAGGTGATGTAAACCGGTGGTATTAATATCCCCGATGTAAACCCCAGGCCGTCTGCGGATATGGTCTGCATCACGAAGGATCTGAACATTGGCACTGTTATAATCATTCGACCCATCAAAGGTAGGATCGACCAAATTATCTTCTGTCATCTATTCTATACTCCAATGAAAATCATTTTGCTTTACCGTACTTGAAACGCAAGTCTGTCAGCACCGAGGCCGGCAAAAGCTTGCGTAACCTCGTCAGTATTGGTCGCTTCTGATACTGCGTAAGCTCTTGGAGCAATGCAGAACTATCGACCGACACCTCGAGCACACCTTTCTTCAACACTATCACGCGGGTGTGTTCCGCGTATTCTTCGCCTGCTGCTTCTGCCCAGGATTTTTCAAGTTTTAATCGCTCTTGTTTTCTACCCCAACCCTTGGCAACAAATAACTTACTCAGAATATCTCCGATTTTTTCCGGCCCCTTCTCTGGCTTGAAAAACCGTATTCCCATTTTCTTTTTCTCCAACTATTTCATCAAGTCAGGGGCATTATCAAATATTGATAATCATCACCAAACTTGAACAATGCAGGGCTTGCAGCATCAATTAAATCTAATCGTACTTCTGAATCGTTGGGCAAAACCTTCAACAAATCAGAAACAAATACAGGATTAAAAGCTATCTCTACATCAGGCCCTTGGTAATCAATCTCTAATTCAACTTTTGATTTACCAGATACGCTGCCCTGGGCCTGCATCACTAATTTCTTCGAATTGAATTTGAATAACACTTTCTTAACTTCATCATCCGCCATGATCGCGGCTTGCCTGACCGCAGCACCAAAAGCTTCGACTTTTAAAATTGCATGAGCCAAACACTTCTTAGGTAACACCATTTTGTAATCAGGGAAACGGCCCTCTACAAGCCTGCTGTAAACAATCGATCGTTCTGTTTTAAATAAAACTTCGTTCGGTCGAAAACAAACCTTAATGCTTTCCTGATCATCCGAAAAATTACGATCCAATAAATTCAGCGCCTTACTAGGCACTACCGGAGATTGCCCTTTCACCGTATGACCGCCGTGCTCGGTGGCACTTCCCTGGGTCCATGCCAACCTTCGGCCATCCGTTGCAACTAATCTCACCGAATCTTTTTCAAGTTCCCAAAGAGCGCCAGTCATGGTGTATCTTGCCATCTCTGAAGCAGATGCAAACACCGTTCTACGAATCATGGCCCGCATGGTTCCAGCAGTCATTTCATGATACTTTTCATCCGAAAAGATCGGAATATCAGGAAAGTTTGCTGGGTCTTCACTGGGCATTTCAAATTCAAAAGATTTGCCAGCGATGTGGCTTGAGTCGGCATCAGCTTCCAAATGAATTTCTGTATCTCGGGTTTCTCTTAAAATCGAAATAAGTTTTGAAGCTGGAAGAATCGCTTCGCCTGGTTTTTCAACCACCATACCTGCGATTTCAATTCGAACACCCAATTCCAAATCGGTAGCCATCAAAACACAACGGTCTTCATCGGCAACTGCTTTAAAGTTTTTAAGGATGGGTTTTACATCCTTGGATGAAATTGCAGAACTTGCAACTTGGCAAGCTGCTAATAACGCTTCGCGATTACATATTGCTTTCATATTCTTAGGATCCTCGTAACACACATCATCGCACACACAATGATTCTTAATAGTAAATATAAATAAATTTTATTACTTTTATTGAGTGGCGCACCCAAGTTGTTAAAAACACTTTTGAGTAACACTTAAACTCTTTTCGAGTATAGAGTTATCATATTAAATTTGTTGTGGAAAACTTGTTATTTAATGGTCATTTCGTGGTTAGTCTTGGTGCGCCAAATGTTGGTTGGGTTTGGGAGAGGGGTTGATGCAACAAGAGTTAACCATCAATTGACATTGAAATAACAAGTTGTCCACAATTAGGATTATGCAAAATCGTGATCCAGCTGGCGAATTATGATGGAAAGGCTGATATTATTCTCAATTTCATCTTCGCCCTTTTTATTAGAAAGTTGCTAGCAAAAAGCACTAAGCTAAGTCGTGCTCTAGTTCAAGAAAAGGACCCGAAAGGCTGATATTATT
>CALARU010000384.1 GCA_937888715.1 uncultured Planctomycetaceae bacterium | reverse complement strand
CGAACCGAAGCAAGATCAACATCTGCTTCCCCGGTAACCACAAGGCTTGTGCCTTCAGGCACGGTAACCCTGCTAATATCAGAACCAGATTGCAACATATCCTGAGCATCAAATCGTTGTTTCAAACCTTTGAGCCCAGAAGCATTTTCACCAACAGCGGAACGATAATAAAGATAAGCAGGGTGACTTTCTTCCACCATCAGTTTGAGAAGCATCGGTGGTGGTACAAGAACCAGGCGTTTATTTGCGGTACGGTAATCAAGGGCTTGTGCGGTAAAATCAATGGTTTCACGCAGGTCTGCAATTTGGCCGCTGTATTCATTGCTGGCGCCCCGCTGCAAGGTCATGGTGTTGTTGGAAGAGTTGCCCCAAGATCGAAGAACGACATTTTCGGGGACAGCCATCACTCTAAATTTCCTGCGATAAACTGCATTGCTACCTAATTGCTTGAGGGCATCGTGGCAGGCTTTCAAAGAATCAATCACCTCGGAGCTAGCATCGCTTGATTGTTTTTCAAGAAAATGTTCGATCTCATCGAAGGAGAGTGGATCTTCAGGCCTTGTGGGTTTAAGTTCTGGTGGAAGAGAATCAAAGGCAGGAATTTTAACGGAGATCCAGTCTTCAAGATCAAAGAAGGAAAGTGCGCGCCAGCCTTCTATGGGCCTGCGATCAAAACGAACCATAGCGGGTGCTTGATCAATATTTTTGAGTGCAAGGTAGGCTCGGAAATTGGATACTGCTTTTTCAGAAGGTCGGCCAGCTACAAGGTATTTGACAGCCCGGACTTTAACAGGGAATGGGGGCGCATCCCGACCAACCCGCACCTGCCCTGATTCAGGAAATCCCACAAACTCAAGATAAGTATGTCTGGGCCAAATGACATTTCTTAAAACAACATTGCGATCCACCCAAGTAAGCAACACTTCATGAAGCGATTGCGTGCTGGAAAGCGTGATTTCATCTGCCCCAATGTTTGGAATCCCCGCACCTGCTATAGATAACACCAGCGCAAACAAATACATCCCGAGGGTAAGAGCCAACGCCTTATAACCCATGTTTTTAAGTCTTTTCCAATCGAAGACTTCATCTACGGGAAGGCCCTTCATGCGTTCTTCAGTTTCAAGAAGCATTTGTTGAAGCATTTGAGGCGATGCGCCTCTTTCCTTCAGAATCTTGGGGGAACTTAATTCGATCGCAGTGATCAAGCGATCATTCAACCGCTCGGGGAATTTGTTTTCCAGCACCAATGCCAATGCATCATCCCGAAAATCTTTGTTCAACCTAAGAGCGATGCGGGTTGCAGTAAGAACAATCACGCCAAGCGTTAGAATGCCCAGCAGAAAGATACGAATGAAACGGGGTAGGGATTGAACCCAGTCGATTCCGAAAAGCCTGTAGGAACCGTAATCAACGAAAAGATCAAGCCACATCCAAGCCGATGCAAAGATGATGATACCAAGCAAGGCTTCGATGATGACATATTGGCGAATGCGACCGCGTAGAAACACAAGCGGGCCCGAAAGGGCAGGTTGCTGGTTCAGATGCGGCGATTGATCAGCCATTGAAACTTTAACTCCGTGTAAAAATCAAGCTATGCGCAACAGTTTGCGAGTTAGCCATTCAAACGAAAGCAACCCCACCACTGCAAGAAGTAACCAAGGCAGGATGACTGGTTTGTTATCTTTGCCAACCCACATGGTGATGCCATTATCCCATAGATCGCGAACCGGGCCACGATTGCGCTGTTCCTTGATATCGGTTTTCATGCAAAGTGGAATAAGGGATGCAGAACGAAGATCGAAGAACAATCTTGGAGGTTCTTCCGCACCCTTCGAAGGTTCCGACCCTGCATTTGCAACAGGGGATTGCAGGCGTTGTTTTAGGATATCGCGGTCTGCATCAGAAAGCCTAGGCAATACCATCTCAGCGGGGCTTGCAAGTTTATAGAGGCTTGCGAAATCTGGGCGGGTGTTTTCTTTTTCGGGGTCTGGTTGTTCCACAACGATGTAGTTGCCTGAAAGTTTATCGCCTGTTTCGGGTACATCAAAAACAACTTCGTACCTGCCTGCGCTGCGCAGCATAAACCGAGCTCTGAAAACGCCTTCACTTCCGGGCCTTGGGGTCATCAATATTTCTTTGGGGATTTCAGACTGAGCAACGCCCGCGGGCGGATTAATTAAAACTCTTGGGGGCCTACCCGCTGAACCCAAAGGCTTGCCACCTTTATCATCAATGCGCGCTTCAAATTCGATGAAGCGGTTAGCAAGATATGGCCCACCAAGGTAGGGCGAAATCCTGCGATTCTCTTTGCCTGTTGCTGCAGCACTTGCGTAGCGGGCTAGTTTCATCCAGAAGCGTTCGAAGTATTGTTCGCGGTATTGCCTGATGCGCCAAACTTCACCCGATCCAATCCAAACTACTCTTTTACCACTTGCAGGATCGCTGATGACAATAAAAGGTTGCTCCTTGCCATCCTTGCCTTTTACGAGAGGGTCATCAAAGCGAGCCACAACAATAGAGCCCGTCTTGGCTTGTTCAACAGGGTAGAAGTTATAGAAGCCGCGTTTAGGTTGGCCATCTTTGGCATCAACATTAAAGAATTGCTCCCAATCTTTCAGGAAGGGGAGTTGATCATCTTCATCAAGGCGCAGGAATTCCATTTCAGGAGTCGCACCATCGAAGCGCAATGGCTTTGGTGAATCGGGCTTTCGATCCATTTCCTCAATACGAATATCCTTTAGTACAACGGGATACAGATCAAGGATGGGTTTAAGCTTTTCCTTTTCAGCACCAGGTCGTGCCAGCTCTAAAGTATGCAGCGGGCCTGCAATCACAATCAAACCGCCACCTTTATCTACCCAGGTACGCAGCAAATTCATGGAAAGATCATTAACTTGTTTCCAATCAGGATCGAAAGCAACAATGACATCATAAGAGGCGAGATCGTAAATCTTTTCGTTAGGGTCAACCGTGGCGGAATCAAAGAGATCAGGAAAACGGGTAAGAAGTTTTTCGGGTGGAATATCTTGAACCACGCCTGGTCGCCTTTCGGTTTTTCCAGGGGGGTTCTGCAATAAGATGGCAAGTTCAGCACGCTTTCTTTCAGTCTCTCTAACAAAAAGAGTACGCGCAAATTGATAATCCCGCATGGGGCCGCTAGCCACCAAAAGAACTCGCAATGGTTTATCCATCACGCGCATTTCCACAGGCCCGCGTTTGTGTTCCTTATCTGATGCAATTTCTGATTTATCGCGAGGAACTCTCGCTACAAATCTAATTTCGCTATCGGGGGTTTCTGCAAGCACCCACTTCTTGCCTGTAAGATCTGCTTCGCGACCTGCTGCTTTTGCGAGGGTTTGTGCATCCACCTGAAACTCGACTTCGGCCCTAGGGGGGTTGCCCTTGTCGTATGTTGCAACAGGTGCAACGAGGGTGATTTTATTCCCAAGGTTTATTCTTAGCTTATCTTTTGATCCCTTAGAACCAGCTTCTTCAATCGCAACATCCAGAAGCTCTTCCTTACCTGACTGATTTTTTCTTACATTAGTAATATCAAGGAATGCTTGGAACTCTTTCTCTGCAAGGCCTTCGCCCACAACTTCAACTGCGACACGAAATCGATCATCAGGCTGCACTCGCCCGGGAACACGCAAGTCGACAATTTCAGTTTTAACTTTAGGGCGGTCTTCGCCAACTGCGACAACAAAAATGGGGATGCGGGCAGCAGTCGCCCTTTCTTCGAGATCTTTCAGCGCCTGCAAAGTGCCTTCGGTGCTGCGACCATCAGAAAATACCACGATGCCCTGCGTCATCTGGTTCATTTCGCGTTGTAGAATACCAACCACGCTATCAACCACATTCGTTGCGTTGAAGTCACCCGCTTCGACTTTATTACGGCCTGCGGTAATCATAGTTTGCAGTCTGTTTAGTTCGGATTCTGCTGCGCCTTCTTTTGCAGGGATTAACTTGCCTGGTTGCAGCCAAGCCTGCCAGCCTTCAGCCCCAAGCATTTCTGTTTTGAATGTGAGATTATCTTTCAAAGCTTCTTTGAGTTTCTCGCGATCTTCCTTGGTAAGGCATGTGCCCTCTTGGAACTGTAGGAAGTTTTCATCCAGAGATCGACCAAAGCGGTAAGCGAACACAGGGTTTGTTTTTTCGAGTGCACCTAAGAAGTCGATGGTGGAATCGCCTAGGAACTTGATCACTTTTTCTTGACGGGTAGGCAGTTTGTTCAAAGGAACTGATTCAGAGGGAATATCATCGATGGTGGTGGTCATGCTGCTTGAGGCATCGAATGCAATTACGACCTTGGATCTTGAGGTGCTTTGCTCCCAAGTTTGTTCAGCAGGAAGTAGGAACGCAAAGGCGAGCAAGCCATATACCATGGCCCGTGACAAACCAAGAACCATGGCCCAGATAATACCAATGGAACGACTATCACGAAGGTACATCCAGCCGACGAAAACAAAGGCGAGCAAAAGAACAAAGGTAAGAATCACCAGCCAAACCGAAGGAGGAAGTTCTTTAGAAAAGATGCGCAGGGGATCTGCCAGCCTTCGAAAGACAAACTCGGTCACCTGAATAGGAAGGTTTTCGTTCATACGCCCAAACTTCTTGCTAGGGTCAAGGGGGCTTTTTCGCTACCTCGCAGGTGATAACTCAGATGAACCGCAAGGGCCTGCTCAGCAATCAAAATGATAAGAAATAAAAGATAGAGCCAAGGCGATTCGGAAGCATCGGGCGATCTATTTTTAAGGGAATCGTAATTATCGCCTGGCGACCATAAAGCTATTTTCCCTGCGCGTGGATCCGAGGCAAAGCGATTGGCTTCAAGCTTTTCGCGAGAAGTTCTGCGCAAATCTCCCTCTGCTTGGGCATCAACATTAAACGCATATGCTTCTACTTCGGTTGCAGGAGTATCCTTGCCATCGGGTGGCGCATTGGGGAAGAATTCAAAAAACCATGAGCCTGGTTTTGCAGTCTGATTGAAGGTGAAGTCAAGCAACCCTTCTCGTTGCACCAAAGGTTGTTCTGCAATGCGAACAGGGTTGGCAGCAGCAGAAGCGCCCGGGGTTGAACTAACTTCCATCAATTGATAAGAACCAGAAACTCTGGGTTGGTAGCGGGTGGAATCGAGTGAAAGTTTAAGTTCATCGCCAACGATTTTATTGCGCTCACTTCCCTCACTCGAAAGATACCGTTGTAAATCCATGATAAAAACTGGGTAGCTCCAAGAGACAGGGTTACCTGCGCCCCATTCATTCCAACCATCGGTTGCACCGGGTACGGTTGGCCTGGTGCCCGCAGGAGTTAATATCGCAGCAACTTTTCCCTTGCCTAGTTTTCTTGCAACTGCAAGCGGATCACCAAAGAGAATGTTCTTGCGAAATTCTTCGTACTCGCGTGCCAACGGCCTAAGCAATGGTTGCGACCAGAATTCCTTCATGCCAGGAATGTTTTGCGCTGCATCGCCTGGATCATTCAGCAATGCTTCCAATGCCTGACCCACACGGTATTGCGAATCTGCAGCAAGGCTTTCTTTGATTGCTCGTTCGTGCTTGCGTAATAATTTCTGAAACTTTTCCTGTGCGGGATCATCGTAAGGAATACGGCCGAGAAGCCCACGCGCCCGTTCTTTATAAGAATCACGCTGACCATCATCATTCCACTTCCGGTTAGAAAGCAGGATGATTTCTTCGGTCGCATTGCCGGAAGGGTCGTAAGTGAATCTAGGCCTGGCTTGAAAATAACGATCGATAAGAAGAAAGCGCATCGCCCCCTGATTACGCGACAATCCAAATATCACCGGATGATCAGGCGAGGGAAACATGATCTTTGGTTGTTCATCCCGCTGTTTCATTTCCGAACGAATTGCTTCGGATAGTGCATCAGTTGGTTTGTCTGCAAGCAATAATGGGAACAACCCTTTTTCTTTTTCAAACAGATTGTTGAAGAATACAGGTTTGCTGCGATCGCCCAGAAACCAAACAAGACCGCCGCCTCGTTCTACAAAGGTGCGAAGCTTGCTGATCACTTTTTCCGATTTGATTTCAGGGATGTTAAGAAGATAGATGGAAGGATAGATTTCGAGATCTGCTTTTTCGAGATCTTCGATACTGCGGTGTTCGACTTCATAGGCTCTTGCTGCAGCGAGTGCGAATTCGACATGGAAAGAATCGCCCCCAGGCAGACGGCCATCCGCACCAGCGCCATCAACCACAAGAACAGGAACACGAGAGCGGACTTCGAGCACTAACTCTCGGGCGTTATCAGAGAGGACGCCTGTTTTTTCATCTTCGGTTATTTCAGCACGGATGCGAACAAACTCGCGATCCATACGCAGCTTACGATCGCGCTCATCCGATTTATCTGAAGATTTCAAGGCAGCGCCTGCAGGTTTGTTCTTGCGTGTAAGAATAAGTGAAAAGCGCTTTTCAGTGCGCTGGCCCGCAGGTAAGCTGTCAACCGGTTGCGAGGCGCCAAAATCTTCCTGCCCATCAATCTTCACATGAAGAAAAGTTTTCTTATCTGCAGCGCCAAAGTTTTGAATACCAACAGAAAATTCAACCGCAACACCCTCTGCTGCAAGCCTTGACTCCGCCCGAAAATCTACCACCGAAAGATTATCATGATGAATCGTTAACTGTCTGTTTTCGCCCCGGTAAGGATGCGCAACATCAACCAAGCTTAAGTTAACTCCAGCTTCGAGAAGCCTATCAACGCCTTGACGAAGTTTTTCTTTATCAGGCCCTACAGACCAATCCACTTCGCGAAAGTCGCCTGCAAGATGCAGTGTTTTCGTGCCCATCTGAATGCCGCCAAAATATTCGCCCGCAGTCTCCATCCCCTTAAGCGCATCACGATGCAAAAAGCCGGGCTTCAACGCATCAAGCTTTAAGGAAAGTTCTTCAATCGCCTGCTCATTAATACTGCCTTCAAACACAACAGATGTAGGATCAGAAAGTAAAACGATGCGCATCTGCTGCACGCCGTTGGCCTGCGAAAGCTTGCGTGCTATTTTCTTCGTCTCTTCCACTGCAACCTTGAAAGAAGTGGTTTCGCCATTGGGTTCGGCCCAGCGATCGGTCATGCTGAGTGAATCATCCAATAATAAATAGTGAAAACCAGAAGAGCCCGCACCACGCCCCAGCGTTTCGCCCACAAAGCGTGCGACCAAAAAACCAGTCAGCAATACCAGAAAGATTCGCAATAACAAAAGCAGCAATTGTTCGAGGATGAGTTTGCGCTTGTTGCGCTTCATGGCTTCAAGCAGGAACTCCATGGCGGCCCATTCAACCCGCTTGTAGCGAATGCGGTTGATCAAATGAATGATGATAGGGGCACTGATTAACAGTCCGCCCAGTATCATCGACCATGGATTAAGAAAAAGTTCCATCTACCCTCTATTCCAAAAGTTTCCCGCGGATTACTTCTTAGCGTACCGCGCCACCATTACCCCGGGCATTGCGATCATCCAACCGCATGTTCAAGAATTTACTAAGCACAGCATCGAGGTAATCGCCCGTGGTCACCATTTGATAATCGATACCAAGTTTGGTGCAGCCCCTGCGCACATCGACCAAGTATTTATCAAGCGCCTCCATATATCCATCACGAAGAGATCTGGGGTCGCATAGTAAATCGGGTTGTTCTTCCATGCCTTCAAATTTGGTGCTGCCTGTGAAGGGGAAGTTGATCTCATCGGTATCTAACACATGAAAAGCAAGGATATCATGCCTGCGATGCCTGAGCATTTCAAGGCCCTTGAACAGTTCGGGCCTGTCAACGAGGAAGTCGGAGAACACGACGATCAAGCCGCGCTGGCCCACTGATTCTGCGACTCTGCGCATCACTTGCGAAAAATCTGTTTTCTTTGCGGGCTTGCTTTGATGCAAACCCATCACGAACGCATCCAGGTGCGACATTTGCGATCTTGCTGGAAGAATCGTGCGTACTTGCGAATCAAAGGTGACAAGGCCCACTGCATCATGCTGCCTTAATAAAAGATAACTCAGGCACGCAGCAGCGGTGCAGGCATAATCGTATTTGTTCATCGCGCCTGCGCCATATTGCATCGATTCGCTTACATCTACAATCATGGTTGCACGAAGATTGGTTTCTTCTTCGTATTGCTTGATTACATAGCGATCGGTGCGCGACCAGACTTTCCAATCGAGATGGCGAATATCATCGCCATGAGTGTATTCGCGATGCTGTAGAAATTCGATGCTATGGCCAAAGACTGGGCTTTTGTGCAAGCCAGCGATAAAGCCTTCCACCACTTGGCGGGCACGAATTTCGAGCCTGCCAATGCGACCTAGGGTCGCAGGGTGTAAGAATCTACGGGCATCTTCCTGTGGTGATTGTGGCACGGGTATTTAAATCTCTTGAGGTTGATCAGGAAGCAAAGATTTTCTGGAATCTTTCATCTTTCTTCAGGTCACCCTCATGGCTTGGGGTTTCTTGCACAATCTTTTCGATCACCTTGTCTGGAGTCACCCCTTCGCTTGCAGCGGTGAAGTTGGTAAGAATGCGATGCCTTAAAACAGGTAATGCAAGTGCTTGGATATCTTCCACTGCAACATGAACCCTGCCATGCAGAAGTGCACGAGCCTTAGAACCAAGAATAAGATTTTGCACCGCACGAGGGCCAGCGCCCCACGAAAGCCATTCTCCAATAAACTTAGGCACGCCTGGCTCGCCTATGCGGGTTTGCCTGACAAGCGCCAGAGTGTAACGAATCGCATGATCGCTAACAGGAACTCTGCGCACCAAATTTTGTAAGTCCATAATCTGCTGACCACCCAAAATGGGCTTCACATCGTCAACAAAGGTTGAGGTAGTCTTCGAAGCAATTTCGAATTCTTCATTAAAACTAGGGTACTTAACAAATACTTTAAACATAAAGCGATCTTGCTGCGCTTCGGGCAAAGGATAAGTACCTTCCTGCTCGATTGGGTTTTGCGTTGCCAATACAAAGAAGGGGCTTTCCAGTTTATGCCTGGTACGGCCAACGGTGACTTGCCTTTCCTGCATGGCTTCAAGAAGAGCGGCTTGGGTCTTCGGAGGAGTACGGTTAATTTCATCTGCAAGTACTACATTGGCAAACAATGGGCCTTGAAGAAATTTGAACTCGCGCCCGCCTGTATCTCTGTTTTCTTGGATGACTTCGGTGCCTGTGATGTCCGATGGCATAAGATCTGGGGTAAACTGGATTCTACTGAATGAAAGCGAAAGCGTGCGTGCAAGGGTGCTGATCATAAGGGTTTTCGCAAGCCCAGGAACCCCTTCAAGCATGCAATGACCTTTACTGAAAAGGGCAATAAGCAATTCTTCAATGACTTGATTCTGCCCGACAATTACCTTGGAAAGCTCTGCTTTAATGCCATCGAATGCTGATCGCAGTTTCTTTGATTCTTCGATATCATTTTGATCAAGGGGCTTTTGCTGGGCGAGTTCTTCGCGATTAAGTTGTCTTGTTACCAATGTCGGGTCGATTGAATCACTCATTCTTAAGAATCCTGAAAGAAAAGAAAAAGGTAGGATACCATTATCGCTGATAAATGGGCAGCACTCCACCATCAAGTTGCATAATGGTTAAATGCACCGCAGTAATAAACACTGGGCCAACATGGCCACCCGTCCAGGAGCCATCCGCCCCCTGCGTTCGAACTAGATTATCAAAAGTCGCCTTGCGATACTTCTTCCAAGTTAACTTATCGTTATCTTTTGTATCGCCAAAGAGTTTGTTCCAACCATCATCTCCAAGGGTGTAAAGCGCCTGAGAATAATAATAGTGGGTGTATTCATCATGCCCACGGCGTTGGTTGCCAAGTGAACCGATATTATTAAGGCAGAACTTGAACCATTTTTTAATTAAAGGAGAGTTGTAATCGCCTGAACTGAAACCGCAGGAAATAGCTGCAGCAGTAAGAGCAGGCCGACCTTCACCGCCACCGCCACCACCCAGGCTATAGATAACCCCGCCTTGTGCGTTGGTGGATTCTTCGAGGTAAGCTACAGCTTCTTTGATTGCATCTTGGGGAACAGCAATACCAGCATTGCGGGCAGCACGAAGCGCCTGAACTTGGGTGATGGTAACCGAGCCTTCATCAAAATTATTCCCTTCCTTGGCGGAGACATAGCCCCAACCGCCCAAGGGGGTTTTATTATCTTTCATCGAAACCCTGCGAGTCTGGGCATCGCGTGAGAATTTACCAGCACGAACTAGAATTTCTTCAAGTTTACGCCTGCGGTCGCCTTCTTCTTCTTCACCATAAACCGAAGCCAGAAACAACATTCCAAATCCATGGCCATACATATAACGGCCAGCTTCACCGGGAATATTGGGATTGCCAATCATGCCATTAGCCTGACAACGAACCATGAGAAAATCGACGGCTCTGCGAATGTTATCGCGATACTGGCCTTCGCGAATGGTACTGCCTTCCATGAGCATGGTCATGCCACCAAGGGCTGTCATGGTGATGGGATATTGCCCACCGGTAGCTTCCCAGTGGCCATCTTTATGCTGATTGCGAGACATCCAAGTCAGGCCTTTTTTGATGGCGTCTTGGTACTCTTTGGGGATTTCATCGCCTTGCAAAGAAGGCAAAGTGATGCCCACAAGCAGCAAGGCAACAGCAATGGTTTTAAAGTTCATGTTCTTACCCCGGGTATGACTTTTATTGCTGGAATAAATAAAGGCCCCTGCAATAAAAGAAACACCATTAGTTTTAGACGATCCAGATTACCCTATCTAACACAAAATCAAGAATTCTTTTTACCCGCATCTTCAACAGAAATACCAGCAGCATCACTCCCAAACTTGAAGATGATCTTTAACTGGTAGTTCACAAATTCAATCTTCCCATTTTTAAGGTCGAGATTGATGTTGTGAAACTGAATACCATTGGGAATGTTTTCGTTATCGTAGATAAGTTTCCCAGTACGTTTATCAATACTTTTGGCAGCAACAATTTGCATGACATTACGAATAGGACCGTTGGCAACCATTTTGTGCATGCGTGATGTAAACAAAACCATCGGGAGATCTTGAAAAGATTCAAGCACAACCATTTGGTGCGAAACCGGGTTATGCCAACGCATTTTTCCAGTATCTCGTTCGAATGCGTAAAACTCGCCGTTGACCGGTTGAGCTCTCATGCCACTGCCCGGCATCAGGTTGGTTTGAATCCCACCCCAAGGCATGATGTTGGCATTCACAGGATTATTAAAGCCTACATAAAAGTTAGATTTATCGGCCAAGAGCAATGCAGCACCACCCTTGACAATAAATTTAGGATCAAGCTTGGTGGAAAGAACTTGGGTTCCCTCAGGGATGCGCCAGACCCTTACTTTGCCATCGGGTTCGACCACGCCCGTAAAGCCAGGATGTTCATCGGACTTTAATACCATCGCCCCACCAGGGAAAGATTCTTTCCAATTATCCTTGCCAGTGATGATGTCGTAAATTCGCAAGTTCGAAGGGCCATCTGCAACAGTTTCGTTAAGCAAAAGCTTGCCCCCGATGATGCGCTCGCGCTTGGTAAAGAGCTGAGAAAAATCAGGGACTTTAACCGAAACACCATCATAGGCCCTGATAGCCCTAGTTGCGGAAGGGGTGTTTTCAGGTGTCATGTCCACCACAAAAATATGCTTCCCATCACCAAAAAGAATCGAGCGCGAATTAACATCCGATCTGGTCCAAAGAGTTTTCCCAGTGAGCGGATCAACCGCAACCAAACCATCGCGTGTTTGCAATGCTGCAACCCCTGCAGTCATCGGGTTCGAAAGCCCAATTCGCTGCGCCCAACCATCGGGGTAAAGTATTCGAATCGAACCATCGGCATCAACATTAAGCTGGTTGTAACCCGGAGGCGAAGTAGCAGCCTGCCCAGGTAAAAAACCCATCGGGTTGTAAAGGTTCTTTTCCCACAAGATCTTCTTACCCACAGGATCAATCGCAAATACCAAATGCCCCAAAGGCAACAGTACCAAATGCCCCTGCGCCTGCAGCGGGAATCGCACCAAGTGTGGCTGGCCGTTGCCATACACCAAGTTTTGGAACAAGGTGCGGGTGATATTCATCGACCATTCTTCTTTACCCGTAAGGGTATCGTTGATTTTAAGGGCGTGGTAATCAAATCTTAAAGCAAGCCTGTTGCGCTGGAAGTAAGGCAAAGGGGAATCGGGTTCTTCAAATCGATAACTTCGAGTCTGCTGGTGGAAGTTGCCCCGTTCTTCGGTAACGGTGATTTTGCGGGCCTCAGGGATCAACTTGGATTCCGAAAGAAGTGCGACGAATTTTTTATCAGCGTTAGCCTCTTTAAGGAAGTCAGCGCCTTTCTTACCATCGCGAATTACCACATCCCCATATTCTTTCCCAAGCTTTTTGTAACACCAGAGCGCATCATCAAGTAGATTTTTATTAGTGTAAATGCGACCCAGAATTTCGTACGCCTTGGCTGCAAGTGCTGGGCTTTCAGTTAACACAGGTTGCAACGCCTGCTCTGCAAGCAACATTGCATTGGGGCTTGTATCTTCCAGCAATCGTTCTGCAAGCTTCAAGCGCGCTTCTCGGCCTACATCAAAAAGTGAACCCGAAAACGCAACAAACTTCTTAAGCTCTTCAAGCGTTGCGCCTTTTTTCTGAAGCTGATCCCAAGTGGATTGTATTTTAGCTTCGAGTGGCTTTTTATTTTCAGGTGAAGCCTTGGCAACCATCGCTGCTATGCGACCCTGCGACCAAACCTCGCCCGATGCCCTTACCGAAGGCTCATCCAAAACAGAAATCAAATCATCAGATTGCGAAGTTGCTGCAAACTCTTGATACTTATCAAATGCATCGATCAAACGGCCCTGGCTTTCGCGACCCTTCGCAACCAAACAAAGGAAGTTTGTCTTGCGCCTGCGCCCCTC
>CALARU010000383.1 GCA_937888715.1 uncultured Planctomycetaceae bacterium | reverse complement strand
CTGGGATTTGAGCCAATGGGTCTGCTGCACCTTTTTCCATCACCGCAACAGCAACCGGCAATTGACCGCCTTGAAGTTTTTGTTGAGCCTTCTTTTCATCCTTGCGAAGCTCAGCAATGATTTCTTGCGGATTAGCACCCATATCTGTTTCAGCCCAGACGGGAATACGAGGATCCGTCAGCAGGATTTCTTCTGCGCTTATGGGATTCGGTGGTGCATTGGGAACCCGTGCCAAGGGCTTAACCGTTCGAATGCCATCGAAGAGGAAAAGAGTTGCAGAACGGCCCTTCAAGAAAGCCTTGGCAATAGGGTTGTTGCTTTTATCGGAAGCCATGATAGTCATGATGGAAGGCTTGCGTTCGTTAAGCGGGTTGTAGATTTGATCATCTGCAACATCAACTTGGAATTCGCGCAAAAGCACTTTCAGGTTGGGCATGGGGATGACTTGTTTCTTACCTGCAACTTGTTCCACTTCAACATCAAGAAGCAAAAGCAAACGGCCTTTTTTGCCATCATTGCCCCGAAGATAATTGCGGAGTGCATCGATCGCTTGTGGGGGTGGATCGAACCTAGGTCGTGCCATCACCACCACATCAGCTTCTTGGGGGATTTTTTTAGTGTTTCGATCAAGAGTGATTTTATCAAGTTTGAAGTTCCCCTTTGCAGTTTCATCCCAAAGGGTTCCAATGCCCGCAACCGAGCCTGGGTTTTTATCATCGATGCTAAGTTCGCCATTGCCCTGGGTGAAGAACACACCCGCTTGGGATTTGCCTTCGGAAAGGAAGGTAATTGTTTTGATGAGTTGGGCTTCGCCAAGGAATTGGAAACTTCCACTATCGGCATTGGGGTTGCGAGGGTCTTGCTGAGGGATGGAGTAAAGATCGGGATACTTGATAAAATCATAAACAGGTTTTTGGTCGCTACCATAAACCACGAGCAAGCCAAGTGAATCGGGGATCTGATATTTTTCCTGCAGTTTAGCTAGTTCTTGAGCATCGAGATCGCGTGACACTGAAGACCAAGTGATATTTTTGGTATGCGTCTTGAAGGTTTCAAGCAAGGTTTCAGTTTCAACCGTGATAAGGTTATTACCAGGAAGAAGGACATAAACCTTGACGGGTTCTTTAAGATTGGAAAGAAAATTCTGGGTGCTCTCACTAATGGAATAAAGGCCTGAAGCGGTAAAATCGAATGTGCGATTGAAGAAGTCTAGTTTGCCCATGGGAACATAAGCAAGCACATTAACAACGCCAAGCACGGTAAGAAGAAGCATACCGGTAAGGAAAGCATTGGTGCCATAAAGAAGCCTACGAAGCCCAACGCTGGATTTTTCAAAGTTTTTGGCGAGCATGACGCTACCAAACATAAGAGCAAGGC
>CALARU010000382.1 GCA_937888715.1 uncultured Planctomycetaceae bacterium | reverse complement strand
GAAGCCAACCAGCCAATTGTTTATCATACTTGGCAGCTAAGACCGGCTTTTGTTGCACTAGGTTTTGCTTTTCACCAAGGTCGTTTGATAGATCGTAAAGTTCCAGAGAATTATCATCATAACGGCGGATAAATTTATACGAGCCAGAGCGAATAGCCCCGCCCGGACGATTAGAGCGATGCCAGGCGTAATGCGGATAATGAAAGTAAATGGAATCACGATCAAGTTTTTGTCCGAGTAAAAGTGGTCGCAATGATGTGCCATCAAGCGAATCCCCCGGTTTTAACTTTATCTTTGCAGCATCAATAATGGTTGCAGCAAGATCCATACTAATGACAGGAACATCAATGGTAGATCCCAAAGGCAAGCCAAGGTTGGGCCAGCAGATGATAAGAGGTACGCGTAATCCACCTTCATAAAGATCGCCCTTGCCGGAACGCAAAGGCCGATTATCGGTTGCACCTTCCCATCCTCCGTTATCGCTCGTGAAAATAACGAGAGTGTTATCAGTAAGTCGAAGGCGATCAATCTCGTCGATTACTCTACCAATAGCCCGGTCGGTAGCTTCAATCTGAGCAGCATAGGTTGGGTTTTTAAGTCCGGGGCCCTCTTTGCCTTTGAATTTGGCGATCAAATCTGCGGGGGCTTCGAAAGGGAAATGAACATTGTATGTCCACAAACAAATGCACATGGGTTTTGCCTGATTCGCCTGCATGAAAGAAATGGTTTCATCAGCAAGTCTATCCGTCAAGTATTCCCCTTTCTTTCGTGGTTTAATGTTGGAAATTCTATAAGGATCAAAATAAGTGGGAGGGCCACCTATGCCACAACCTCCAACATTAACATCAAACCCCTGATGCTCTGGCCAAAATCTAGGGCCCCCGGCATTTGGATTATTAGCTTCGCTTTCGCCAGAAAGATGCCACTTCCCAAAGAAGCCCGTTGCATAACCAACCTCTTTAAGCCGCTCAGCAATCGTAACAGATTTAAGCGGTAAAACATGTTCAGCAAGAGGAGGTTGTATAGAACGCTCTTTCGGCCAAAACCCCGGGCCATCCTTACCATGTTGCGTGATATGTAATCGTGCAGGGCATAGCCCGGTGATTAACGCCCCACGAGTAGGCGAACAAACGGGAGAAGCTGAATATGCACTGGTAAAACGAATCCCCCGTTTTGCCAAGGCATCAATCCGGGGAGTGTTTAAATTCTTATTGCCCTGACAATTTAAATCCATCCACCCAAGATCATCTAGAACGATGAAAAGGATGTTTGGCCTTGGCTCAGCAGCAAATAAGGCTGTTTGCAAAAACAACAAAACTACAAAAACCAGAACTATATTTCTCATGGTAAAACACTTACTATTTATTTTGGAACCTTGACCAGTTCAAGCATGGCTTCGCCCATTACTTTACCTATACGATTAAACCAGATTGCGCTGCCATAGTAATGGTAAGGCCGATCGCTGCCGGTATTGACCCAAGCAGGGTTTTTCTGCCAGTTGGGAAACATTTCTTCCGCTGCTTTATCTACCAACACATCAACAGGAAAAGCCTTTAAGTTGCCTTTAAACTCAGGCACAGCATTCATCGAAAGTTGCGCTTCACGAACTACCAACATCCCTCCGGTAGCGGGCTTTGATCCGTTCTGGCCCAACGCCCCAATCACGAAAGGCAATTTTGGGGAGTTAAGATCTTTCCTCACATCATTGATGAAATGCTTCATGTTGGAAGCGTATTCGTTCTCAGCACCAAACATATCGTTAAAGCCCTGGAACCAAACAAAGCCTGCCAACTCAGGCTTCATACCCTTCAATGCGGGGAACAACGCCGCGTGATCATTCATCACCGTTTTAACTTCAGTCATCATGTTGCGGTAGGAAGAGCCATAATCTTTCTTGATTTCCTCCATGGTAGGAAGAGGATCGGTCTTTTTGTTCTTCTCATTATTTTTAGTTACACGCTCCCGAGCCTGCTCAAGTTCTTTCTGAAGCATAGCTTCAGGGAAACCAGCAGAGGGCGAACGAAAAAGTTTATAAAGGGAATGCCCACCCCAAGCAGCTTTCACCAAAATCACAGGCTCATCGTAATAATTACCCATCATGGTTCCGAATTCCAACTCAACGCCGGTGCAACTTGGGGAGCCATAACCTAGGGTAAGGGGCCCCTTGCGATCCAAAAACTTGATGAAGACATCATCGCGTGTGATCCATTTATCATCTTTACGCAAATGCGTAAAAAGCTCTTTGGTAGGAGCGTTGGCAGCTTGATAATCAAGCAAATTATTTCGGGCTTTGCCCTCCATGTTCGATTGCCCCGCCAAAATAAACACCTTCACAGTCTTCGCAGTTTCCTGCGCCTGCAAGGGAAGATTCAATCCCTGACACAAAAACGCCAACGCAAGTAAACATCTTTTCAGCATGGTCTTATTCCTTTTATTTCATCCAAAGTAAAGGTTGGGTAATTACACTATTGTCTTATAACGCGCCATCAAAATCGGAGGTTGAAATTCACTTCGAATCACCTCCTGCCCATTTAATTCCCTCAAGAATATGCTGCCTTGCAAAAGCAGTATTCAACGAAGGCAGATCATGGCCTAACTCGGTGTAGAAAAACCTACCGCCGCTTTGTGGTTCATTTGTCCATGCAATCGGATGATCCTTGCCCATCGCTTTGCCATTACGGGTTTTGAAATAATCCCGCACCGGATCGTAGGTAGATTCATCAACACGCATTAAAACTTTGAATCCGGGGAGCCCGGTAACCGATCGATCATGGTTAGTCCAATCAGCCTGATAAAAGAACTCTGGGGGTTGCCCCTTAACTGCGGGATGGTTTTTTGCTGCCGGATCAACGATCACCTTTGCTTTTAGAAAAAGAGAATCACTATTGAAATCGCATCCGCCAAGTTGATGCAACCAAGGCCAATTAGTCTGATGAACCAAAGTAGCATGAATACCCACGATTCCCTTTTTACCTTTGGAAAACCAATCCTCAACCGACTTCCTTTGTGCTTCAGGAATCACCTTATCCAACTCGTTGGCATTATTCAAAACCAGCACATCATAACTGGCAAGCTCTGCAGGGCCCAAGTCTTTCCAATGCTCGGTAACATCCGCTTCAATGCCGTTTTCATTTCCCAAAAGAACCAGCCATCGATTGATCTTTGGGATTTCCGGATGTCGATAGAATGCAGTATTGGAATAAACAAGAACCTTTAGCTTCGTATTCTTCGAAGGAGCAGGGGACTTTTCTTGGCCCAATACAAAGGTGCAAACCAGCACCATCGCTGTAATCATCACCAGAATTCGTTTTCTACTCTTTGCCATGTGCTCCCCTAAACAAATACGCTGAATATCAATTTCATGAACTACATGAAAGCATGGAACAACCAGCCCGATGCCTGGCCCACTCAGGGCGTTTTGCTGCATAGGCTTCCATGCCGACTTGTTCATCATAAGGCTTGCGTAACACATCAAGCAATTCATTTACCTTGAAAAAATCACCCTCCGCAGCTTTATCAATCGCTAATTGAGCAAGATAATTTCTAAGCACATACTTGGGGTTATGGGCATTCATCTTCTTGCGCCTTAAATCTTCAGATGCGCCATCAGATCGAACACGAACAAAATAACTTCGAAGCCATGCACCCATGCGTGCCTTGTATTTATCAGTCAATTCAGCAGGAAGATAGTAGGCATCTAACAAGGGCTTCAATAGCACATTATCGCTTGCCTCATCAATTTGATTAGAATCAAGCAATGCTAATTTGCGGAAGAAAAGTGTCATGTCGGTTTCCACTAACTGCAACACTTCAAAAAGTTCATCCGTCAAGGTTTCATCTGTTGCAGGGTCGAAAGATTGAAGCCCAAGCTTCCCAGCCATCATCTCGTTATAGCCCTGTTTGAAAGTATCAGAATATACGGTCAAAGCTTCTTGCAATGGCTCGATTTTCTCAATAAGTGGGTAGATAGATTCCGCAAGCCTAGCAAGGTTCCAAAGTGCTATCTGAGGTTGATTACCAAAGCGATAGCGTTTACCCGAAGCATCTGTGGTATTAGGAGTCCAGCCTGGATCATAATTTTCAAGCCAGCCATAAGGGCCGTAATCGATGGTCAAGCCAAGGATCGACATATTATCCGTATTCATCACACCATGTACAAACCCAACCCGTTGCCAATGCACCAGCATGATTGCAGTTCTTCTGCAAACTTCCGTCAGCCAAGTTAGATAAACCTCGGGGGAAGGTTCACCGAGTTGTGGGTAATCATTTTTAATCGTGTAATGAACAAGTTTTCGAAGTAGTTCGACATCGCCACGCGAAGCTAAGATCTCAAAGTTTCCAAACCTTGTAAAAGAGGGTGCAACCCTGCAGACAACTGCGCCTGGCTCATGCATCGGGTTGCCATCGTAAAACATATCCCGCATTACCTTTTCGCCCGTAAGAACCAAACTTAGTGCGCGGGTGGTAGGTACCCCTAGATGATGCATCGCTTCGCTGCACAAGAATTCCCGGACGGATGAACGCAACACCGCCAAGCCATCTGCGGTACGCGAATAAGGCGTAGGGCCAGCCCCCTTAAGCTGCAACGCCCAGCGCTCACCTTTTTTATTGATCACCTCACCCAAGTTGATGGCTCTGCCATCGCCCAACTGCCCGGCCCATTGGCCAAACTGATGGCCGCCATAGCACATTGCATAGGGATCCATTCCGGGTACCTGCAGATTCCCAGCAAACACTTGGGCAAAATAATCCGAGGTACAATCTTCATCAGAAAGATCGAACAACTGTGCAACTTCTTTGGAGTAGCTGATCAATTGTGGTTTACAAACCTTGGTGGGTAGAACTTTGGAATAGCATGCGCCTGCAACCTGCCTTCTACGATTGGAAGAATCTGGATCGCAGGGTAATTCAGCGACAAAGCGATTATTGAATTTCAAAGCATTAAGTTGATGATTCAT
>CALARU010000381.1 GCA_937888715.1 uncultured Planctomycetaceae bacterium | reverse complement strand
AAGAAATCAACGATAATTACAACGAAGGTATATCTTTGTCCGTTAGTGCAATGATGGTAATCCCAAGTTCATTTGCAAGGTTTACTGCATCTTTTTCGCTTAAGAAAATTGTTTGCCCCGCTTCTATCGCTAGTACTTTCCCTCGGGCTTTATGAAGTGTTTGAATCGTATCGATTCCAATAGTTGGCACATCAAACCTGCGGTCTTGATTTGGTTTTGCCACTTTAACAACAACGAATCCCCCAGATTTACAGTATTCCCCGGCGCGAATAATGTTTTTATCCGTGCCTTCAATGGCTTCGATGGCTAAAACTGCACGATCTTTCACCGCAACACTTTGCCCTACATCCAAGCGGCCCATTTCACGGGCAAGTTCCCAACCAAAATAAATGTCCTGCATTTCCGAACTAGTTGGTCCCCTGCGGGTTAATGTTCCTGATTGCACGAGAATCTCCGGTATGTAATCAAGGGCGGATGCGAAATTTATACCATCTTTTGCGAATTCTTTGATAATGGATAATAATAGTGTGTCGTCTTTGTTGTCAGTTCTTTTGCGAAGATACCAGAAGATCAACGTTCGTAAATCAGGTGCAAGATTAAATATTTTCCAAGGCTTGTGAAGTAAATTCGCTTTGTGAATCTTGCCTGCCATCACTACATTTTTAACACCATGTTTTTTAAACCGATTGATCATTTTTCCCAACTGCGCAGGGCCAGACCAGTAAAAATGATCAACGAGGTCTTTTAGTTCAGGCCCTGCTTCTTCAGTAATTCCAACGCAAACAACATGTAAACCCAACCTGCGTGCCGCTTGTGCAAAAACAACAGGAAATTGGCCATAGCCTGCTAATAACCCAATTGGCCCTTCAATGAGTGTTGTAGAGGTCATCAATTAGATTACTCAGCTTCCATGTAGCATAAACTTTTGTTAATTGCGTTTTATTCGTCATCCGGGATGTTTAATTGTTTTTTGATTTTTTTGATGTCTTTGCAAATACTAGGAAGCCTAGCCATACTTATTAGAATTCGCTTTTCATCTCGTTCTTGGCGAGCTGGGATGCCAAGTAAACGCTCGCCTTTGCCAGCAGTCCGCATTACAGCACTTTTTGCACCAACAACAACCTCGTCCGCAAGAGTTACATGGTCTGCAAGGCCTGCTTGCCCAGCAACCACCACATAATTTCCCGTCGTGCACGATCCAGCAATACCAACTTGGGCGACTAATAAATTGTGTTTGCCTATTTCGCAATTGTGCCCAATTTGAACCAAATTATCAACCTTGGTGCCTTCCCCGATTCGCGTGGGGCCAAAGGTGCCGCGATCAATAGTGGACCCTGCACCAATTTCGACATGATTTTCTAATTCGACATTGCCTGTCTGTGGTATCTTTTTGTGAACCCCATCAGTCAACCTATAGCCAAAACCATCCGCACCAATCACGCTATTAGCATGTATGGTGACATGGTCGCCAATGACACAATCGTCATAAATAACAACATTGGGATGTAGAACGATATGGTTTCCTAAGGTACAATTCCGTCCGATGGAAACTCCGCCATGAATAATACAATCGTTGCCGATAATGGAATTATTTCCAATGCGAGCAAAAGGCAAAACGGAAGTTCCAGCGCCAATTTTAGCACTAGGTGAAACCCAAGCGCAAGAGTCAACTCCAAGAGGATAGGGTTCAGGTTTACCTTTAAAATGTTCAACAATAACTATAAAAGCAAGCAAAGGATCATTTACCAGAATTAAGGTTTTTCCCGGTGCATTAAATTCGTTTTGACAAACAGCGACCAAGGCTTTGGATTCAATGAATTGTTTTTCGTACTTTGGATTGTCAACAAAGGTAATATGTCCAAGATCTGCATATTTTAAATTGGATGTACCAGAAATAATGGCAGTATCATTACCAATTACTTTACCTGAAATCAAACTAGCAATCTCAGAAACTTTAGCAGACACCTTTCGCACCTGACCTTCCATGAAGTAATTGACAAACAGAATTAATAGCAGAGATCGTAATCTTTGTCTTTTAAATGGACAACCCTAGTTTTAAAAGGTTTAGTCTTTAGGCTTAAGTCTAAAGAAATCGCCTTTAGAAGTTCCAAGGTAAATTGAATTTTCATAGAAAACAGGCGAACCTGAAATTTCGCCCCCGAGGTTCAGTTTTTGGATCAATTTGCCATCCTCTAGATTAAGGAAATAGAGGTAACCATCAAAGGAACCCGAAACCACAGTATTGCCTAAAATAAGTGGTGAAGCATCAACTTTTCCATCCGTTTGAATTCCCCATATCTCCAAACCTTTTTCTCGGTCTATGGCATGGATTTTTTTATCTCTTCCACCAACTACAACAAGATTCTTGGCAATGGCACAAGAACTAAAAAATGGCTGGGATCTTTTTTCGGGTTTATAGTTCCAATTGATTTTGGGTTTTTTCCAGTTGATACCAAGTACATTGTTAGACATGGTACCAACAAACAAATCGTCACCCGCAATGGAAGGAGTGGCGCCGGTTTGTCCTCCTAGGTCAAGATTCGAAAGTTCTTTTCCTGTTTCAGCATCAAGAACATGCAAGGTGCTATCGCAACCCGCAGCAAAAGTTTTACCTTCGATTATTGCGCAAGATCCGAAAAAAGGCCCTTCCATTTTGAATTTCCACAGTTCTTTTCCTGCAGCATTCAAGCAATAAAGGTTTTCGTCCTGACTTCCAAAAAGGATATTTTTCTTAAAGAAATTTGCTCCACCAGAAATCTCGCCATTGGTTGCAAATACCCATTTTTTAACACCTGTATTCAAATCAATTGCGTGCAATGTGCCATCAATGTCTCCGATGTAAATTACATCATCCTGGATACTAGGAGGGGCCTTGAAAGACCCGCCTTTGTATTTCCAAATTTCTTTTCCGTCTTTGCAATCCAATGCGTAGACTTTTTCATCCATGCAGCCAAAATAGACCTTCCCATCGTGAACAACGGCCGTTCCTTCAATTGAATCTTTAAGAGATATTTTCCATTGGATTTCGAATGGCACTTTGATTGCTATGGGCAAAAAACCGTCTTGCTGTGGGTTTCCTCTAAAAAGAAGCCAAGAAGAAACAGCATTAATATCTTTTGCAAAGAGAGCACTACCAAGAAAAGCCAAAGCGAAAAAAGTCAGGTAGATCATACCATAGCGAGTTGATAAATTTCGAGAAGGTCTTTTTCCTGTACTGGCCTTGGGTTGAATTTGGCAGTCCATTGTTCAGAAGCCTCCTCAGCTAATACTTCAAGAATTCCGTGAGATACACCGCAATCATGAAGGTTTTTTGGGATTCCAGCAAGGGAAAGAAAACCAGTGATGATATCAGCAAGGATTTCACCGGAATCAGTATTGTTGTTTGTGGTTCTACCAATGTCCGTAACAAGAGTTTGGTAGCAATTGCCTACATGATGACTATTAAATCGCAAAACATGGGGTAATAGAATGCCAATTGCAATTCCATGGGGTATGCCGTAGTGAGCAGTCAAAGGATTTGCGCAGGAATGGCATATGCCCAGCATTGAGTTTTCGATGGAAACCCCAGCAAAATGTGCCCCAAGTTGCATGGCAGCCCTAGCATTAATGTCCAAAGGGTTTTTTAAAACCGTGGGGAGATTTTCGGCCAACATACTCCAAGCTTGCCTCGCAAAAGTTTGCGAGATGGTATTCTTTTTGGTGCAAACATAAGATTCCAAGGCGTGGGAAATTGCATCAATCCCAGTGGCTGCAGTCACCATGTGGGGTTGTGAAAGGGTAAGTTCTGGGTCAAGAAGACATATTTTAAAGGCAGCTTTCTTATCGCCACATGCCATCTTTAAGTGTGTACTTGAATCGGTAATCAGTGCAAAAGATTGTGCTTCACTTCCTGTACCAGATGTGGTGGGTATGCCAATTGAAGGAAGCATGGGTTTCTTAGCCAACCCGACGCCTTTGTAATCCGACATTTTGCCGCCGTTTGTCAGCAAAAAATTAATCCCCTTGGCGCAATCCATGGCACTGCCACCGCCAAGAGCAACAATAAAATCAATATTGTGAAGTTGGGCGAAATTTTTGCCTTTGTCGACATGAATTTCTTCTGGATTCTCTTCGACCCCATCAAAGAGAAAAACTTGTGCTCCTGATTTCTCTAAAGATGAGAAAACAAGATCCGTATGCCCTGCTTTTTTAAGACCTGGATCGGAAACTAAAAGAACGCGGGAACCCCCAAGTTCTCGAACCAAGGCACCTGCATGAGCAGAACAACCGGGTGAAAAAATAACCCGGTTGAGAGGGCTGAAATCAAATGAAGTCACCTTAGAATCCGCTTTGCTGGTAAGCTCTTTGCTTGTAGAGGTGGGTGAATAAGTTACCCTCATGAGGCTGATCCCAAGTAAGGCGATTCGTTGGGATAGGCCCAAGATTCAGCCGGTCGACATTGGTACTGTTTAATAACACATGAGCGAAATCCTTGTCTTCTGTGATAGCAGTTGCAACAAGGGTTGGCCCAATTAATTTTATCATATCAGCTTGTGGACACTCAACAACGCTTGCGTAAGGGAAAAGGAATTCTTTGTTAGCAAGAGCGTGGTCGTAGGTTTCACAATGAACAATTGCGGGAAGCAACCAAGCGCATCTTCCTTCTTTAACAAGCCTTGGAGTTCCTCTAACTTTCTCGGTAACATCAGTTGCCCCCGGTGTTTTGAGCAAATTATCGATCATGCCAGAAATTCTGTCAGGAACATCAGGATTAGCGAAAGCTGCAAGTTCTGCATTAGGATCATCGTAAGCCCGAACTTGAATTTTTGAGAGTTTTTCAGAAAGAGCATGGGCTATTTCTTTCCCATGAGAGGGTACCCAAACAGCTGATACATTGATGCAAGATCTACCGCCATTGGCTGCAATCGACTCTGCAATGATATCAATGTAATCTTTCCAATGAGCAATCTTATCTTCGCCTATCAAGACTTTGCTATATCCCGGTCCGTGAAGTTCAACCCGATGATCGTTCTTGTAAGGATCGGTAGTGGTGCTGTCACCAAAAAGCATACTACGGCCTGTGCCTCGAAGGATCTCACCTGCTCCAGCGTGATCGGTTGGGCAGAAGTTTACAGCAGCAGGTGGAATACCAGCCTTCAAATAAGCTTGTATAACCCTGAATGGTGTCCAAGGCTCTTCTCTACCTGGCTTTAAAATGAGGGGTATTTTTAAAGCAGGAGTAGGCGCCCACAAAGAATGTACGCCTGGGGAATTGCTAGGAAGAATTGCCCCAAAAGAACTGCAAGTAGGAACAAAACATAATGTCCGACCATCTTGCGTGCCATGGCCTGTGTCCAAAATTGACATGTCTAAACCACGAGTTAAACCAGCAATAATCGTATCGATGTTCCTGAGTACATACTCAACCTTGCCCGCATTTCTTCTGCAGAAAACCATGGGAGATCCCGTGGTGGAAGATAAGTTCCGAATGTAATCATCGAAACTTTGCATCTGATCACCACATGGCAGAGAATCGGTTGCAAATATTCGCCCTGCTTCCTTGACCATATGCATGAGTTTAGCCATGGGAATGGCTTGCAGTTCATTGCGGGCTTCTTCCATTTTGGAGATATCCCTGACAATTTGACTGCCATTAACTTGACTAACTTCTGCAATTGTTTCACCCGTAACATGATGAACAAGCTGGGTTTTGTTCAAACTGGTGTAAGGTTTTCCTAATCGCAAAGCAGGAATGTGAAGCATGTATAAAACCCTTTAAAATCCTTGTAAAATAAACACTCAAGTATTAATAGACACCAACAACGGTAGTTGCAGCAAATTCACTGAAAGTACGAACACCACTAACTCCATCCCAAGGATAGGTTTCAAAAGGAAGCTCGCGCTCACCCTCATCGCGTTCAGGAAACCGAGGAACAAAGAATTCCTTGGTAAGAGTGGTAAGAAGAACTCTTCCAGTTTGACCATACTCAACGAGCTTGTCAAAATTTTTGGGATCAACGACCTGAATAGCAGCCCTAGGCTGAGGCGCATAATAAGAAATTTTAAACCCATCTTCAGGGCAAATAGGTTTGGAGCAAGCTAGCCCCATCAGGGTGTTACCATAGGTAGGAGTCATGTAAACATCACCGTTATCAAGCATCTCTTCGTAAGCTTCGCGTGTGAACTGAGGAGTAAATTCAGTGCCACCAGAGAAGATACCAGTAATACCCGCAGACTTGATGGATTTTAAACCGCCTGCAGGGATTTTTTTACCAAGCTGGCGGAATTTGTCTTCGAGTTTGCCGGATCGTAATGCTTCATCCAAGGCTGCAAGAAGCTTGGGAGTAGTAAACATACATTTGATATCGTGACCACCAGCAAGAATGGTCAAAACTTGTTCGATAGCATGCTCTTTATAAAGGTTAGCCATGCCAATTTCACGCATTTTAATAAGCTTAACGACCCATCTAGGATCAAGATCGATACAGAAGCAAATCCCGCCCCTATGTTGGGCAAGATGTTCGATAGCTAATCGAAGTCGCCTAGGCCCAGAAGGCCCAAGCATGAGCCAGTTGCTGCCTTTGGGGAAGTATTTGTCTGGAAGAGTGTCCGACATCATTTCATAATCGATACGGAAGTCATCTATAACGATGCGAGTTTTAGGAAGGCCGGTAGTACCACCGGTTTCAAAAACATAGGCGGGTTTTCCAGCATAACCTTTAGGAATCCAGCGTTGAACAGGCCCGCCACGCAACCACTCGTCTTCGAATGTTCCAAATAAGCGCAAGTCTTCAAAAGTGTGAACATCTTTGAGAGGGTTAAACTTATATTCCTTGGCTTTATCGAGCCAAAAGGGAGTACCAGTATCCGGACTGAAGTGCCATTGCACAACTTCCCTTACTTGTGCATCAAGCTTGGTTTTTGCATCTTTGATTAAAACTTCAAGAGATTTAGTTTCTGCCACGGTCGATTCCTTAAAAATAAAAAATTACTTTCCAGAGATAGCAAAAAGAGTCGTTCCTGTATTAACGAACAAGCACCCATTGATAACAGTGATCGGACCTTTAATCGGTTGATCCATTTCTATTTTAGTCGGCTCAGCTTTGGTTTTTCCATGAGTAAAAACATAAAGGTCCCCACTATCAGTCCCGATGAAAACTTTACCATCAACATAGTATGGGGAAGCCCAAGTTCCATCCCGGAGATCGTGATCCCAGAATTTTTGGCCAGTCTTGGCATCTAAGCAATGCAGATATCCATCTAATTCAGCAAGGTAAATAATGCCATCATGAATTGCAGGAGTACTAAGCGTTCTTCCGAAACTGATTTCTCTACCTTGTTCTGGTTTTGGAATAACCTTGCCACCGTAATGCCAAACCAAGCCGGAATTCTTATTGATATCAGCTTTAGGGTTGAACTTTTCATCCTTGGGGCTTAGATCTTTTTCAGGATTGTCAGGTGTTTTGGTAGCATCAATACACCAGAAATGCCCTTCCCCAGGCCCATCATCAGGATTGTTGCCCGTACCAACATAAACTCTGCCTTCAAAAATAACCGGCGTAGCCATGATGTAACTTTTATTACCCCTACCACCTGGTTTAAATTCAGTTCCCTTTGGATTGCAATCAAACTTCCAGAGGAGAGTTCCTAAAACCGGTTCGAAAGAGTAAACCCAGCCATCGCCACCTGGGAAAATAACTTGCGATTTGCCATTCATAGTGAAAGCCGCAGGATTAGACCATTGGCCTTCCATGATATTTTTACCCGGAAGATTACTTTTCCAAGCAAGCTTTCCAGTATTTTTATTAACAGCAATAAAACTAGGAGCATCAGGGGCAGGCAACTTGTGTTGATTGGGATCCACACCGTTTGCGGTTACAACAAAAACATTATCACCCAGAACTAGTGGAGATCCAATTGCAAGAAAGCATGGAAAAACGCCTAGGTCTTTCATCATGTCAATTTTCCAAAGGATAGCAGGCTCGGTCTTACCTTTTGCAAGTTCTGTGGAAGCACAAACAAGCTCGCAACGATTGGAAACATAATAGATTTTTTTCTGATCATAAGCAGGGTAAGAACCAATGCCTTGCTTAGGCCAGTCATTTAACTCAGGTTCAGGAAGTTTGTCGTGGGTGATTTGCCAAAGGAAGGAACCATCAGCCTCGTTAAAGCACATGATAATGCCACGATCGCCCATTGCTTTGGGATCACGAGGGCGCTCATTATTGGTGCCTACGAAGATTTTGCCATCAGCAATGGTAGGACCGCCGTAAGAAACCGTACCCATTTCCGCAGCCCATTTTACATTCTTGCGTGCATCTTTTTTGATGCTCCAAGATGCAGGGATGTTTTTTTCTGTTGGGTTGGATTGGTTTCGTTCAATGGATCCACCAAGGAAAGGCCATTCTTTGATAGGTTCAATGGGGGGGGGAAACCCGAAGACACTAGACAAACCAAGAACTAGCACCCCAAAAGAAAGGCTGGAAAGATTCATCAGAGCGTTCTCACAAAAGAAAGGTTCTTGGAGGGATCGTTAGTTCTTGGTGATGGAGTAAAGCCTGCAGGGGTTTTCCGTAATTATGAAGATCGTGGAATTGACAGCAACAGGTGTAGCCCTGATTTTGCCCTTCATTTCGATGGTGCTAATCAGTTTCTTTTCCTTCGCAGCAGCAAACACAAGCATGGTACCGTTTTCGTTGCCAATATAAACCTTGCCATCAACGATATAGGTTGAACTCCAAGTGTCCGCTTCCAAATCGTGTTGCCAAAGTTTTTTACCGGTCTTGGCATCAAGGCAGTGAACAAAACCGTCATACTCAGCAGTAAAGAGCATGCCATCATGAACAGCAACAGTGCTCATGGTTCTGCCGAAATAGTAATTACGATCGTAGTCTTTGTCAGCAGGCCCACCGTAATGCCACACAAGTCCGGAAGCTTTATTTTCTGGGGCATCAGGGTTGTAATTTTCAGCAGCAGGTGACAAATCTTTTTCAGAATTCGCAGGAACCTTAGTGATATCGATGCACCAAAGATGCCCAACACCTTTGTCATGTTCGGGGTCTTGGCCAACGCCAATATAAAGCTTGTTATCATAAACAACGGGAGTGGAAACAAAGTCGTTACGGGTGCCCTTGCCGCCAAGTTCGTAGACAGATTTTTTGGGATTACAATCAAACTTCCAGAGCAGGTCGCCGTTGGAAGGATTGAAAGTATAAATCCATCCATCGCCACCTGGGAAAATGATCATTGGTTTGCCGTTTGGTTCAGCATAAACGGGGTTAGACCATTGGCCATGCATTAAGAGTTTTCCCTGATTGATAAGGGTTTTGATTTCGACCTTTTCGCCGTTTTTCTTAGCTTCAACAAGGCTTTTAGAAGGAAGATTGCTCGACCACTTGACTTTTCCGGTTTTCTTGTCGATAGCCAAAAAGCTTGGAGCTTCGGGTTGGGGCACATTAATATGGCCTTCATCCACCCCGTTGGATGTGATAACAAACAAAGTGTCACCAACAATTAAAGGGGAGCAAGTTGCAAGGTTATGAGGAAAAACATTAAGCTCTTTGATCATATCCAAGCGCCAAATGATGTCCGCATCTTTTTTTGAAGTGTATTTTTCATCAGTTACGCCATCGTTTTTTCCATCCATCAAACCTTCGGTGTCCGCGCAGATAACTTCACAGCGGTTGCTAACATAATAAAGGCGGTTGCCTTCAACGACGGGACTTGAGCAGATACCTTCGCGAGGCCAATCGTTAACCCTGCCAGCGGGCAATTTGTCGTGAACAGATTGCCAAAGTAGTTCACCAGTTTTCTCGTCCAGGCACATGATGATTCCTTTATCATCTTTGATACTAGGATCACGAGGCGCATCATTGTTGGTGCCTAAATAAATTCTTCCGCGATAAATGATTGGTCCACCATAAGCTTTGGAGCCTAAATCGACCACCCATTTAATATTTTTCTTCTTACCTTCTTCGTAACTCCAAGATTCTGGAAGATCTTTTTCAACGAGATTAACGAGATTTCTGCTAACAGAGCCGCCGAAAAGTGCCCAATCTTTGGTAGTTGCAGCGGGTGCAGGCGCATCTTGAAGAGCAACAGCCTCTACTTTTGGTTCGACCCAAAAATATTGGGAGGCAGCTCCTGTAAGAATTGCAGCGGTAATACCAAGAATAGAAAGCCGCCTGATGGTTTTGTTTTTGCTGGTCATGTCTACTTTCCGTTAAAAAATCAATGATTAAAGAGATAATGAAATCAACTTAACAAAGGTTACTTTTTGTTTGGGAGAACTTTTACATTATCGTAAAAGATTTCAGCCCCAGATTGCTTATCAAGTATACCAGCAGCGTAGCCATAAATTCCAGCGCTACCTTCAAGGTTTGCAACTGGATCCTTGAATTCAATAGTCCATGCAGCCGGTTCGGGCTTATCTTTGGGCCAGATTTTGCCACGAATGGTACCTTCCGTACCTGTTGCTTTTTCAAAAGATAATTTAAAAGTATACCAAACATTGGGCTCCCATGGGTAAGAAATAGTCTTGTCAACCCTAGGTAATGCATCCCAAGAAATAAGCCTTAATGACTTGGTTTTTCCTGTTAACATAAATGAATATCGATTTGCAACAACACCCATATCTGGAAGACCATCGCGCACTTTTGTTCCCATTATATCCGCCTGAACGGTGTATTCAGTAAGATCTGGCATCGTGATGAAAGTATTAGCCCTAGCCAACAATGGGCTTGGGTTTACTGCTAGTTTCTTCAAAAGCTTTTTTCCATCAACAGTAACCATTTCAAACTTGCCTTGGCAGTTGATCCATCCACCGGGAGTTCGCTTTTCAGGAATATTTGCAAAGTTTGGTGCATAAGGAAGAATCGGAGAAACTCTGACCCTAGTTTCAGCAGTCAACTTCCCAGCCTTTGCAACTACTCTGCCAAACTGTGCTGGAGGAGGAGATTTGCTAACTTCGAGAATAGTCTCCATTCCCTTTGCATTACTAAGCTTCCCATTTAAAGGGGGGGGAGGTGTAGGAGCAGGAGTTCCAGGTGCGGCAGGAGGTGCAGGTGGCAGGCCATCTGGCGGCCTTACTCCAGCAAGCGACCACTCTACTTCAACAGGTCCAATTTTGTTGCCATTGGCATCGTATGCAAAAGCAGTAAGGGATTGTTTTGCTTCAGGGTTTAGAACAAAGTCAGCAGGAACAATTTGCAAATGGGCAGGTTCTCCTAAAGTAACCACTTTGCTTTCAGTTTTAACTTCGGTGACAGAAGGTTTCCAATCTGGTTTTCCAATGCAGTAAAGATCTTCACTGGTCATGAAAATGATTTTACCGTTAATAATTGCAGGACTGCCGTTGATTTCAACATCCTCTCCTGCGTTACCGTCTTCGCCTGGTTTACCTTTGAAAAGTTGTGCGTGAAGTCGTTTGCAACCATCCTTGGAAGGTTGAAGGATGTGGAATTTGGAGTTAACTTCAGCAATATAAATTTTGCCATCTGCAAGAACGGGAGAACCTTTAGTATTTCGACCGTATTGGAACTTCCAAAGTTCTTTGCCTGAAGCAGCATCCAATGCATGTAGGGAACCCACTTCACCACACATGTAAAGAATCCCATCGTTAATAATAGGTGATGCAAATTTTGCTTTAATTCCATCAGTTTGCCAAACAACTTTAGGCTGACCATTGGTTACATTTGCAGCATCAAGGCAAAGCACCCTGCCCTGAGTATTTGCACCAATATTTTCTTCACCCTGCCCGATGTAAACGAAATTATTTTGAACAACAGGGGAGCAATTGATGGATCCACTACCGAAAATATGGCTCCAAACTTTCTCGCCAGTGTTTACTTTGAAGGCGTGTACGCCACCATCACCACCACCACTAATAAGTAAGCGTTGCCCGTTGATGTTGGCTACAACAGGGTAAGAATAATAAGTGTCTTTGACGGGGGCTCCGGTGGAAGACCACCACTGTATTACCCCGGTTTTTTTATTGAATGCAACAAACCTATTTCGCCCTATGCCTTGACTGCCCCAGCTTGAATTGATCATTCCAATAATAAGGAGATCGCCCTCAACAATCGGGCTAGTGACACGACCACCATACCCAGTGATTCTGCCATATTCTTCTGTCAATGATTTCGACCAAAGAACTTTGCCATCTTTATCAAAACAAAACAGCAAGCCTTGGGTACCGTGGGCATAAACATTGCCAGTTTCTGGATCTCCAGTCATATTGGTCCAGCCAAGGCGAACACTAACAATATCGGTGAGGAAAACATTAAACTTGTATTCCCAAAGAAGCTTGCCATCTTTCATGGAAAAGCACATGACTCTTTCTTGTTCGGAAATACCTTTGCCAACTTTATTGATAATGTAAATGCGATCATTCTGAACAATAGGGGTAGTACGACCGCCAAAAGGGGTTTTCCAAACCAAGTTGTTGTCAGCGGTTGCAGGGTTTGGAGACCACTTTTCTGGGAGATTTTTATCAGTGGAAACACCATTTTGTGTAGGGCCTCGCCAGTGACTCCATTCCACAGGTAAAGGGGCCGAAGATTTAACAACCTTATTATCTGTCTTGATATCCTCTTTTACAGCAGGTGTTGAAGCAGCAGTTTTTTTGTCTTCAGGTTTGTTAGTTGGAGTCGAATCGGTTTTCTTTTCTTGCTTTGGTGCAGATGTTTCTCCACCGCAACCTGTAAAACAAGTTGCAAAAAAAGCAGAAAGAGCCAAAGTTCGAAGAATCTTATTCATGTTTAAATTCCTTACAACAAGCAAAGCGTAAATCAGCAGACTTTTCATGGTAAATTGTATTTGAATCAACTTAGGCCATGCAAAAAGCCAACGGTAGGATATCACAGTAAACTATGTTTTAACAAAAATCATTAAAATTGCACCTAGGATATTTGTCAGATTTGTATAAATCTTTTAGATTTCATTTCTTGTCTGGGCAAGGTACCTTTGGGTACTATTTTAATGACTGGTTTGAATAAAAACATAGTTTGAATCATTTTTTCAAGCATATTTTTAATTGATTCGGAATCAGTTTGGAGAGTTTCAATTTCAAATAATAGGTGTGGATTACCATTGGTCTTGTAAAAAGTGATTCTAAAATCCAGTAATTCTCCTATTGTATGAAGCATGTTTTGCAAAACAGAAGGATAGATGTTGTTACCCTTAAGAAATATCATTTCGTCCGCCCGGCTCAAAATTCCACCCTTAAGACTTTGCCCGTTAAAACCACAAGCACATTTTTGCAAATTTAAATGCACAATGTCACCAGTTCGATAGCGTAAAAGCGGGCACCCTACCCTGCCAATTGAGCTAAGAACAAGCTCTCCGATCGAGCCAAGGCTTAGCTTTTTTTGTGTATTTGGATCAATAACTTCGGCAATAAAAGCATTTTCAATGATGTGTAAAAGCCCAGGCGTGGTTGAACATTCAACTGTCACAGGCCCAGTTTCTGTCATGCCGTGATGATCTACAACAATTGGGCCCCATTCTTTTTCAATTCTTAAGCGAGTAGCAGGAATATTAGCGCCTGGTTCTCCCGCCAGAACTAGTTTTTTTAGTTGCAAATCTTTGAGGTTTATACCTTGGCTTCGAGCAACCTCACCAAGTCTAAGAGCATAACTTGGTGTGGTAAATACCACATTAATTTTTTGATTTTGAATTAATGCAAGTCTGGATTCGGAACTCATTCCCCCACCGGGAAAGCTTAAGCAGCCCACCTTGCATGCAGCTTCAAAGGCTGTCCAAAATCCAAGAAATGGACCAAAAGAGAAAGGGAAGAAAAGCCGATCACTCTTTTCGATGCCTGCTAATGCAAATATTTTCAACCAGTTGTTTAGAAGCCATTCCCACCCCTCTTTGGAGTCTAAAAAAAGTAAGGGTTTCCCTGAAGACCCGGAAGTTTGGTGAAAACGATTGTACTGAGCAAGATTTAAATAATGAAAATCCCCATAAGGGGGATAGGAAGATTGGCTGTTTTGCAGTTCGAGTTTCGAGGTAAATTCAAAAGAATCAAAGTTGTCTTTGATCCAAGATTTGGAGACATTACCGGCACCGATGCGAAGCTTTCTAAGATAAAAAGCATTCAGAGGTAGAACTGATTCCCAGAAAGTCAAAAACGCATCGGTTAACAAAAGAAGTTCTTTCAAATGGTTTTGATACGATTAAAAGAAAGTCTAGATTATCGTATTTCGAAACAATAAAGAAGTTCTTGATCTCGGACGAAAAGTTTACCATCCGAAATTGCAGGATGAGCCCAAAGCCTTCCCCTACTTTTCTTTAAACTTGAAAGTTCGGGAATCATAAACTTACTGATTTCTTTGTATCCGTCTGGAGAAGCAGAAAGCATTGCAACTTCACCGGAATCTTCAGCTAAAACATAAAGCCTGCCATCCGCAGCAATAACAGATCCAGCGCCCACAGCCTTTCTGGGCGAAGTCCAAGCAACAGTACCTGTTTCAAGGTCAATGCATTCCCATGCTCTTTTTAGATGGAAACCATAAACATGCTTTCCAACTAATACGATGCCGCCATTATCATTGGCGATTTCCTTTTTGCTGTAAACCTGCTTGGCTTGGAAAGAAGCCCCAGATTTTTCGATTTTGAAGCAATCCATCCCGTCGCCAAAACCGATACAAGTTGCTATCAGATTACCTGAAATAACAGGTGAGGTGCAGACGACATCATGATACTCAGCTTCGCGTTTGTATTCCCAAAGGAGTTTGCCATCTTCAGGGTTGACGCCAACGCAGCCCTTTTGGGTGATTTGAACAATAGTTTTTTGACCATTGATAATAGCCAAAGTTGGAGAAGCATAAGGCGCTTGAAGTTTTACATCAGCAGAGCGCCAAAGAGGTTCGCCGGTTTTTTTATTGAGTGCTGCGAGTAGACCAAGTGATCCACCAGGAACAATGATAAGCTTTTCGCCGTCAACAATCGGTGACCAAGAGTATCCCCATCCAAATTTTTCGGGTCCGCCACCAACAGGGTTAACTTCCGCAGATAAATCTTTGGGAAGATTTTTCTTCCAAACTATTTGGCCAGTTTTTGTGTCCGAACAAATCAAAGTCCCCTGACTACCGAGAGCAAAAACAAGATTATCGTCAACGGTAGGAGACCCATTTGGCCCACCACTGAAGGTGTTGCCACTAAAGTCGAAAACAGGGCCAATTTTGGCATTCCAAAGTTCTTTGCCGGTAGCGTCAATTTTTAAAAGAAGCTCCTCTCCTTTGCGTGCTCCCATGATGTAAATATTGTTTTGAACAATTGCAGGTGAGGAGTAACCCGTGCCGCAGTCTTTAAAAATCCAAGCTTGCTTTGGGCCATCTTTGGGCCAGGTTGCAAGCAATTTGGTTTCCTTTGAATGCCCCGAACGATCTGAACCCCTAAAACCCGCCCAGTCTTCCGCAAGCAAAAAACTACTAGCGGAAAATAAGATCAAAAAACTAAATGGGATTTTATAATTACTTATCATTGCAGATCTCCGGGAGAGGAAAAATTATTTAGAGGATACATCGAAGCAAAAGACAAGGTCGAAGTCGCGTAGGAAAAGTTTGCCATTGCTAACGACAGGGTGGGTCCAGATTTTGCCAGATTGCCTTTCAATCTTGGTTGTTTCAGGGATTTTGAACCTTCCGGTTTCAACCCATTCTTTAGTACTTGGTTCGACAAGTACAACGGTTCCATCATTTTGGCCATAAATATAGAGCCTGCCGCCTGCGAAGGTAAGAGAACCCGTTTGATTCAGTTTTTCCGATTCCCACTTAGCTTCGCCGGTTAGCATATTCTGGCATTTCCAGCGTGCAGAACGAACATTGCAATTGCCCGATGCGCCATAAATATGGCCATCCAATAAAACAACGCCGCCATGATGATTTTCCATTACCTTGTTTTCATAAACAATTTTCGAAACGATACCTGAATCGGTGGGAGTAAGGGTAACCAAACCGCAACCAGTGCCATAATCAGAGGTGACATAAACCTTGTTGTCATGGAATATGGGTGTTGGGATAATCGCGATACCATTAACCCCAACCTTTTCAGAAAATAATTTTTTACCGGTGTTAGCATCAACACCCACCAACCCACCTGCCGTCATTTGAATGTAGACATCGTGCTTGCCAACCTTGGCTTTGATGATGGAAGAATAAGATGCTTCATCTATGATATCTGTGGTACGCCAAATCAGCTTGCCAGTGGTTTTGTCTAAGGCTGCAATCGAACCCTTTGCTCCGCCCGGGCTGCAAACAACTTTATCTCCATCAATCAGAGGCGATTCGCTGAATCCCCATATTTTCATGACTTTGCCTTCGAGTTCCTTGGCAAGTGATACGAGCCATTCTTTTTTGCCAGACTTTGCGTCAACGCAAATAAGGTCACCTTCCCCACTGATACCATAAACTTTGCCAGCATCAAAAGAAGGAGTGCTTCTAGGTCCGCCTCCCCATTTATTTGGATAAGGTTTTCCAATTGGAGTGGACCAAAGTTGTTTGCCTGTATTGGTATCGAGGGCAAAGATCGACTCAGAATCGTTTTGAACCCCCATCAAGAAAAGATTATTGCCAACCACTGCGGGGCCAGAATAACCGATGCCTGCATCTTTGAAAGTCCAAAGCAATTTCGGGCCTTCGGATGGCCATGATTGAAGTAATCCTTTTTCAGTGGAAATATTGTCACGATTTTGCCCACGCCATTGAGGCCAGTCTTCAGCCATTGAATATGAAACTAATAAAAAAGTAGCACTAATTAAAGTAAATGCAGGAACTCGAAACATAATAACTTTCTCTTAGGTGGGAACTTATACCATTAGCTTAAGAATAGTGGAAAGATAAGACTGCTGCAAGTAAAAGTGATGAGTTATAAGATCTTTTCAGCCTATGAATTAGTGTGTGGTTTAGTTGGGATTAACCAGTAATCAAAGTGTATGATTAAAAATTCCAGATGTTAAAGGTTTATTGAATGGGCTTTTAGAGTGTCGGTTTCCAAATGTTTTGCCCCTAGTAGCCAAAATACCCCTGCTAGAAAATACATGACGGATACGGCTACGAAACCAGCGTTTAAGTTGCCTACTTTTTCAACAATATCTTGCCCATCAACTGTGATAGTTCTTTCAAATGGAAAACTATCTGCAATTCCCCCAATAATCCAAGGACTGATGGCATCTCCCAATGCGTGAATCACGAAAATAGTGATTGCAAAGGCCATGGGGCGTAGTAAAGGGGGCGAAACATTTAAAAGGATTGCATTTGTGGGGCCAGTATTCAAAAAGGTGAAGAAACAAGCTATGAAAATTAAAACCCAGGCGAAAGGAAAAGGAACATAAAGAACAGCAAGAAACACCGGGAAACCTATAATCATCCCAATGCCAGATACAAGGAAATACGCACCTTTGTGATAACGAGAAAAGTAATCTGCAGCAAATCCCCCACATAATGTTGCTAGTAATCCGGAAATAACAATGAGCAAGCCCATAATAATTCCAGCTTCTTGTTCGGTACCGTTCTGCCTGAAAATGGACACATAGTAAGGGAACCAGTAGGCGATCCCGCCAATTGCAAAAGTGTTGGCGGTCATGCCAAGGATGTTAAATATGATGGAGGGTGTTTTTAAAAGGATTAAAGCATCTTTGATCTGAATTTTTTTTGGTGGCAGGTGAGATGATTCTTGGGCCCCGATCTCAGGTTCTGGCATTAAAAAACAAAGAACACCTAAAAGTATGCCAGGTGGAATTACCCAGTAAAACGCATTGGGCCAGCCTGCTATGCCCCCAAAAGCATAGCCAAGTGCACTGCCAACAGGTATCGCTCCATAAAAAATAGACATGATCATACCCCGGTTTTTTTCAGGGTATAAATCAGAAAGGATCGTAGGCGCTATTGGGCCATACGCAGCTTCACCAACCCCCACCATGCATCGGGTTAGTGCAAGAAATGCATAAGAACCTACAAAAGCCATAATTATTCCTACAGGCAGTCCACTGATAGTAGAGCCCTCGTTTAACTTTGCAACCGTGCCCGAAAGCCCACTTAATCCACTGGCAAGCGACCAAAAGATCACACCGTAACCAATAAGGTGCCAGCGCTTGATTTTTGTGCAAAATATCCCGAAAATTGGTGCAAATATCATGAAACTTGCCATGAAGCATGTTGCTAGTATTCCCAATAAGGCTTTTTTATTGTCCGGCGAATGATTGCGTAATAAGTCGCTTTCGATTCCAGCGATGGTTGCGGAAAGTATATATCGATCAATGTAGTTAAAAAGATTGATTGCCAAAAGAAGCGTTAAAGCTGCCTTGGCCTTGGGATTGATCAGCATGATAGCCTTCTAAAAATTAAATGAAGCATTAATCAGATTTATGTTTAAACAAAAATGGATAATACAAGCTAGCCGGGCTTTCAAGGTCTCTGTCCTATTTGCCCCATGTTCCCCATTTTTTAAGTGGTTGCTATAGATTTAATTTGATCGGATCTATATAAAGTTTGCTTCGTTAGCCTTTAAAGAATCCGCAAGGTTTTGTCAGCGAATGAAAATTGATTTGTGCCTGTATGAAAATGAAAACGCTAAAAAGTTAGAGCCTTTGGCTTTAACTAGGCCTGTTTTTTCACTACTTTGCGGTACGAAAAATCTATTTGAAAAAATTTCAGCAACGGTTGGCATTACACCCAGTGCCTGTTTTGTTCGCAACTATTTGCAAGAAACAGTCCGTTCTTCCTATTTGGATTTAATTGTAAATTCATCCGGTTGGTTAGAAGGTAGAGAAAACATTCTTTTTATTGATGGGGCATGGATTCCACCTGTTGGTTTTCGATTCGCCCCCGATGTTTCTCATGCTGGAATTTGTTCTGGCAAGCCTGTTTACTATTACTGCAAACGAAACAAACTGACTTCAATCACTGAAATACAAGATAATCTTGATTTGGTCGAAAGTTTAAGATCGTTGGATTTGCCTGAAAAAAAGGTTGAAGGTGTTGTACTTGAATATTTGTGGGATTTAGTTGGGAATAATGGCGCACAAATTATTGCGGATATGAAAGGCTTTTCCGGGTTTTCGAGCCCAATTGAATGCCCTGCTGGTTTGTTTGGTCCTCTAGATCAGTTGTTCATTCATCCTGAAGCTGAAGTGGAACCTTTAGTAGCTTTTGATACTACGAAGGGGCCAGTCGTTATTGAAAGTGGCGCAAAAATACAAGCTTTCACTCGATTGGAAGGCCCCTGTTTTATAGGTAAAGACACTCAAGTTTTTGGGGCGAAAATTCGCGCAGGTACATCGATTGGTACAAATTGCAGAGTTGGTGGCGAAATTGAAAACTCCATTATTCTTGGTTATACCAACAAATATCATGATGGGTTTTTAGGTCATTCATATCTTGGAGAGTGGGTTAATTGGGGCGCAGCAACTAATGCCAGTGACTTGCGTAATGATTATGGTTTGGTCAGGGTTCAAGTTGATGGGCAATTAATTAATACTGGACTTAATAAAGTTGGAGTTTTCTTTGGTGACCATTCTCGAACTTCTATTGGAGTTTTGCTGAATACTGGTTCGAATATTGGTGCTTTCGCCAATCTTTTGCCAGGGGGATTGCTACCTCGTAATGTCCCCGCTTTTGCTTCTTCTAAGAATGGAAAGCTAGTTCATGGCAATTCGTGGGAAATTTTGATGCAGATTGCTTCCATCGTTATGCAACGCAGGCAGCGGGAATTAACTGCAGAACTTGAACGATTATATCAAAATGTATTTCATCTCACTGCTTCACATCGGAAGAAAATTCCCTTCGAACCGGAAATTCCTTTTAATCGCAAATCAGCTTGATTATTCTTTCTTTAGATACATGAATTATAATTATATCTAAAGGCAGGTTGTCATGTCGCCCTTAAATCGTAGGGAAGTTCTTGCTAAGAGTTTATTGGCAGGTGGTGCGCTTTGTGCTGCCGATGAAGCCTTTGCCCTTAAGGATTCCAAGCAAAATGCAATCGTGCTTGAAAATCTTAAACCGGGAACACTGGATTGGCAGTTAACTTATACGCGAACCGATACCAAGGATAAACTTCGTTGCCCGCTTATTGAAGGGTATGCTTCCCGCACTAGTGTTTCTGTTGGCGAAACAATTACTTTTTTTGTCAGTGCCTTATCACCTGGTAAAGGAACTCTCGATATATATCGCCTGGGATTCTATGCTGGAAAAGGTGGAAGATTGGTTCAGCAAATTGGCCCTTTCGAAATTTTTAAACAAGAAACTCCCGCAGTTGGCGAGCAACGATTAAGGGAATGTAATTGGAAAGAATCCGCATCCCTAAAAATTCCAGAAGGCTGGCTTAGTGGTGTCTACCTTGCCAAGATTTCTAGCAATCAACATCGCTATCAAAGTTACATCGTGTTTATTGTTAAAGATAATCGGAAAGCAGATTTTCTCTTTCAATGTAGTGATAACACTTGGCAGGCTTATAACCAGTGGCCTGATGGTTATTCGCTTTACACCAACGATAGGCCTGACAAAAAAGTGCTGGTTTCGGGGGTTAAAGTTTCATTTGACAGGCCTTATGGCAAATATGCACAAATATTTGATAATCCATTGTCGCAGGGTTCTGGTGAGTTTTTGCTTTGGGAGTTTCCTTTAGCTTTTTGGATGGAAAAAGAAGGATACGATCTTACTTATTGTTCAAATTCAGATGTTCATTGCAATGCTGAGGAGTTGCACCGTGTTAAAGCTTTCCTTTCTGTTGGGCATGATGAATATTGGAGTTTGGAACAATTTAATAATGTCAAAAATGCTGTGAATAAAGGAATTCATGCAGCTTTTCTTTCTGGGAATTCTGTTTGTTTTGTAACCCCCTACTCTGCTTCCACAAAAAATGTTGCTAACAGGACTTTAACCCGTGCGGGAAGGTATGGCGGTGTCAGGCCCAAAGAAAAACCTTTCATGGTTGATTTGAATCTTGATGGCCCAAATGAGGCCACGCTTATTGGTGCCCAGACGGTAACCCCTTTTAATGGTTCTGGTGATTGGATTGTAACCAAGCCAGAACACTGGCTTTTTAATGGTACCGGAATGAAAAAAGGGGATAAAATTTCAGGCTTGGTGGGTTGGGAGTTCCATGGCGAACCAGCGGCAATCACTGGGCTGGAAGTGATAGCAGAAGGACCCACCTATACGGGAAATGATGTGGAATCGCATTACACCTCCACCATTTATCCGGGGCAAAAGGGGAACCTTGTATTCAATGCTTCCACTATTTTCTGGGCACAGGGGTTAACCCAACCGCCAGGTCACATGCCGCCTATTTCTCATCATGGCAGGCCACAGGGCCCTGATGAGAGGGTGCAGAAAATTACAAAAAATCTGTTTGAGAAATTCCTCGAAAAGAGGTAATTCCACTGTTGCAAGTCGCATCTGAAAATCGCAAGATATGCAAATGTGCTAATGAATCGTCATGAACTTTAATTAAAGGAAGTAGTTATGAATGGACCATTGAACAGAAAATTAAACATGGGGCTTGTGGGCGGTGGTCAAGGTTCATTTATTGGCAAAGTCCACAGTATTGCTGGTGTTTTGGATAATAGGGCTTCACTTGTTGCGGGTGCTTTATCTTCAAATCCAGAGCGAGCCAAAGATTCTGCTTCCGTTTACGATATCAAGCCTGAAAGGGCTTATGGTTCCTACCAGGAAATGATTTCAAAAGAGTTGGCATTACCTGTTGGCCAGAGAATCGATTTTGTTTCCATTGCTACTCCTAATCATACGCATTTTGAAATTGCAAAAAGCTTTGCAGAGGCTGGCATTAATGTGATTTGTGATAAGCCCATGACTTTTGATCTGGCGCAAGCAGAGGAGCTGGTCAAGGTGGTTGAGAAGTCGAATGTGGTATTTGCTTTGACTCATAACTACACGGGCTATCCCCTTGTTCGCCAAGCTCGAGAAATGATACTTTCTGGTGAATTAGGTGAGATTAATGCTATCCGGGCTTTTTATATTCAGGGATGGCTTCGAACCCGGTTGGAAGTTTCTGGCCAGAAGCAAGCTGGTTGGCGGACTGACCCAGCAAAATCCGGCGCATCTGGTTGTTTTGGTGATATCGCAACTCATGCCTATAACCTTGCACGCTATATGACTGGCCTTTTGCCCATGCAGATTTCCTGCCATTTAAAAGTTTTTGAAGCTGGCCGGGCTTTGGATGATTATGGCACTGCTGTTATTCGTTTTCAGAATGGTGCCTTGGGAACCGTAACGGCTTCGCAGATTTCCCATGGTCGTGAAAACGATCTTTTCATCGAGGTTGACGGAACTAAAGGGTCGTTAGAGTGGCACCAAGAAGAGCCAAATAAAATGTGGGTAAGAACTAACGGTCAGCCGCATCGTTTGTTTACACGAGATCCAAATGCGCCGTTTATGGGAGATATGGCGAAAGCCTCGTGTAGGCTTCCTAGTGGCCATCCGGAAGCTTTTTTAGAGGCATTTGCCAACATCTACAATGCGACATACGATGATATTATACGCAAATTGAATGGTGATAAATTTGCAGGAAAGAACACCCTTTACCCTAATGTTTATGATGGGGTGGATGGTATGAATTTTATTACCAGATGTGTTTCTAGTTCAATTGAAAATGGTAATTGGGTAAATCTTAATAATTCCGCTTGTAGAAGTTGATGATTTTATCTTTTATAGGTTTAGGATAAGGTGCTAAAGATGAAACTCTTTCTTCCCGAATTGAGGAAAGAGTTTTTGGGTTTATATTGTTAAGAATTGAATTGTAAGCGGTTTCGCAATAAGATGGCATAGATTGTAAGTTAATAGGGTTGAGCTTATATGAAAGCCCGCATATTAGAGAATTGGGCAACTCTGAACCTAGGAGAATCATTGTGCAAATTAAAATTTCGACTCGACATGGCCATGTTAGTGAGGAAGTTCAAAAGCATATCCAAGAAAAAGCAGGGAAACTTCTCCACTTTTTTGCCCGTATATCCATGATTGAAGTAACATTAGATCATCAAAAAGATATGAAAGTGGTTGAACTTGCTGTTAATGCCGAGCATAAACATGATTTTTTTGCGAAGGAAGAAAATCCAGACCTTTACACGGCTGTGGATTTAGTGATCGATAAGGTTGAGCATCAGATTCGGAAGTACAAGGAAAAGATACAAGACCATCGTAAAACACCGCCAATGGGTGAACTTCCCAAATCACTTTAAATATTGCATTTTAGATGAGAGGGATGGTGAATCAAAATGCGAATGTCGGACTTCATAGTGCGTTCTGCCATTGTTCCAGAACTTAATGCCACCGATAAAGAAGGCGTGATTCGAGAGCTTTTAGAAAGCCTCTGTCGCAATGGTTGCTTTAAGGATGTGGATGTTGAAGACATAATCAAAGCCGTTCTAAAACGAGAATTGCTAGGGTCAACTGGTATTGGTGATGGAATTGCCATTCCTCATACGAAATACAGTGGCGTAGACAAATTAGTTGGGGTTTTGGGAATTTCTCCTTCGGGGGTTAGTTTTGGCAGCAGAGATGGAGAACCAGTCTTTGTGTTTGTACTGATCATTTCCCCTGTTGATCAACCTGTAGTCCATTTGAGAGCACTTGAAACTGTTTCGAGAGTACTTCGCGATGATCCTTTGGTAAAGGCTTTAAGGGCCTGTACCACTGCCGATCAATTGTTTGAGCAGATGAATCAGTACTCAAAAATGTAGTTTGCCAGTTTTGGTTGGGGAAATTATTGGAGATCTTTTGGTGGAAGATGCGAGCCATGAACTTCTGAAGAGCGTTGTTAAAATTAAAAACCCAAACGGGTTTCATATGCGGCCTAAAGCTGCATTTGTTGAGGCCGCATCCCGTTTTGCTTCTGAAGTTAAATTGATCTGGGAAGGTCAGGTTTTTAATGGCAAAAGCATGTTCGAACTTATGCTTGTTGCTGCAGGTGAAGATAGCGAAGTGACTCTCGAAGTTTTTGGATCTGACTCACATTTGGCCTTGCAAGAACTTGAAAAAGTTCTCGCAGAGGATGATGTATCTATTTTGGATTGATGCTGTTTATTTGTTTGGAACAAGGTGCTGATGGAAGTTTATCGAGGAATACCCGTTTATCCTGGGGTTGTCATAGGCCCTGCTTTGTTGCTTGACACCGAAGGGTATTTGATTCCCCAAAGGTCGATCAGTGCTTCTGAAGTAGTAGCTGAATTTGAACGGCTTAAGATTGGGATTCGAGACGCAGCAATCGAGGTGCGTTCAAATCAAGCTATAATTGCTGCCAAAGTTGGTACGCAGTACGGTGCTATTTTAGGTGCCCATGCCCAAATGATTGAAGATCCTTTTCTTCTTGGCGAAATTGAATCATTGATTTCGAAAAAATTCTTTACCGCAGAATACGCACTCAGTCTGGTAATGCGTAAGCATATTAAAGAAATACAAAGTCTTCCTGATGCAAGAATGGCATTGTGCGTCACAGACCTATTTGACATTGAAAAACAAATTCTTGGGAAGTTGATCGGGCAACGTAAGGAAGGCCTTAATTCCTTGAATGAGCCCGTCGTTATTCTTGCACATGATCTTTCCCCCAGTGAGACTGCAAAGTTAAACACCAAACTGGTGCATGCTTTTGCGACGGAGGCGGGTGGTAGGACAAGTCACACCTCTATTTTGGCTGGTGCCTTGGAAATACCAGCTGTTGTTGGCTTGGGGAGATTTATTTCCGAGGTGACTGGCGGGGATATTGTGATTGTGGATGGTAATGCTGGTCTCCTTATCATCGACCCCGATGCCGAAACCTTGCGTAGGTACCAAAAAACGCAAACGGATATAGTTTCGCTAGATGCTTCCCTTGAAAGTCTTCGTGATCTTCCTGCAATTACTCAGGATGGTGTTGAGATTAAGTTGCTTGGAAATATTGAGTTTCCACATGAAACCAAGCATTGTCTTGATAAAGGGGCCCAGGGAATAGGGCTTTATAGAACGGAATTTCTTTTCATGGGAAAAGATGCTGTTCCTACTGAAGATGAGCAATTTGCGGCTTACAAGGAAGTGGTTCAAGCCATGGGAAAGGATAGGCCGGTGGTGATCCGGACTTTGGATTTAGGTGGCGACAAATTATCTGCTTTTTCTAATTTGCACGCCCCCGAAAAGAATCCGTTCCTTGGTCTTCGAAGTATTAGGCTTTGTCTTAGAAATATTGGCTTATTTAAAACCCAACTTAGGGCGATTTTGCGCGCTAGTGTTTATGGTAATATTCAGTTGCTTTTCCCTATGATTTCCACGGTTTTGGAGCTTCGACAGGCCAAAATGATCGTTTCAGAGGTTAAAGAAGACCTTTTTGAGGAAAAAGTGCCCTTTAATAAGGATATTCCTATTGGAACTATGATTGAGGTTCCTTCTGCTGCCATTCTTTCAGAATTAATGGCAAAAGAAGTGAGTTTCTTTTCCATTGGCACAAATGATTTGGTACAGTACACTCTAGCAGCAGATAGGTCCAACGAGGATGTTGCCTCGTTATACAATCCAGGAGATCCTGCCGTTTTGCGGTTGATTGAAATGGTTGTTAAGTCTGCGAAACACTCCAATGTTGCCTTGAATGTGTGTGGCGAGATGAGTGGAGACCTGATATATACAATGTTGTTTCTTGGCTTAGGAATTAGGCAGTTGAGTGTTTCACCGCATAGTATACCGGAGATAAAGCAATTTATCCGGATGGTGAACCTTAAAGATGCCGAAAATGTTGCCAAAGAAGCTATGCGCCAACAGACTGCGCGTGATGTAAACAATTATTTGCGGGAACAGACCCGGAAGCTTATGCCTGACTCATTGATGTATTAAACAAGCAATGAGTTTGTACCAAGGAAACCTTCTATTTGCCTCGAGAGCATCAAGATTTTGTTACCAAAGATTTTAGGCAGATACTGTTTTCTTAATGGACGATGATTTTCAGGCAGATTAATGCTGACGGTGCAGAAACTCTGGATTACTTCAGCTTCTGCAATGTTTATTCCCGCCTTGTGCGGAAATATTTTGCATGAACTTATTATTGGGGATTTCTTTACCCCTAGCGAGCCAGCAGAAAAACTTTTTTAAAGTTTCTGCTCGTTTGCTAAATCAAAATGATTTCAATCCTTTACGCTGTCAAGGTATTTTAAAGCACTTTGCTCTTCAATCCAAGGTTGTTAAGCCTCTCTCTTTGCAATCTGATTTTATAGATAAGAATTTAAATATTAATGATGGCTTTATTAAAAAAAACAATACCGGCCCCCTAAAACAAAAAATAGGTTTGAATCCAAACGAGATAAGCTTGTTTGGTTTGCGAAATAAGCAGTGCAAAAAGATTGGCGAATTTATTTGCGCAGTTTCTTTTAAAGCTTCTTTAAACTATAAAAAAAAATCCCTTGTTAGATCGATTGTGTTTGCAAAACCTTCCCTTTGCTTTTTTCAGAGCGCAGGGAAACATAATTGCAGCATTCGCCACGGTATTCATTCGACCATGGTTTTTCATGACCAATCATCTGCGGGGCTTCAACTTACTGACAAAGGAACAGTGAAGCCTTCTGAAATATTTTCCTTGTTGGGCCTTGATGCCCAGAACCTCACTGATTCCCCTTTGGAAGCAGTTGGGGTTGAATCCCGAATTTTAATTTGAAAACGAAAGGCTTAGAATCTGATGAAAAAAGTTATGTTGATCAATGTTTTGCAGCCCGAAGAGTGCCGTATTGCAATTCTGGAAAATGGTATCCTCGAAGAGCTTTATGTTGAGAGAAATACTCATGAAAGTTATGTGGGAAATATTTATAAAGGAAAGATCGTAAATATTGAACCCAGTATTCAGGCTGCCTTTGTTGATTTTGGTATTGGTCGGAATGGTTTCTTGCATGTTTCCGATGTGGAGCCAACCTATTACAAGCATCTTGATGGGTTCAAAGAAGATAACGAAGACGAAGAGCGCGAAGATCGCAGGCCAAGGCGTGGGAGTTCCAATGGCGGTGGCTCCAATGGCGGTTCAAGCCGTGGGCCACGAAGCAAGCCCTTTGATAAGGGTAATATTCCAGATGTTGAAAACTTGCCTTTAGAAGATCAACTTCCCATTTCCAATGCTCCTGAATTTGGCGGCGAGTTATTCGAAGAGCAAGACGATCTTGCATTTGAAAATAGAAGTGATTTTATAGACCATGATTCGGATTCTTCGATTAGTTCGAATTCTGATGACTCGGTTACTTTTGGTGCTGGGTTGTCTGATGATGAACCTGATGAAGACGATTTTGGGCCCGATGATAACGATACTTCGGTGATGCCTTCTGCAAATAGAATCACAAGCGATGGCGATTCTGATTCCGATGGGCCGGGAGAAACCGAAAGTGATGATCTACTTTTCTCGAGGCCAACTCGGTCCAATCCTCCCGCTCATAAATCTTCTCCCGATAAATCAGATTCATTCGAGGAACCTGTTTTTCAGCAAAACCAGCAACCTCTTACCCCAAATGATAACTTTGATGATGATGTTGAAGAGGATACACAAGAGGTTGACCAATCATTTGACGCAGATGAAAATGTTGAACATGATGACGATAATCAGGATGAAGACGGCCAAGATCCCCAGTCTCGCGACGCCCGCGGGCAGCGTGATTCTCGCGGTCCACAGCGCGATCAACGCGGTGGGGATAATCGTAACCGGGGTGGTAGTAGAGGCGGAAATCAGCGCAGGCCTTCGGGTGGTGGCTATTCTTCCGGTTCTAGGGAAGGCGCTCGCGATCAGGGTAGAAGTAGCGGAAAACCGATGCGAGGTAACACCCGAGGCGGAAGGCTTTTGGGTAATCCCAAGCCCATGATTCAGGAAATTTTCAAGAAGGGGCAGGAAGTTCTTGTTCAGGTAATTAAAGATGGCATTGGCAATAAAGGCCCCACGCTTAGCACCTATATTAGTATTGCTGGCAGGTATTTGGTTCTTATGCCTGGATTGCATAGGGTTGGCGTTTCAAGAAAAATTACTGATGAAGATCAGCGCAGAAGGCTTAAAGATATTTTTGTAGACCTTAAACCACCTAAAGGTGTTGGGTTTATTATTCGTACCGCTGGAATTGATCGTAATAAAACCGAACTTCAGCGAGATCTGGCTTATCTTGCAAGGCTGTGGCAAGTTGTTGCTAAGCGTATTGTAAAGGTAAAAGGCCCTGCTGGAATATACGAAGAAAGCGACATGGTCACTCGTACCATACGCGATACTTTTACTAGTGATATAGACGAAATTGTTGTGGATGAGAAAACTGCATTTGAGCACGCACAGGAATTTCTACAGTTTGTGATGCCTAGATTTGCTGATAGGGTTAAATTTCACGACAACAAAAGGCCTTTGTTTCATCACTATGCGATTGAGGAAGAACTCGCTAAAATTCAAATGAAAAAAATCCCCCTTCCTATGGGTGGATCTATTGTCATCGAACAAACCGAGGCCTTGGTTGCAATTGATGTGAATAGTGGGAATTTTAGATCTGAAAGTAACGCTGAAGATACTGCTTTCCGTATGAATATGCAGGCGGCACGAGAGATCACCAGGCAACTTCGGCTTCGAGATCTTGGGGGCGTTATTGTCAATGACTTTATTGACATGCGGGACGAAAAACACCGTAGGGCTGTTGAAAATGCCATGCGGGATAATGTTATGCGGGATCGTGCTAAAACCAAAATCCTTAGGATTTCACCTTTTGGCATTATCGAAATGACTAGGCAAAGAATCAGGCCTTCGCTTAAGCGCAGTGTCTACCATGATTGCCCTTATTGCAAAGGCATGGCTCAAGTTAAAACAAGTGAAAGCATGGGGATTGAAGTTATGCGTTTGGTGCAACTTGCGGCCTTTAAAGAAGCCGTTGCTACGGTTCGAGTACGCGTGGCTGCTGAAACCGCTGACTATCTTTTAAATAACAAAAGAAAAGAGCTGGGCAAACTCGAGGACGATGCTAAAGTGGGCATTTCTGTTCGAGGCGAAATTGGTGTGCCCCCTGAATTGCTCGAAGTCTTTTGTGTTGATGCCAATGGTAACGAGCTTAAAATTCATCCTCTTCCTGAACCGCCACCATTGCGCAGAGGCGGGCGATTTATTCCTTCCAATTCAGACAGGGGGCCTCAAGGTGAAGCTCCTTTCCGCAGAGGAAGAAGTAGTCGGGATCGATAATTAGGTTTTGGTGCAATAGGTTGAATGGCTAGGGGTGATATTCTCGCTCCTAGCTTTTTTCTTTTACTTTTGAGCTTGCCATCTTTTCTTTTCCAAGTTATTACGCCCCCCAACGCAGAGTATTTTTTCGGTAGATTCGGATTGCCTTGCGTTTGCGATATCTCGGGGGAGGCTGATTTAAGTGTTGTTGCGACAAAAGCCTTACTTGCTGTTTTCTGCTTTTTTGCTTGCTGCTTTTTACTGCTTTGGGCAGTTGCAGGCATTTCAGGTTATTGCACCTGATAAAAAAACAGCTCAAGGTAAGACTTCGGCTCAAATTGAACCTTTCGCCACTTTTCAACGCAAAATCCCAGGTGATTCAAAGCCTATTCGAGTCGATGCCGATTCCATTTCTTCTTGGTCGGATAAATCTAAGTATTATTTGTTGTTAAAAGGTCATGTCTTCCTCGAGCAAAGTGTTTTGCAAATCCGAGGGGATCAAGCATTAATTGTAGCTGATATAGAATCCTACAAAATGCGTGGCATTTGGGAACTTGGAATGTATGTGGATGGGAATGTTAAAATAGATAGTTCCGTGGAGGTGCGAAATGCCAAAACTGCATATATTGATTTGGCGACTCGAGGCGAGTTTCGTTTTAATGCAGTTAAAAGTAAAGTTGAACAAAAAGATTGTTCTGCGGGTCCGCTTTTTAAAGCAGCTCAGGAAGGAAAAGCTAAATCTGTTGCTGAGCAGCAAAAATCGCAAAAGATTATTCCTGAGAAAGTGATTCCTCCAGCCAAGCCTAGTGAAGAAAAGCCCAAGCCGGTATCTCAGCTTCCTCCGGAAAATGTTCCCCAGATTGCTTTGCCGGTTATTGCGCCAATTGTTGCCCCTGCACTAGTCACAACTTCTTATCAGAATAATCCAGGAGTTGTTCCTGTTAATCCTGCCCCGGTTTTGCAGAACCCACTTCCTGGCACTGTTCAAGTTACACCCCCTATTGGCATTCCGGGTGGTGTTACCTTACCAATTACAGCACCAGGTATTGATACACCTGCTCGTCAGTACAGCGTTTCTCCGCGTGGTTCATCTGGGTTCAACATCAGGATGGAGCCTTTGGGAAATGGTGAGCAAGCGGTAATTGTTTCGGGCGGTGTTATCATGAATGTCAAGGATGTTGCAGGGATTGGCTTGGTTGATATTGAAGCAGATCGTTTGGTTATTTGGACTAAAGGTGCAAATCCACAAGAGATTATCGGAAATCTTAAGAAGCAAACTAATCAATCGGGCAAGGAATTAGAGCTGTATTTGTCAGGCCATGTTGAAATCAGACAGCAAGACCCTGCAAAGCCAGGGAATAAAACAGGATCTGATGCGGGCGAAATTCGGATTATACGCGCTGACGAAGTTTACTACGATATTGGTCGTAATACTGCTGTTGCGTTGAACGGCGAGTTAGAATTTTATCAACCAAAACTTACGGATCCATTATTTGTTCGGGCCAAGGAAATACAACAACTTGCAGCCAATCAATACAAAGTTGTTAAAGCAGAAGTTTTTTCAAGCAAGATGCCTGCGGATCCTGGCTTAAAGATTTATGTTGCAGAAGCCACGATCGAAGAACGTACAATTCCTAAGTTTTCTATCTTTGGTAAACGATTTGTTGATAGGAATACAGAGCAGGAACTTGATCAGAAAGAAAGTTATGTTCGTGCCAAAAACATGTTTATTGAGTTGGAAAACTTCCCAATCTTTTATCTTCCTTACCTTCAGGGTGATGGACGTGATCCTTTAGGCCCGATTGAAGGGGTTAATTTAGGTTTTAACAACATCTTTGGTGGTCAGTTCGGTCTTACACTCAATGCGTTTGACCTTTTAGGTATTCAGCCTTACGAAAATACAAGATGGCGTTTCGATATCGATTATTTGACCAAACGGGGCCCTGGTTTGGGTTCTGATTTTGATTATCTGGCACCAGATTTTTTTGGCATTCCAGGTAAAGTCAACGGCCTCGCAAAAGTTTATGGCATCATTGACAACGGACCAGATAATCTTGGTGGTGGCCGTACAGTTGGTGAACCGCATCCAGAGTATCGAGGAAGGATTCTTTGGCGTCAGGGTATTTCTGATATGTCAAACGGATTTACTTTTCTTGGACAGGCTGCTGGGATAAGTGACCGCAACTACATTGAACAGTTTTTTAAACCTGAATGGGATAACGGGATAAATCAAGATACTTGGGCATATCTTAGGCAGACAGATCAGAATATGGGTTGGTATGTTATGGGGGAAGTCAGAACTCGCCCTTGGATAAATGAAACGAATTGGTTGCCCCGGCTTGATGGATTTATTTTAGGCCAGCCGCTATTTGATATTTTTACTTCCAGCACTTGGGGCGGAGCTGCTTACGCCAATTTGTTGATTACTAATGATGGAACACCAGTTGTTAGCCCATTAACAGATGTTGAAAATAGTACAGGAAGATTTAATGTTAGTGAAGAATTAAGCGCCCCATTTAATTTGGGCGGCTTGAAAATAGCCCCATACATCAAGGGTGATCTTGCGCTTTATACTAACGATCTTTCAGGGGATACATTAGGCAGAGCTTGGGGTGGTGGTGGTATTCGTGCCAGCTTGCCTTTTACTGCAGCATATCCAGAATTTAAATCTGAGCTGTTTAATGTTAATGGGATTAATCATAAAGTTGTAAATAGTATCAACTACTTCAATGCTTCTTCTTCTGCTCAATATTCGAATTTTGCACAGCTTGATCGATTGAATGATGACGCTTCTGATCAGGCTTTGCGTGATATTCGCAATCAACCAACGATCTATCCGAATGCGTTTAACAGTAACCTTCTTACGACTAACAATCCTTATTTTGATCCCCAGATTTATGCAATTCGCAGAAACATTGATACGCGCATTGATACGCTTAATCAGATTCAAGTTATTCAAGGGGATATCAGGCAGCGCTTGCAGACTAAGCGTGGTTTTCCTGGTAGCCAGCATATTGTGGATTGGATGGTCCTTGATCTTTCCGGTTCGTTTTTTCCTGAAAAAAACCAGAACAACTTTGGGAACTACCTCGCTTTTCTCCAATACGATTACCTTTGGAATATTGGTGACCGTACCAGTTTTACAAGCACCGGATGGGTTGACCCAATGGATAACGGTGCAAAAGTATTTACTCTCGGTGGCTACTTAAATCGATCTGACCGCACTAATTTTTATCTTGGTTATCGAAGTATTGAACCAGTGGAAAGTAAGGCGCTGACTGGCGCTGCAACTTACATTTTTAGCCCCAAGTATGCTGTTACTGGAAGTAGTACTTATGATTTTGCCACTTTTCAAAGTGTGAGCAATTCTCTTGTGCTTACCAGGGTTGGTACGGATCTTCAGGTCAGCCTTGGTTTTACCTATAACGCAATGCAAGATAATTTTGGTTTTACTTTTGAAATTCTTCCTACTATTGCTTCAGGTGGTGGGCGCTATGTTGGCCCATCCAGTAATTTTAGTAATAATGGTAGCGTTCTTGCTCGGTAAATTGCAGTCATTTCTTTTTCGTGAATCATCTGTTACTATTTGTTAATTGTTTTATTTGTTTGTGGGAGTCGTATTTCACGCCAATAATTATGGGATAATTTACTTGTGCATGCTGATGAACGAAAAAATTTGAAAAGGCCATGGAAAGATAAATTTCATTGCGCTTTTAAGGGCATGAAACTTGGAATGCGGGGCCATTCCAGTTTCTTTGTTCATTTCTTTTTTGCGTCTATGGTTGTAGCTTTTTCAGTTGTATTAAGATGTGATTTGGTTGAGTGGTCGTTGCTGATTGGTTGCATTGGGTTTGTACTGGTGGTAGAACTTTTGAATAGTTCGATCGAGATGCTTTATGCAATATTGCCTGAAGATATCCGTGCAAACCATTTTCAGGTTTTAGATATTGCGGCAGGAGCCGTTTTGCTTGCTAGTGTTTTTACTTCTATTATTGGGTGTATGGTTTTTATTCCAAAGATCCTCGCAATGCTTGGACTTTAACTACAGGAATCTAAGATGTTTGAAACTGAGTTGAAAAATGCTGAAGCATGGATCGATAATAATCAAGCTAGCCTTATTTCTGATCTAAGAGATTTGGTCAAGATTCCTAGTATTAGTACTGATGGTGAGCATCAAAAAGAAATTGAACTTTCTGCCGAAGCTGTTTGCCTGCAAATGAAAAAAGCTGGCCTTAATAATGTTGAAATTCTTAGAACAGGGGATTCCAATCCTTTTGCTTATGGCGAATGGTTGGGTGCTCCAAATCAGCCTACTTTATTCCTTTATTCACATCATGATGTACAACCCATCAATTATGAACATCTTTGGCTTAGCCCGCCTTGGGAATTAACCTCGAGAGAAGGTCGGCTTTTTGGCCGGGGCGCTGCTGATGATAAGGGCGCTTCAGTTGCTCAACTCGCAGCTATTGCTTCATGGCTTAAAACTGCTGGTAAACTTCCTGTAAATGTGAAAATGCTTGTTGAGGGCGAAGAAGAGGTCGGTTCCAAAAACCTTGTCAAATTCTTCAGCGAAAACCGTAGCCGTATCCAGGCGGATATTATCGTTGTTTGTGATACCGAAAATATCAGGGTGGGTTTACCATCGATCACTTATTCCCTTCGTGGTGTTGTAACTTTGCTTGTAGAAGTTAAAAGTGCATTGATTCCTGTGCATTCTGGAATGGCAGGTGGAGCTTTTGCTGATTCCGCACTTGCACTCGCCAAGGTTTTATCAAGGCTTTGCTGGGAAGATGGCCCTATTCCAATTCCAGGTTTTAATGATTCTGTTAAACCCTTGACTGATTCAGAAAGAAAAGTGATTGAATCTTTACCCGTAGATGCAGATGCCTTAAGAAAATCTTTGGGCGTTCCGGATCATGTTAAGTTTGCTCTGCAAAAAGGGAAAAGTATTTATGAGCAAACTTGGCGCCACCCTGCGGTTACCGTTATTGCCATTGAAGCCAGCAATATTAAAGGTGCATCTAATCAAGTTCTCCCTACTGCTTCAGCTCTCGTAAGTTGTAGGATTGTTCCAGATCAGGACCCAAAGCATGTTGAAGAATTATTGTGCAAAGCTCTTTCTGCCGATTCTCCTTGGGGCGTGGAGGTTAAGGTTACTGCTCATGGAAGTTCCGTTGATTGGTGGATGACCGACCCTAAAGGGCCCGCTTTTGAAGCTGCAATTGCTGCTCTTGAAAAAGGCTTTAAAGCCAAACCTGTAGGCATAGGGTGTGGCGGAACAATTGGGTTTGTCCGACCATTAGTTGAATTGCTTGGCGGGGCCCCTGCTCTATTGCTAGGTATTGAAGACCCGGATAGTAACGCTCATGCCCCTAACGAAAGTTTGCATGAAGGCGACTGGATAAAACTGATAAAGTCGATGGCTCATTTGTTTGGTGAAATCGCATCTCGATCTGCTAAATAAAGGCCTGATTTTTATAGTGGGGTTTTAGGCATGGGCGGGTTTTCGTTGTACTTTTTCATGACCCGCTCGATCAACCAGTCTGGAAGGAAACCTACAATTCGCATAAGCAGCGAAGTTTGCCATGGAAATCTAAGAACTTTTGTTTTTCGTTGAATTGCTTTTATTATTATATTTGCTGCGGTTTCTGCATCCATTAGCCAAGGCATGTCTTTTTCATCATTAACTTCTGTCATGGGTGTTTTAATAAATCCTGGGCAAATGGTGCTTACAAAAATGTTTTTCGGGCGCAATTGTATTCGCATTCCTTCCATGAATGTATTTAAGCCTGCTTTCGATGCGGTGTAACCCGACTCGCCTGGTAACCCTTTAAACCCTGCTAGGCTTGAAATTGCAACGATATGTCCTTTTTCTGAATCAAGCATGGTTTGTAAAACAGCTTCAATGCAATAAATAACACCTAGCAAATTAACCTTGATCATTTTTTCTTGAGTTTCAACATTAAAGGGTTGGATCGTTGTTGGGGCCCCAACCCCAGCGTTGGCAACAAGTATGTCTATTCCGCCCATGCAGTTTATTAATTCCGAAATCCCAATTAGTGTTTCTTTTCGTTCTGATATGTCTGAAACCCTGTAAAAAGCTTTACCACCAAGGGTTTGTATTTCGTTTACAAGTTCTAAAAGTAGTTCTTCTCTTCTTGCAATAAGCCCTACCTGTGCTCCACCTTTAGCTAATTCTATAGCTATTGCCCTTCCTATGCCTGTTGAAGCACCGGTGATAATAACTTTTTGTCCCTGACCGAATTTCATGGTATTTCCTTTTTAAATGTTAAATTACTTTGTGATTACCGGAATTAAGACACCTCTACTTTAAAATCACATGTCATAATAGATTGGTTTGTTCTGTACTGATAACGAGAAGTTAAGATGAATAAGAAATTAATAAGCTTTCTTCTGATTCTACTTGTTTTGCCAATTTCGTTGATGGGGCAAGATACGCCCGTTTCGGTAGATAAAGTTAATGTTAGGGTCAAATTTAGAATTCAAGTTTATGGTGTTGAAAGACTAAGGCAAGTCGATGAGTTGCTTAAATTTCTTAAAGCAACTGGCTTCACTTCTACTGATGAAAATCTGTTTGAAAAATTACAAGATGAAACTATTAGCTCGTTTGATGGAACTGTACCAATAGGCAAGGTAAGCAAGTGTATCAATCCGAGGTGGATTTATTCTGTAACAAGTTGGCCGGTTGGAAGTGAGGATCCGTATAAGTCTGAAGATCCAGTTCGAATTGAAATTGAGTTCCCACAATACATGCAAGCTAAGAAACAACTTGAATTTTGGGATGATCTTAAAAGCAGTCTTCTTAAAGTTGGTTTTATTGATGCTGTTTCTTATAACCCAGAATTGTTTACACGAATTACAGGAAATCTCATTGGAAAATCATTGCCCATCATTGATACCAAAATATTTCCCGAAGCATTAAAAACCGCTGGCGTTTTTGTTACTCCTTTTGCTTTCCCCCGCATTGTCAAGGTGCATCCTGATTGGCCATTGGTTAAGGCAAGAGTTATTGAAGACATCAAAGAAAGTTCATTGCGAAAAATGAGCCCTGCTGCTAAGAAAAAATTGGAAGCTACTGAACCGAAACTTGAAAAATGGCTGTTAGTTTTAAATCATCAACCTCCTAGCCAAAACGAAATTAATGAACTATTCTCCAATCTGAATGATGCCGTTGTTGAAGGTGCTAATGGTGCGTTATTTGAAATCCTTGCAACCCCTGCATCCATTAAAAATCTTGCAGCACTTCCGTCGGTTATGTTTGTCACCACTGCTGAAACCCAAATTAAAACAAATTACTCGATCAAGCAGAATAATCTGTTGAATATTTTTTCTAATGAAGGGGCATCGCAACCAGCGCGTAATTTGCGTGGAGTTGGGGCACCAGCATCCATTGCCATTGTTGGGACTGAATTTTTAGGGTGGGAAAAAGCTTTTGGTGAAATTCAAACACATGCCGAATTAGTTGATCTTACGCGGACGAGAGATTTCGCAATGGAAGAAATGCCCTACTCAAAAAACCAAGAAAACATTGGGTTTCATACGAAAAAAGCACTTGAAATTTCCAAGATATATCCTGGTACAAAAATCGTTCTAGTAAGAATTGATCCTGCAATTCCAACTATGTTGGATGAAGTTGCTGGGTTTGCTAACCGTGATTTAAAAGCTTCTTATGCTTTGTTAAGTCGCTATTCTGAAACTGATGTTTCTAAAAGATTTCTTCAGGGGCTTAATCAATACCTTCAATCTGAAAGAGCATTTTTAATTGATCAATTTGGCGAAGAACCTGAAATTGTAAAACGAAGAGAAGTTTATAAAGAAAATAAATCTAAATGGGATAAGGATAACTTTGAACTTCATGAAAAAATTAATCGTATTCTGAAACTCCGAGAGCAATTAATGGAGTTTAAATCACACAAATTGTTTGTTGTTCTAGAAAATGTTTCATCCCAACTTCCTGCGTATCAGAATTTGGCCCTCTCTTTATTTTCAGATGATTCAAAATTTAAAACCGCAGCTTGGCTTATGCCCGATTCTTTATTCGAACGAGTTTCATGGCGTGGGCCTTTTTCCGATTCTAATCACAATGGAATGATGGAATTTCGAAATAGTAAATCAAATGACCGATGGCGTGATGAAAGAATCGTAATTCAATTTGAAAAAGATGGGAAAATATTGGATAAAATTCCACAAGGAAAAAAGATCAGAGTCCGGGTTCGCTGGCGGGAAGGGGTGGAGTGGTCTACCGCTACGGTTGAGGGCGAAACCGCCCCGAAGGCTAAAGCTAAGCTTAATATTTTATTGCTTCTTAATGAGAAGCCTTTATCAGGTCGTAATCTTGCAGATCAATTTTCTGTTGTTAAAGAAACTGGAATTGATTCTTATTGCATTTTTCGAAGCAAGACCTTTGCTATTTTTGAACACTTAATTGAATTGGATTCCCCAATTGAAGGGGTATATGCACTTGCAATTGAAGGTAAAGTACCTAATAGAAACGACTTAAGTACGTTAGATTCCCATAAGGTAACCGAGATTTTTCCTCAAATTATTTTCGAATCTTTTGAGCAAGGAACTAGATTTAATATAGGGAATTAATGCAACTTAAAGGGAAGTCTCGACTTATTGTGTTTAAAACGATGGCATAACAGTATAAATCAGCTAAGATAAGTGTTTGTACAGAATTGATCCCGAATTGCACTTGTTTCTAATTTGGTTGGTGAAAATGTGAAAAAAGCGATTATTAGTGATATTCATGGAAATATTGAAGCCTTTCGTAATGTACTTATAGACATCGAATCTCAAGGTGTTGACGAGATTTATTGCCTCGGGGATGTTGTGGGCTATGGCCCTAACCCTTGTGAATGTGTGGATTTAGTCATGAATTGCAAGGTGGTTCTCTTAGGGAACCATGATCAAGGCGCATTATTTGATCCCGATGGATTTAATCCTTCGGCTGAGCGTGCCATCTTTTGGACAAGAAAACAATTAGAAACCGGGGGTTCTCCAGAGGAACGCTCCAAACGCTGGAATTTTCTTTCTGCTCGTCCTCGGTTGCACCGTGAAGAAGAACTTCTTTTTGTTCATGGTTCCGCTCGAAACCCTTTAAATGAATATGTTTTTCCAGAAGATATTTATAACAACAGAAAAATGGAAAGAATCTTTTCCCTCGTTGGAAAATATTGTTTTCAAGGCCACACTCATGTGCCTGGAATTTTCGTGCAGCAGGAAGGTACCGATCTTTATCAATTTCAAAGTCCAGAAGAATTTGATTTCTCCTATTTGCTAGATAATCGTAAAACCCTTTGTAATGTGGGCTCGGTGGGCCAACCTCGCGATAGCAATCCAAAATCTTGTTATGTAATTCTTGAAAATAATCGAATCAGCTATCGCAGAGTACCTTACGACTTTGAGATTACTGCCAAAAAAATCTATGCGATTCCCGAGTTGGAAAATTTTCTGGGTGATCGTCTTAAAGAAGGTCGCTAGTTTAAGCATAGGCGAATTCCTATACTTTTTTTTCCTTAATTCCATTCAATATAAATATGAAGAATAATAAGAATTTCCTTTTGTTTTTTACAGCTTCTTTCCTGCTTTTTGCAGCATGGATTCAAATACGTGAGTCTCTTTGGCCTGCTCCTAAAAAAAAACCTGAAGTTACTGAACCTTTTGTAGAAAAAAACCCAATTAAATTAAATGATAATGCGATTGATAATGATAATGGTTTATCCCTTGCTCCTTTCAAGGAACGAGGAAATTTCGTAACCCTTGGCAGTGAAGATTCTACATCAGGTTTTCATCTGGGAATTACTTTCGATTCGTTTGGTGCTTGTGTCCGCAAAGTGGTACTTAATAAATTTCAGCAAGCTGATAATCTTGGCAGACCTGTTTGGATCAATCAAACTGAGAAAATACCTAAAAGTTTGGATTTAATACCCCTAGAATCCCGCTGGCATGCTGGCGCAAATTACCTCTATCATTTTGATTTTAAAGATCAATTTGGCGACCAACCTATGGATCTTTTAGGGAAAACTGATTGGAAAATTGTTTCAGGGCCCACCGAAGAAGTTGACTCTAAAGGGATTGCATTTCAAAAACTTGTTTTTGAAACGAAATTGCAGAACATTCTTATTTCTAAAACTTTTACTCTTTCGAAGAACGATTACCATGTTGGCATGGAATTGGTTTTTTCCACTGACGACACGGCTGTTATTCCATTTAGATACCAAATTACTGGCCCTAGAAGTCTTCCGGTTGAAGGTGAGTGGTATACTAATATTTTTAGAAATGCTTTAATTGCACAAGTTGATGATCGAAATAATGTTTATCGCGATCTTCAGGATGGTAGGCAGATTGCTAGTTGGATGGGCGGAAGTGAAGTTCTTGTAAATAATCAGCTAAATCATTGGTTTCGGTATGCAGGCGTTGCTATCCAGTATTTTTCTTCAATGGTTGTTGTTGATGAAGATCAGCCTGATCAAAAAATCATTGAAAAAGTTCGTCCCACACTCGATGCAACTTTTGCACGGGGGATTATTTCTAAAATTGATCCCGTAAATCGGAGCCTTAATCTTCGTGTTGACGGTAAAGATGAAACTTTTTGGTTCGATAGTAAAGAATCTTTCGAGAAGATGGAGTCCCAGTTTGGGTTAGGCAGGCAAATAGCAATTTATTATAGGCATATTGCCACTCCTGATAAAAAGCCCATGTATGCTGTTATTGATGTTCGGAAAGAAACTCAGGCCCAACCATTATTTGGTAACGATATTACCGTAAGGCTTACTTCCAAGCAGTTTAATCTTGTAGTAGGAAAACCTGTAACCCATAAATATTTGCTTTATAATGGCCCTGTTAAAACTAGTCTGCTTGGTGATTTTAGCAATAACGCAATGGTTAATTCTGATCAGGTTTCCCGATATACAACTAAACTCGGGTTAAACACCATGACAGATTATCAATCCCCTGGTTGGATTGGTTCTTTTTGTGCCTCTATTTTTTGGACTGATATTGTTATTAAATGCACAAATATGATGCATTGGATTTTGTGGAAAGTTTATCTTGTCCTCCCTAACTTTGGTCTTTGTATCATTTTTCTTACCATTCTAATTCGTGGTCTGATGTTTCCTTTAAGCAGGAAGCAAGCAATCATGAGTATTAAGATGCAAGAACTTGCTCCTGAGTTGAAAAAGATGCAGGAAAAGTTGAAGGGTGATAAACAAGCGATTGGCTTGGCCCAAATGGAATTATATCGCAAATATAATGTCAACCCTTTTGGCACTTGCTGGGTGGTTCTAATTCAAATGCCTGTTTTTATGGGCCTTTATTTCGCCTTGCAGGAGAGCATCCATTTTCGCCTAGCCACTTTCTGGCCTACTTGGATTATCAACCTTGCTGCACCTGATATGCTCATTAATTGGGGCGCCGCGATTCCTCTAATCAGTAATCCAGAAGACTATGGAGGCTTTTTTTATCTTGGGCCTTATTTTAACCTTCTTCCCATTCTTGCCATTAGCTTGATGGTTTTACAGCAAAAAATGTTTACCCCTCCTCCCACGGATGAGCAACAAGAAGCACAACAAAAAATGATGACCTACATGATGGTCTTTATGGGTTTTATGTTTTACAAGGTTGCTGCAGGCCTTTGCATTTATTTTATTGCTAGCAGTTTGTGGGGCCTTGCTGAAAGAAAATTGCTGCCTAAAACCAAAACTGGACAACAGCCTTTGTTAGCATCGGCCAATGGCGCCGATATTTCCAAATTAGATTCCAATAACAATGGGAAGTCTGCTAAAAATTTACGGAAAGAGCTCGCTAATAAGTCTTTAGAAAAGAGTAATACCGAAAAAAATGTTCTCGACCGTTGGCGTGATTGGTTTAATGATATTCTAAAACAAGCCGAGAAAAAATAACCCATGTTTGGGGTTACCTATTTTGAAACGGGAAATACTTCTTTCGCATGACTTGATTTGCGCTTGCTCTTCCCCTGCGGGTTATGGTGCTAGGCAGATTATTCGTATCACTGGCGATAATGCCATAGATTGCGTTTCTTCTTTTCTTCATTTTAAAATTCCCGGCCTTCACATTTCTAAAGGACTTGTTCCTGCCAATTTTTTGTTGGATGATTTTCGTTCGGTTGAAATTGATTTCTATTATTGGAAATCTCCTGCTTCCTACACTGGCCAAGATGTAATTGAATTACATCTAATATCCAATTCTTGGATTGTTGACTTAGTTTTTTCAAAACTCTTTGAATGTGGTTTCAGGCTTGCTAAACCTGGGGAGTTCACTCTTCGTGCTTTTCTCAATGGCAAAGTTGATATTGCGCAAGTCGATGCAATTCATCAGGTAATAGAAGCTTCTACTCCAGATGGGCTTTATAAAGCTCTGGGCAAACTTGCTGGGGGTGTTTTTGATCCCTTGCATAAGGTTAAAGATGATTTACTTAATCTTCTTGCAGATGTGGAAGCTAATCTAGATTTTTCAACTGAAGACATTCTGATTATCAGTTCTGATGCGATACTTAAGACAATTGGCGATATGCTTGCCCAAATAATTGTTTTGGTCAAAAAACTTCAGTCACGGGGAGTTGGCGATGAAAAAATTCGAGTTATAATTGTTGGACCTCCGAATGCTGGAAAATCTTCATTGTTCAATATTTTGGTTAGTGGGCAAAAATCACTTGTTAGCCCGATTCCAGGTACTACCCGAGATCTGGTCACTTCCAGAATTGATTGGGACGATTCTTTTTTCGAGCTTGTTGATGCGCCTGGCATTGAAGATGGACGGGATTTTATTGAGCAACAGGCTCAGAATTTAGCAATTAAAGAAATAGGTTTTGCGGATGTTATTGTTTATTGTGCCGATAAGGCGCACCAGCAAGTTCTAGAGCTTTTTTTAAAGGCTGATGAAAAATCATTGCTTAAAGTTGCTACTAAAATTGATGTTTCCAATGGGCCTGATGATTGGATTCACACTAGTTCTGTCACTTCTCAGGGCATCGAACTTTTAAAGAAAAATATTATTGAACTTGTGCATCAAAAAAATGGTTCTGCTTCTGCGTCAGGCCTTGCTAGAATAAAGGGGTATGCCAATCTGTGTCTTGATAATTTACGCAGGGCTCATCATTGTGTTCTTTTTGAAGAACCTTTGGAAATTTTAGCCTTGGAGCTAAGGGAAGCAATTGAGAATTTAGGCCAGATTACGGGGCATGTTTTTACGGATGATCTTTTAGATCGCATGTTTAGTCGGTTTTGTGTTGGAAAATAATTGGTACTTGCATCAACTTAGCTTATGTTTGTGTTTGGGATGATGTTTATTTTCGTATATACTTCAAGCTATGGAAGATCTGCGGCTATTCGTATTGAAAGGACTCCATTCATATGTCTTATAAGCATACTTTTACTAGGCATAAAACTCGTGAAGTAATGATTGGCAATCGTGTGATTGGTGGTAATAATCCGATTCTTGTTCAATCGATGACCACTCCCGATACCCACTTTGTGGAAGAAGTAATTAAGCAAATTCATGCCCTTGAAGAAGCTGGTTGTGAATTAGTTCGAGTTACTGTGCCTAAGGCTGAAGATGCTCATGCTTTAGGGGAGATTCGAAAAAAAATTGGTATCCCTCTGATCTGTGATATTCATTTTGATTACAAAATGGCCCTTCAAGCAATGGATCATCCGATTGATAAAATCCGTATTAATCCAGGTAATATTGGTGGTTATGATCGATATAGGCAAGTTCTTAGAAAAGCCAAGGATAAAGGTTTACCCATTCGTATTGGTGTTAACGCAGGAAGTTTGGAAAAAGAACTTGTTGAAAAATATGGGTTCCCCTGCCCTCCTGCGATGGTTGAAAGTGCGCTTCGATATCTTGAAATAGCTGAATCTGAGGGTGTGAAAAATATTATTGTTTCTTTAAAATCAAGCGATGTTCTTACGGCTGTTGAAGCCTATCGCATGTTTGCAAAACAAGCAGATTACCCAACTCACATTGGTATAACCGAAGCTGGCAAACCGCCCTACGCCGTTACTAAATCTGCCTGTGGATTGGCTCCATTGCTGCTTGATGGCATAGGGGATACCATTCGAATTAGTTTATTGGGCGATCCTGTTCCAGAAATTCAAGCAGCGTTTGATATTCTTCAAGCAACCCAAAGGCGCGTCCGAAAACCTGAACTTATCGCATGTCCTACATGTGGCCGGCTTGAAATTGATCTCGAAGGAATTATTGCTCAAGTTGAAAAACGGCTCGCAGGAAAAACGACTCCGATTAAAATTAGTATCCTTGGCTGTATTGTTAATGGCCCTGGGGAAGCTCGGGAAGCAGATTTAGGTATTGCAGCTGGTAATGGTAAAGGCGTTATCTTTAAAAGAGGCGAAATTGTACGCCATGTCCTCGAAAGCGAAATGGTGGATGCTCTTCTTGAAGAAGTTGAAAAATGGGAAATTGAAGAAGCTCAAAGTGGAAACTTGATAGTGGAAAAAGGGCTTGGTACCCATGAAAAGAAATTTGCACTTCCTGTGATTCGATGAAAACTTAACCCCTTGAGTCTTTCTTTTATTTAAGTTGAATCGGGAGGCTTTTGGTCTATGCCTGTTCAGTTTACTTGTAAATCTTGTAATAAAAAATTTAAAGCTGCAGATAAGTTTGCAGGTAAAACTATTCCTTGCCCTACTTGCAAAGTTCCGTTAATCGTACCTGCTTTACCAGCAGGTAGTGTACTTCTCGAAATGCCCCCTCCCCAAACTTCGGTTAAAACTAAAAGCCAGGCAGAACAAGATATTGAAGCGATGGCGGCATTAGCACTTGAAGAAACTAAACAAGTAGAAGATGCAGTTCCTCAATTCATTCAGTTTGAATGTACTTTTTGTGATGAAAAAGTTTCGCTCCCAATCGATTTAGGTGGAAAGCAGGCCCCCTGTCCCGGTTGTAGGAGAATTCTTAAGGTTCCTATGCCAGCAGTTGTAAAAACATCTGGCCCAGATTGGAAAAAGCAACCTGATAAACGGCCTTCTGGTGCTTTAAGAAAAGAAGAACCCGAGCTTGAAGGTACATGGAATTCTACCATGGATACCGTTTCCCGCGATGCCTTGCTCGAGGCTGGTGCTATTGTCGAGGAGTATGAGCCTTTAACGCGTGCTGAAAAAATTAAACGCACTGTAATGGTTTTAGTTTTAATCATTTCTGGATTATTAGGGTTTATTTATTATAGTTCCTATCGTGGCAAAGTTAATGAAGATGCACAAATTGCCAAAATCGAACTTAGTATAAAAAGTGGCGAACTTGCTAACTCTACTGGTGAAATTAAGGCTGTTCTCCTTGCTGGTGTTGCCACTTATCGCTTGGCAGAATCTCCTGATATTCCTGCTTCAAAAATAAAAAAAACTCTGCAAACAGCTTTAGCTTCATTAGATAAAGCTAGCTCTTTGTATGAAAAAGATTTTGCATTACTCGAATTATGCAGAGCCATAATCGAATTGGGTGGGGGGAAAGATGATGTTCGGGATAATAAAAAATTAAAATGGGATGAAGTGCAGAAGTTTTTAAAGCAACCTTTCGAGTCCTTTACCATTCCTGAGATTAAACTCATTGCTTTGAAAGAGGCCACTGCTTCATTTATCGCTAGCGGTGAAATAGATCGTGCACTTGCATTTGCTTCGCAAGTTCTTTCTGGTTCTGCTATTTCTAAAGATAAAAAAATTGATGACCATTCTGATTTTTTAGCTGTCGTTGGTATGGAGTTGTTTAATGCCCAGAAAATCGATGCTTCAAAGCAAATCTTGGAATCTATTCGAACCCGTTACACCTCTGCTCCAGGTACCCCTGTTTCTCCTTTTGCTGCTGCATTTTTTACTATCGCAGAAAAAGAAAAACCTATGCCCTTTGTTTTTTCTAAAGATTCGAACAGTGATGTTGATATATTTTGTTTGCTTTGTGTTAATTTGGTCGATGACAAATTGGAAAATTTAATTGGGTCATCAAATTTTAAAAACGCTGATGCGGTTTTTCGTTTAAATTGCTTGTCCAAGGTTTCATTACTTGCATCATTTCTTGGCAAAGATGTATTAGTGCTTAAAGATGAATTGAATCGTATTGTTAGTGAAGGTGTGATGCCCAATGTTGATAGTGTGCAATCCTACTTAGTACTTACTGAAATTTCTCAAAGTTTAAAGATTTTATCTGATTCTTGGTTAAAAGCTGCTGATAAAGTCCCACAGGCAATGAAAGATTACAAACAGATTAAATCCAGGTTTTTACTTGCTTCGTTTCTTGCCAAAGAGGATATCAGTTCTGCAACCCTCGAGGATGCTAACAAAATGGAATCTGCTTCTTTGAGCAAATCAATTGCTTTTCGCCATGTTGGTATGAATCCCAAAAATTTTACTTGGTTTAAGGATGCTTTGTACAAAGTTGCTGAACCAGAAAAATCCTTTGGTTATGTTGGTATCGCAATCTCCTCTGATAAAAACTTTAAAAAGAAATAAACTTTGTAAATGTTTTTCAGGTTTTTGCTATACCTGCGGACTTCTGTTTGAAATAATGAATAAACAGTGAAGATATTCTTGAAAAATCGGATTTCAATCCTGTTGTTTTTACCTTTAATGCTAGGGTTGGGTTAGTCATGAAACGAATTGTTGCTATTTTTCTTTGTTTGATTTTGATTACACCCTTTCTGGTTTTTGCCCAAACGGTCAAAGATAGAATTGATTTGGATTTTGTAGATGGATTACGAAAGAGAGGAGATATTGACCTCGCCTTGGATTATTTGAAAATTATTGAAAAAATGGCCTCTCCTGAATTAAAAGTTATCATTCCACTTGAGATTGCTAAAACTCAATTATCAAAAGCAATTGCGGAACCAGATAAAGCCCGAAGACAAAAACTTTACCTCGCAGTAATGGTTGAGATTAAAAAGTTTATCAGTGCCAATCCTAAGAGTTCTAGGGTTTCTGAAGCTAAACTTGATCTTGCAAGGTTATCTATTCAGATGGCGAAAACAAAGATTTCTGAGATTTCTTCACTTCGAACTAATGATGAAAAAGTGGCTAAAGGTAACGAAGCAAAAGCTTTAATTCTTGATTCAAGGTTGCAGATGAAAAGCGCAATCAAAGAAATGCAAGATAAACTTATAACTATTGCAGGGATGACCCCTGCCGAACTCGCAGAGTCAAAATCTTTGGCCGAAAAAATTTCACTCGGGGAAATGGATCTTGCTCTTTCTTTCTATGATGAAGCGAAGTCAGTTATTGACACTGGTAAAGATAAAGACCGGGTTTTGCGTGGTAATATTATTAATGAAGCTATCAAGGCTATGGAAAAACTTGCTGATCGTGGGGAGACGGATGCTCAAACTTGGATAGCTAAAGCATGGTATGCCCTTTTTCTCATGGAAAATGGTGAACCCAAGAAAGCTAGACCAAAATTAATCGAAATCCTTTCTGTTTCTCCATCTAATAAAGCTGCTAATGATGCCAAACGGTTGGCAAAGTATTTCTTTTTGCAAGTAATTAAAGATGCCCCTGATCCTACAGAAAAAGATGTAGATAAAATTATTCAAACTAATGGGAACAAATGGCTTGATGATTATAAAGCGTATGTGAAAACTCCTGAAGGTTATGGTATTCGTATGTTGCTTGCCAAAAGTTATATTGAGCAATATCGGGGTAAAGCGGTTGCTACCAATCCGCAAAGAAAATCCGAGTTGTTGACGCTCGCTCGTAAACAGTTAACCGAAATTGAACAGGCGGAAAATGAATATACAGATGAGGCTAGAAATCTAAAGATTAGTCTCATGAAGGAGCAAGGTGCTTTTACAAAAAAAGTTCAAGATTTAAAATCTTTTGAAGATTGTTTTATCCGTGCCCAATATGAGATTTCTCAGATTGTCGCTGAAGAGGCTAAAAATACTAATCCTGATGATTTAGAAAAGAAAAGAAAAGGACATGCTGAGACTGTGATTGCTTCTCTTAAGCAAGGGCTTGAGACTAAAGAAGCCAAAGAAACCATGAAAAAAGGTTCTGGCTTAAATCAGTTTGAAGTAAATAACGCTCGTGCAATGCTTACTTTTTATTATTTTACTGAAAAACAATTTGATGAAGCAATTGCAGTAGGTAAACAATTTGTTATTGATGACCCTAGATCTTCTCAAGCTTCAACCGCTTCTCTTTATGCTTTGGGTTCTTTTACTCAAAAAATTGGGGAATTAGAAAAATCTGGCGCAACAGAAGATATGATAAAATCTGCAAAAAATGATATGGCATTGTTTGCAAAAATGATGATTGAACGATGGCCAACGGATACACCAGGCGATAGTGCTCGTCATCAAATTGCAATGTTTTTAGTTAAGGATAAAAAATACATTGAAGCAGTTTCAACATTAGAGCAGATTACACCTTCATATACTGGATTTCCTTTTTGTATGTATGAGCTTGGTAATGCAGCTCTTGCAGCAGAAGGGGAAACTAAAGACGGGAAAAATCGACTCAAAGCTATTAAAGCTTTTGAATCAATTGTTTTACCCTTAGAAGGTTCGGATCCCTCGTTGATCAAGGTTTACTTTATTGCCAAAGCAAAACTTGGTGGAGAATATTATCTTGCAAAACGTTTTGCTGATTTACAAAAACTTTCACTGAATTTGACTGCTGAATTAGCCCAGCCTAATAATCGGCTTGATATGGATCAAACTAAAGATACGGAAATTCGTAAAGCGATTGCCACCAATGTTAGCAATCTTGAGTTATTCGCACTTTATGGCCTTGCGAATGCTAGTTTTAGCCAATCAAAACTTTCGGACGTTTCCAAATTACTTGACCCTTTGGTTGAAAAGGCAAGTGAAGGAAAAATGCCTGATATCAAACAAAATTTGCAGCTTGGATCAGCATTGCTTGGCATGGCTTTACAAGCGAATATTTCAATTGGGAATACAGAAAAAGCGCGTAAAGTCGTTAAAGCTCTCCAGTATTTAACTTCCGATGCCGAAGCTGCTGGAACAGCAAATGTTGTTTTATTGCAGCTTAATTCTCTTATTGGCGAACAAATCAAGGATCTTCGTAAAAAAGGCGACCCTAAAGCTCTGGAGATTGCAATCAAGGGGTTTACCACTATTCTTGACGATGTAACGAAGGAAGATTCTTCAAAAAAGAAGGCTATGGCTAACGATCTTTTAAGACTTATTTCTCTTAACTATTCAACCATGGGGCTGAATGAGAAAGCTTTGGATTTGCTTGTAAAAGCCGAAAAACCGAAGGACCCCAACGATGCTAAAGCGACCGCTGTTTATAGAGGGATTCAACTCCAGCAAGCTAGAGAATTGCGCTATTTGAAAAAATATGAAGATGCTACTAAATTGATGGATGAAATTACTGGTACCAAAGAAATGCCTGGTTGGGGTGGCAAAGATATCGATACCCTATTGGAAAAAGTAAAATTGGTGGAGGCTCAAGAAAAGTACAGTCTTTCATCAACCATGGCGAATTGGATTGTTAAGGCTTTGGTAGGTAGGTCCAGTGACAATCAAATTAAAGAGAAGTATCTTGAAGCCTATTATCATGTTGTTTTTGGGCTTTTAAAATTCGGTACAACTTCAACTGATCCTGCAAGGAAGGCAAAAGGGATTTCAGATGCTGCTGGGTTGATTGAAAAACTTGAAATATCTCAACCTGATTTTGGGAGTATTGATTCTAAAAAACGGTTTGATGATTTGCTAGGTAATGAAAAAGAACTTAAAGAAGCATTTGAAGTTTTAAAAGCTAAACGAGTAATTTCTGGATCTAAAACTGATGCTGGGAAATCAGCAACCAAGACGGGAGATAAATAATAATGTTAAGCTTTATTGTTAGATTTACCATGGGTTTTTGTTTTTTAAACTTTTTTGTTTTTTCAATCTTTGCCCAAGATTCTGTGAAGTTTGCTGATAAAACTAAAAAAGGAGATAGCGAATTAAACGGTTTAATTACAGGCGATAGTATTAAAGGTTTATTGATTAAAATTCAAAAAGAACCCATCCCCAAGCTTATTCCTTCTGTTGATATTATCAATGTTAATTACTCCAGCACTGCAATTGGTTCTATCGAATTAAAAATTGCATTAGGGAAAGAAGTTCGTGCTAATCTTTCAACTACAAAAGAGTCTGATCGATTAAAACTTTATGAAGAATCAATCAAAGATATATCGGAATTGTTACCAAAAGTTAAATCTGATTTAAGACTTTCAAAATATCTTAATTTTCGAATTGCAAAAATAAAAGCTGATTTAGCCAAAATAAAACCTGAAGCTTTACCTGATGCAATTAAGTCTTTAAATAATGTTCGAATTGATAATCCAGATTCATGGATGACTTTAAGTTCGTTTAAAATTGAAGCAGAATTGCAAGAAATTAAAGGTAATTTTGATGCAGCGTTAAAGTTGTATCAAGGTATAGGTAAACTGCCTAATGTTCCTAAAGATATTAAAACTGATTCAGATTTTTTAGTACTTAAATTGTTGTTGCGGACCAATAGGATGGCCGAAGCCGAAGCTAAATTAAAAGATGTCGAAGCTTTGATTTCTGAAGGAGATCCAAGACGAGTCCAAGTTCTTCTGGTTAAAACCCAAGCAAATTTACTAAATGATAAATTAAATACAATTGAAGTTGATTTAAATAAAGTTATTGGTTTAAGTGATGAGATTTTTACTAGAGGTAAAGCTTTTAATTTGTTAGGCGAATTTTATTTGAAAAAAAATAAAGAGGCCGAAGCTTTTTGGGCATTTTTAATTGTTGATACACTTTATAATCAAGATTCCGATGAGCATGCAAAGTCGCTTTACTATCTTTCTATCTTGTTCGATAAAGTTAAAAATGATCCAATTAGAGCTAGGCAATTTAAAGATAAATTACTGGATCCTGTTTATTTAAAGTCTGAATACCAGAAAAAAGTTTCTGCTGATTAGGACTATTGTAATATATTTTCCTCTAGTGATTTGTACAACTATAGAATTGACTTTAAATTCTTTTTGTATGATTGTTATTATTTATAAATTTTATTAATAAAAATCTAATAGCCAAGGCGCAGATTAGAATAACCATCAAATTAATTATCGAGGCCACAACGATTATTGGTGTTGGGGCTTCTTTTAATTGCGACCAAGTCATTGTTGCGATTGTTTCGTTTGTTGGCCCTGCTAAAAATAACGCTACCATTGTTTCATTGATTGAAATGGAAAATCCACATATTCCAGATATTACGATTGCTGGTAATAATAATGGCAAAGTGATGAGCCACAAGGTTTCGAATATTCCAGCACCAAGCCCCATAGCGACTTTTTCAATTTCTGGGTTTATACTCTGGATTTTGTGTTTTAATATTAAATAAAAGATTGGTAAAAGCAAACAACTGTGCATTAGAACTACTTCTATTATTGTGCCGTTAAGTCGCATTGCATAAAACAATGGAAGTGCTCCTATACCTATGATTATTGGTGGTATTATTAACGGAAGTATAATGACTCCATGGATAATATCTTTCAAAGGAATATTTAACCTTGTCATTGCGTAAGCTAATGGTAATCCTGTTGTTAAACCTAATATTGTAGAAACTATTGCCATTATTAAACTACGTAGCAATGCATCGGTCCAACGTGTTTGGTTGAAAAATTCATAAAACCATTTAAAAGTCAAGTTATTAGTTGGAATGGTTAAAAATGAGTCAGGTGAAAATGCAATACTTGCGCTTGTTATAATTGGTAAAATTAAAAAGAAGGAAATGCTTGTAATTATAATGCTTTTTAACTTATTTTTCATTTTGAGGTTTCTTTAAACACAATGCTATTGTTAGTTTTGTACAGATAAGAAATGCAACTATGGTTGCAGTGAGTAATACTGACCAAGTTGCTGCCATGGGCCAATTTCCAATTTCAAATGCTTGGTGATAAATTTCGCAAGAAATAGTGGTATTCGATGGGTTACCTAAAAATAAAGGTCCTAAAAATGATCCTAAATTCCATGCGATGGAAAGTTGCCAGATGGTAATGATTCCGGGGTAGCACATTGGTAATGTGATTTTTCTAAAAACTTGATAATTACTTGCGCCTAATCCTGTAGCGGCGATATAGATTTCTTTCTCAATTGAGATTAATTGAGAAAATAAAAATAATGTTACGAAAGGAATAGTTAAAAATATTTCTCCAATCAATGCACCTAAATGATTCCTAATTAGATCTACCGGTTCATTGATTAGATGAGTACTAATTAATGACGCATTGATTATACCGTGATTGCCAAATAGTCGTTGTAAACCAAAAACAATTATTAGGGGGCTAATGAATTTTGGTAAAAGTAAGCAGGTAAAACAGATAATTCGGTATAGTTTTGGTAGTTCGCGGATTAATATAGCAAAACCAAAACCAAATAAAATCGAAAAGAATGAAACCTCTAATGCAAAAATAGTAGTATTAATTAATATGGTTGCTCCATATATATCAAAAACTGATTGGTAATTTTGAAACGAGTATGTACATGGAATATAAAATCCCGT
>CALARU010000380.1 GCA_937888715.1 uncultured Planctomycetaceae bacterium | reverse complement strand
TGGATACGATCTGATCCGCTACATCTTTGGAAACGAACCTGCCAAAGATATCTTGAAGCTTGGTTTTTTCAGAAGCCACAGCTATGGCTGATTCAATCATTTTCCTTAGAAGCAACGCGATGGTTCCCATGATGAAGCCGGAAAGTATAATCTCTGCGATTCCCCAGGCATGATCCGGTAATTTTTTATCTACCTCGCTAAAAGATAAAATCAAGAGGAGTAACAGGATTCTTCCCATACTTGCAATAAGGGCGGCATAAAAACAAAGCCAGAAACGCAGGTAAAGAATACTTAGCAGCATGAAGGGAATATGTTCAATCAAAGATACATTGGCATAGGCTTTTTCTAATTGCAGGTGCAAGGATTGAATTAAGATGCAAATGAAAGGGATGGCGGTTTCGATCGTAACAGTTAAAACCTTATAAAAAATGGGTTCGATTTCCTTACGGGCTTGATACATTAAGCGGGTTTTTTGATACCACAATTCGTAGCCACAAAAAATCACGGCGCTGGCTATCAACTCCATCAAAAAAATTGTGATTTTGGTAAAATAATTTTCGTTGTCTTTAATTTGCATGAAGAAAAAAGCTGAATCCAGAAAGAGAAATACAACGGCTATCAATTGCACCAATCGAAAACGCATCGCAATGGCAAAATCAATCTGACCCTGCCAAGTTGTTGCCAAAGTTGAATTTGGACTCCATCCAGAATACTTGAGAAGAATTTTGGTGAAATTTGAATTCGCTGCCATTTTCTCAATGACTTTTGATAAATTTGCTTGGGGATTATTAATGTTGCTCATGTTTATCCTGTTATTCTTACTAATAAATTATGCGTTGATTATCGAGAGACAAAATGAAATTAATCGACTCCCTAAATACCCCAGTAACCCGTGAAAGATATGCCTTGGTTGGCATCTCCCTAATGCTGCTTAAATATGCCATCGATGTTTTAGTCGCCTGGGTATTCTTTGATAAATTCTGGTCCCCGAGAAAGTATATCATATGGCCCGATGGCGATACAGTAACCCTTTTCACCCTAGGCCCAGAGGAACGGATTTTTGGCCTAACCATGCTGGCTCTTTCAATTCCGTTTATCATCATTGGCACCGTGATGACTTTCCGCAGATTAGTAAGTGCGGAACTTCCCCGAGCGTTAGTTGTTTTGTTTTTTGTACCTATCCTGAATCTTTTTTTGATTGGGTTGCTGTGTCTTTTGCCCGCCAAGGTGGTTTCTACTATAGAGCAATCGAACACCCTTGAAACGCCAACACCCAAATTAGTAACACCCACCTGGGGAATAATTTTCAGATCCACTGTGGTTTCCTGCATGATCACTGTTCCCCTTGCATTTTTTGGGGCTAATATTCTGCAAAATTATGGGTTTGGCCTATTCATCGGATTACCCTTTGCCCATGGATTTTTCTCCGTTCTCTCCTTTGGTTGGCATAACCCCCAACCTTTTAAAAGCTGCATCAGGGTAGGATTCTATTCAAGTGTTCTGGCGTTTCTGCTGCTCTTCTTTTTAGCAATTGAAGGTGCAATTTGCCTGATCATGTTTATTCCCTTGGGCTTGGTACTTTCCCTTCTTGGGTGTGTACTAGGGTATTTGGTACAACGTAGGCCATCTGCCCAAACAGCATTCCCACTACTGCTATTGCTTCAAGTCCCAGGCTTGCCCCTGTTGATGGGAATGGAACAAATCCTGCAAGATGCCTCCCCTATTCGAGAGGTGATTAGCGTAATTGAAATCAATGCACCACCCGAAAAAGTATGGAGCCAAGTGATTGCGTTTCCCCCGATTCCCGAAGCAAACAGGCATTGGATGTTTCTTACCGGAATCGCTTATCCGATAAGGGCAGAGATCGAAGGCAAGGGTGCGGGCGCCGTCAGGAACTGCATTTTTTCGACAGGCCCTTTTGTCGAGCCCATCACCCGGTGGGATGAACCCAATAGACTTTCATTTGATGTCACCAGCCAGCCATGCCCCATGAAGGAATGGAGCCCCTACAATATTCACCCGCCACACCTCGACCATCATTTGATCAGTAAAAAAGGCGAATTCAGACTGATTCGCTTAGAGGGTAATCGCACCCGCCTAGAGGGCAGCACTTGGTATTCCAATAACATGTGGCCCAATGGCTACTGGGGGAT
>CALARU010000379.1 GCA_937888715.1 uncultured Planctomycetaceae bacterium | reverse complement strand
AGGGCCCTTTTCCCGGAGGGAAGAGGGTTGGGAGTTGGGGGAAGAAAAAGAAAAAATGTTGGTGTAAAAGCAAGAAAGAAGAGGGTTGGGAGTTGGGGGAAGAAAAAGAATGAAAAAGAAAAAGGAGAAAGTGACCGGGCCAGTGTCATTTCCCCTCGAGAACTTTATCGAAGAGTTTGAATGCTGCTTCGCGCATTTCCGGGTTGAAATCGTGTCCGCCTTCTGGGTGGAGCACCTTCAAATTCTCGGGCTTCTTATATAGCGAATAAATCTTGCCTGCAGATGCAGCAACTCTATCCACACTATCTGCTTTAAAATTGCTATCCATGGTAGGCGAGATGATAAGAGTATTTCGGGGTGCAAGTGCGCCAATCATTTCGTGAAAATCAAACGGGATTTGTTCGAGCCTTCCTTTATAGGATGCGAGCTTAGGCATGTATCTCGTTTGGCACCAGCCTTTCTCTAACTCCCAGACCTTAGGGTTACCATTCATGTAATCGAGATAAGAATCCAGCCCACAACTAGAGACTATCACCTTGATGCGTTCATCAAAAACAGCAGTGTAGACGGAGTTATGCCCACCCAGAGATTGGCCCACTGCGCCAAAGTTATTGTGCGCAAGGTAAGGCAGAGTTTCCAGATAATCAAGACCACGGATATTATCCCAGACTGCTTTTAGCGTGCCACTTTCCCAACCCAAAGCTTTAATATCAGGCTGATACTTTGCAAGCTGCGGATAACTTGGCGATAAGGTGATATAGCCCCGTTGGGCTAGTTCCATCGCATAGCCACGGTTGGCAACATTGCCTATGCCCACGACGGTGCCATGGCCTATTTGATTGTTGGTGCCATGCAGGCAAAGCACCGCACTTGCTTTTCTTTTTCCTGAAAGCACATCCTTAGGGATGCAAAGATAAGCTGTAACTCGGGAGTTGGGCTCGCTGGCATAGGAAATTAATTTTCGCACATAGGTGCCACCATCAAATTCTTCTTCGACTTTAACCTCTAAAGCGCAGCGTTTTTCTTTTCCGGGCAGTTTCCCCATCACGGATTCCATACCCCGGATAATCTCAGCTTTGCGCTTTTGCCAATCTTCTTCATTAGTGACAACAGCGGTTTTGCCCATGGCATTTCTAAAGAGCAAAAGATTTTCGCGAGGTAATCGCTCTAACACATCAGGTTTATCTTGATAGCCATAGCATGAGCAAAGAAGAAATAATGAAAGGCTGGATGACCACATAATGAATTCCTCAAAGGGTATGATTCACCAAGCTTAGCTTAAAGTTTGTGTAAGAGGAAGTATTTGATTAGAGTATCTTGGGTATATCAATGTTTTGAACTCACAATAAGGTAGAAAGATATTCTCTTGGATTTGTCACACATCTTGCTGCTAGGGTTATTATTTTTTCTAGCTGCGTTGCTATATTCTTCGGTCGGCCATGCTGGCGCATCCGCATACATTGCAGCGATGGTTCTTATGGGGGTAGCCCCTAGCGTTATCAAACCCACAGCGTTTATCCTCAATATTTTTGTGGCAAGCCTAGTGACTTATCAGTTTCGAAAGGAGGGATACTTCCAATGGAAATTATTCTGGCCTTTTGCATGCGCTTCGGTGCCATGCGCTTTTTTGGCATCGTATGCCTCGTTGCCAATAAGCTGGTTTAAATTAGGCTTGGTGGTAATTCTTTTATTGGGTGCGATAAGGTTGTTCTTGCATAATGATGATTCAAAGCCTTGGTATCCAAACCGCTTTAGTACCTACAAAGGGATGATGGTAGGTGGAATTATAGGCGGACTTTCGGGGCTGACGGGAACAGGTGGGGGGATATTTCTTTCGCCCATCATTCTTTTTTCGGGCTGGGCCAACACCCGCACCACTTCTGGAATCAGCGCAGCTTTTATTCTAGTCAATTCAATCGCAGGCCTGATGGGATGCATCGCTTCCACCCATTTTTTACCCGAGGCAATCTTCCTTTGGGTTCCCATCGTTGCCTTGGCAGGGTTTCTAGGCAGCCAATTGGGAATTCGAAAACTTCCGCCAATAATTCTTCTGCGATTCCTCGGACTGGTGATGGTAGTTGCAGCCTGCAAACTTATGTTTCAATAATCGCTGGATACCCCATCTAAAATCATATATGCTATAGGCTCGTTCTTTCATTATTAAAGGATCATCCATGGCAGAAAACCCAATAACCGATAGTTTCCTCAACCCAAAAGATCACCGGATTGGAATCTATATCAAATGGCCCTACCTAGTTGCTTTCACCGTATTAGCGCTAACGCCCGTTGCGATGGCGTGGGCCCAATACTTTCTCATGGGCCTGCCTTCCCTGCCCGAAAGCCCCAAGGTTATTCCCGAATCATTTAACGACCCGATCGGCTTTCCGATTTGGCTACGCATCAATCACTTTGTCAATTTTTTCTTGATGGTGCTTCTGGTACGAAGCGGGCTCTCCATTCTTGTAGATCACCCAAGGCTTTACTGGAACGATCATTGCACCCTCGGTTCCGAATGGATCCGATTCACCCCAATCGTGGTGCCTAAGGATTCAGTCTGGACTGCCAAGCAAGATAGCAGATACCTATCCCCCTGGATCGGGCTTCCCGGTTTCAGGCATACCGTCGGTATCGCTCGCATCTGGCATTTCCTTAGCGCGTTCTTCTGGCTCGGCAACGGCCTTATCTTTGTGGGGTTATTGTTCTTCACGAACCAATGGAAACGCCTAGTGCCCGTGGATTTCCAGATCTTCCTCGATGCCTGGTCGGTACAAGTGCACTATGCAACCTTTCACCTCCCCGTCGAACCTAACGGCTTTTATAAGTACAACCCACTGCAGCAACTTTCGTACTTTGGCGT
>CALARU010000378.1 GCA_937888715.1 uncultured Planctomycetaceae bacterium | reverse complement strand
ATATTCTTAACACAAGAAACCGTTTCAATGTTATTGACAATAGTTGGCTTACGAAAAGCCCCTTCAATAGCCGGGAAAGGTGGCTTAATCCGAGGCCAAGCTCTTTTTCCTTCCAAACTTTCAATAAGACCAGTTTCTTCACCACAAATGTATGCTGCTGCACCTTTATGCATTACCGCTTCAAGGCTAAAAGAAGAACCTTGAATGTTTTTCCCAAGTAAACCTTTGTCATACGCCTGTTGCACGGCGCGTTCCATGGATCGGTATGCGTCGCCATACTCGTATCGCACATAGATAAAAGTTTTACTTGCCCCAACAGCGTAACTCGTAAGGATAATACCTTCAAGAACTTGATGAGGGTCTTTTTCCATTAAGACGCGATTATTAAAAGTGCAGGGTTCACTCTCATCAGCATTAATGCAAAGATAAATTGGACCTGGATGATCTTTAGGTAGAAAAGTCCATTTGAGCCCTGTTGGAAAACCGGCACCACCTCTACCTCTCAGACCCGATGCTTTCACCAGATCAATAACTTGAGCAGGAGCCATATCCTTTAAAACTTTTTTCAATCCAAGATAACCACCATCCGCAATGTATGAATCAATATGGTCGCTATTATCTTTAGCAACTCTTTTCAAAAGCACTGGCTCGTATTTTGCCATACAAAAAACCCCTTTAGCTTAGAATAATAACAATCTAAAGCTTTTTTCGAATATCATCAATTAATCTGTCGGCATCTGAAACATTGTGACAATGTACATCGTTAATTAAAACACAAGGAGCGCCTTCGCAAGCTCCAATGCATTCCGCTTCTTCAAGTGTAAACATGCCATCTTTAGTTGTTTGCCCCGGTGCAACACCCAAATTAGTAATCAATTTATTAAGCAGATCATCAGCCCCGCGGAGATCACAAGCAAGGCTGCGACAGACCCATAGCCTGCATTTGCCCAAAGGGTTTAATTCAGTTTTAAAGAAACCATAAAAACTCATGGTGTCATGAATTTCTGCAGGGCTAAGTTCAAGGAGAGCAGCAATTTCAACAATTGCTTGCTGAGAAACACAGCGCTCTAGATCCTGAACAAGATGCAAAGCAGGAAGAGTTACAGCTTGCTTTGCAGGGTAAAGAAGTATCAAACTTTTTATTTTATCAACAATTTCAGGCTTCAGTGAGCTCATCGGTCCAACTCCGCTGCAATGATATTGATACTGCCTAAAACTGCTGGAATATCACTAATTTGATGCCCAACAATCAAATGCGGAAACAAAGAAAAATGGATAAACGAGGGCGGCCTTGTTCTTGCTCGGTATGCCACCCCAGACCCATCGGAAACAATATAAAATCCCAACTCGCCATTCGGGGATTCCGTGGCAGCATATATCTCTTCTTTTGGAGTTTCCCATTGTCGATTAGTCATATGAAGTTCAAAGTGTTGAATCAAACCCTCAATACTGCGATAAACCGACATTTGGTTGGGAACCACAAATTTCGAATTAACATCAATGTTAATTGGGCCTGAAGGAATGTTCTCGATAGCTTGGGTTATGATTTTAATGCTCTGAACCATCTCTTCCATTCGGACGAGAAAGCGTGCATAGCAATCACCTTCAGTAGAACAAACGACTTTAAAATCAAAATCTTTATAAGCAAGATAAGGCTGATCTTTTCGTAGATCGCGGGTAACACCACTAGCTCTGGCGATTGGGCCTGTAGCACTGCGATTAATAGCTTCTTCTTTAGTAAGAACACCAACGCCTCTAGTTCTGTCAACAAAGATTCGATTTCTTTGGAGAAGCTTCATTAAGTCAGCATAGGCAGCGTAGAACAATTTAATAAAAGCTCTAACTTTTGTAATCCAAACATCATCAACATCACAAAGTAAACCGCCAACTCTGGTGTAACTAGGGTGAAACCTCTGCCCGCTAGCAACTTCAGAAATATCATTAATTTTTTCACGCAAATTGAATGCGTACAAGAAAGCAGTGAAGGCACCAAGATCTAAAGCTGCTGCCCCACAGCAAACAAGATGATCATGAATCCGCATTAATTCAGCAAAAATTGTACGAATGTATTTGCAGCGAGGAGTAAGGTCTATGTCCAGTAATTTTTCTACCGCATGATGCCAAGATATCTCATTGGATACCGGGGAAATATAGTTCATTCGATCAACTATGGTTACATACTGATTAAAATCAAGATGCTCACCCAGCTTTTCAAAACCGCTGTGTAAAAAACCAATATCCGGAATTGCATGGACTACAACTTCGCCATCAAGAGTCAGAATTAAACGTAAGGTAGTATGGGTAGCAGGATGCTGAGGACCGAAATTGAGTGTCCAAAGAAACTCTCTTTCAGGCGAACTTGTATCAGGTATGGCATCAGCCAAATTTAAAGGCATTTAATCCTACTCCAATATCACGATTCAGAACGAATAACGGACTGAAAGTTATGCCTTTCACCCATCCCACGCAAAGGGTAATCTTTACGCAGAGGAAAAGCTACAAATTCATCAGGCAACAAAATCCTTCGAAGATCGGGATGCCCATCAAATTCAATCCCATACATATCGTAAACTTCACGCTCCATCCAATCTGCGCCCTTCCACAAATCATACATCGACGGAAGCCTAGGATCAGGATCATCAAGATGAGTTTTAACAATCAATCTTTCGCCATTTTCAACATTTAAAAGAGCGTACCACACCCCGTAACGATGAGTTGCGCCTTGCAAATGCAGATAATCCGCTGCAGACAAATCGATGAGCATATCAAAACAAAAAGTTGTTTTTAGGTAGCTTAAAATTTCAAAAAGATCAGTAGGTGGAACAATAACCCTGTCATTATCCCTGAAGGACGAAAATTCCAGATTCAGTTTTTCAAACTTAGCAGTCAATTTTTCTTTGATATCAGCAAAACTCAAAGTAAACCCCTTAAAATCAAACTAAATTGTTCTAGTGGAACTTCGGAAATTTGCAGGTGCTTGAACACTTTGATCCGGTGATAAAAATTTACTAAGTGGCCTTGGCCCTTCGTAAACATTCCTCTTACCGAACTCTGTCCCAAAAATAGTTCCAGTATTTGCGATCTTTTCCTGCAGATCGATGATCCCTTGCAACAACTGTTCAGGCCTTGGTGGGCAACCAGGCACATAAATATCAACAGGAATAAATCGATCGATCCCTTGCACCACTGCGTAAGTATCGAAAACCCCACCACTTGATGCACATGCGCCCATCGAGATGCACCATTTTGGTTCTGGCATTTGTTGCCAAATTCGCTGCATAACAGGAACCATTTTCATTACAACTCTGCCAGCCACGATCATTAAATCGCATTGCCGAGGAGAAAAACGAAAAGCTTCTGCACCAAATCGAGAGATATCATGTTTGCTTGCCCCGGTTGCCATTAACTCAATCCCGCAACACGCAGTAGCAAAAGGCATAGGAAACAAGCTGTATTTTCTGCACCAGCTAGCAAGATAATCTAATTTAGTAACAACAAAATTATCTTTCAAAAATTCTAGCGCCATTGAAAGACTCCCGCTTTCCAAGCATAAATGTAACCAATAAAAAGAACAAAAACGAATAAAAGTACTTCAACAAAAGCAGGCCCAAGAAAAACTGAGGGCAAAGTAGCCATCCCTGGGGCATAAGCTGAAACAGCCCAAGGGTATAAAAACAAAAGTTCAACATCAAACACAAGAAAAAGAATGGCGATGAGGTAAAATTTAACATCAAACTGTTTTTTTGCATCACCAAAGGGATCCATGCCTGATTCATAAGGCATGTTTTTGACTGAAGTCTTTTTATTCGGGCTCAATATGTGAGAAACGGTAAGTGCAGAAATTGCAAACCCGAATACAAATACTGCGTAAATAAAAATCGGATAATATGTTGAAAGATCAAAATCCATGACCTTGAAACCTTTTCTTTAGTCTAAAAACACCATGCTCCACCATCAAAAATCATTATAGTTAACCATATGATTTAAACAAAGAAACATCGATAAAAATTGAACTAACTATTTAATAACAAATTACAAAGTAAAAATCATTCTATTTTTTATTTCCGCGGGGATGGAATTTGGAATGAATTAATTT
>CALARU010000377.1 GCA_937888715.1 uncultured Planctomycetaceae bacterium | reverse complement strand
CTAGATCGTTTCTCAGCGGTTTTGACATCGAGCTTTTCAAGCACTTCCTGAAGTTGGATTGCTGCACGGGAAAGAAAACTATACTGGCCTTCTTTCTCGCCTAGCGGAACCATCGAATCACTTTTAACCAATTCAGTAAGAATTTTGCTTACCACTTCTTTCAGCGATGAGCTTTGAACTTCTGGCTGCATAAGGGCAGCTATGTTTTGTGCGGTGGCAGGCAGGTTTTCTAAGATTTGTAGAATAGCGATTGTTTTCGCCACTGCTATGAATGGTTCATCCCGATACCCAAATCTTTCGATTACACGCTTAACACCATCGGCTACCTGTGAGAACGAGGTTTGAATTTCACGGTCTAGGCTGTCGTAGAAGGTAACGGTGGTTGCAAGGGCCCCCAGTGATTGATCCGCTAGGCTGCCGGTTCCACCTTTGGAAATGCTCTTGTCTATCAATACATCTTGAAGAACCTTGATGGCGGAGCGTAAACCTAATCCGCCTGTTCGTCTAGCGAGTTTACCTAGCAACTGCAGCAAAATCTCAAAGTGTGCAGGCAAGAATGGATAAAGCTCAAGGAACTGGGCGCTATCTAATGGCGAATCATAATGCTGAGCGTTTAATAATTGCGTGGCATGGCGAAGAGCTGCGCCGTTCTCATGGAAAAGCTTGGATAAATCAGCTTTACCTGCGGTGGATTTAGTAAGAAGTCTTTTATGGCATATCTCTTTAATATCTGTGGCTTCTAGATGCACAGTAATAGGAAAGCGGTCTTTAAGCTTGTAAAGATCGGGAGAGTTAAGGGTTGCTGATCGATTATCTTCCGTAAGGGTTTGTTGCGCTGTTGCGAAAAGCCATACAGTGCCGCCGCCGACCTCTTTTAAATTTCGGGAAAACCCATCAAGGTTAATAATGAGTTCAGGTCTAGCAGCAACATATTGGCCGACTTCGTCCACGATAAACAAGATGTTGTTCTTGCCAGATTTTCGCTTAACTAAGGCAACTATTTCTTCTACCCTAATGCGCTCGTTGGTTGTGCTGGTGATGCGTACATTTGCAAATTCTCCTTTGTTCTGCCAAATATTGGGATAGAACTGTCGGGCCAGCCTGTCACAAACTGTATTAGAGATGAGCGGCATGTTGTGAACATCTTCCCAGGATGTTCCTTTAAGGTCTTTCTTGGCAGCTTCTTTGAATTCTTCGAACTTCCCATCCTTTTCGAGCATGAGTTCTAGTTCAGCTACTTTGATATCGTTGGAATAGCCGCAGTCGCGTAATACTTTATTGCGAAGCACGGAAGATACATCCTGCATCTCGCCACCTGCATGCATCTCGCTTGCAAGGTCTAAGAAAACCACATGGGGATTAAGGATTTTAGATACCTTGGTAAACAGGGCTTTGGTCGCATTAGTGCATAGTCGATCCTGCAAATGGCTAAGAAACGACTTTCCTTCCAGCGTCTTGTTTTGATCTAGTGCGAATCCAAGGTATTTGGTGAATGAACTTTTGCCTGAGCCGTAGAACCCAGAAACCCAAACCCCGATTTCATGACCGCCACCCCCGCTATCATTGCCAGGGCCTGACATAGCCAGGCTCATTTTCTCAAGCAGATCTTTGAACGCGGATTCGAGTCCGCCGGTTACTACATATTCCGTTATCTCTGCAAGTAACTTTGATTCATTGCTATAGCTGATGACTTTTTCAATACTGCGATCGATTCTCCGGCTATCGTCGAAAAGATCACCAATAATATTGCTGGCCATAGTACAAAGCTCCTCTTATCAACCCAAGTGCTCTGAGCGGTAGTTGGGGTCTGGGGGAAAAATCTCAAGAAATTTCAAACTGGTGCGACCATCACGCTTGCCCGGGTATAGCACCACTACAGGGCAATCCACTAAGCCATGCATTTTTGCTTCAATGCTGTTGATTCGAATAAAAGGGTGAAGGGCTTCAAGATCGGTAATAAATAAGATGCCATTCTGTTTACTGGAGGCTTCCTTTAATGCTTGCTGAATGCTTAAAACGATATCCTTACCCTCGGTGAGAACCGCGGTCAGAGTTGCAGTAATATCTTTGGTCTGGATCCCGTCTTTTTGGCCAGCACCGCCTTCGAGGGAAAGCTTCTCGCCTAACAATAACTCATTACGATGCTTATGATTGTTAAAAGCATCTTGAACCACTTTGTGCATGGAGCATTCGGTGACTTCCCAGCTTTGAAGCTCTAGTTGGCTTTTCCAAATAGAAAACTTGCGCTTTACAGCAAGTATTTCAGTGACTGGGAATACCAGGTAAAAGATCGGATCAGTGCCTGTTACACCTAGTTCCCGGC
>CALARU010000376.1 GCA_937888715.1 uncultured Planctomycetaceae bacterium | reverse complement strand
AGTTGCAGTGGGGCTTCCCCATCGCAACTACTCTGTCTTAAAACAAGCTCATCCAAATAAACGGTAAGTAAATGAAAGCGACCCACCCAGCGCAGTGGGTGGGTCTGAAGGCATTGATAAGAGGGTTGGGAGTAGGGGGAAGAAAGAAAGCAAAGGCTTAAATCTTGTTCCTGGGTTTATTTTCCTTTAGAAGCAATCCATAATCTTGCGAGTGAGGTTGGTTTAAAGCCATCACCCTGCTTTTCCATTTCCAGAGTAACTTGAGTTTGTTTTCCCGTTTTCAATAGTGAGACAACTTTTCCTGCGATTGATTCAGAAGATGCCTTGCGATCGATCCCTGCAGAAGCAACTTTGATTGGAGTGCCTTTTTTAAGTAGGTTTACCTGATCTTCGCCTTCGTTGAAAAGAGTTAGGATAAGTTTTGATCCATTAGCTTCATCCACATAGCCAGGTGCGCCTTCTTTAAGAATGCGTTGGGCATGAACAGCTTTTTGTTCGGTTTTGAATTTGTTCAGGCTTTCATCATCAAGAAAGATTTCCCAAGCCATGCGAACTTTGCCTTTGCCTATGCCATGGGTTTTGGTGCGAAGTTTGTCGCCCTTTTTGATATCAGAGAATTGAGCAGGTTGGCCTGCCTTCCAGAATCGGGTTTCTTTATCAGTTTCGATAACCACACCTTTTTCACGGATGAAAGTAAGATCGCCCTTGGCCCATGTGGTAGAGATTTTCCCAGCCTTGGCATCGATTTCTTCTACGAAGAAGTATTCGCCATGCCCGTTCATCATGTTCATTTCGTCTTGAATGTAGGTAAGCAAAACCCATTCGCCCTTTTCGTTTTCATGAAGTCGAAAGATGGCTCGTTCGCCAATGCGGAAGTCTTGCAGGTCACCATGCGTCGCATGATGCAGTAGTTCTGCATAAGGCATAACGGTAAAGTTGATGACTTCATCGGTGTTTTCTCTGCGGAACTTTCCGGTTCGGGTTTGTAGATCAATGCTGATCAGTTCGCCCCATGGCCTTTGCATTTTATCAAAGGGGATGATCACTTTTCCTGGGGTGATTTTAAGAACGGGCTTGGCTGGAGCATCTGCAGCAGTGCCTGAATCCCCTAGTAAACAGATCAAGGCAAGCGCCAGGATTGAAGCAGTGAATAATCGTAGTGTAGTTTTCATTATATTTAGGGCTCGTTTGAGATTGTTTTGCCACTTTTAGAAACGCTCTAAAAATCAAGGTAAGAGAGACATTGCAACCAAGGTAGTCAAATCGCAGTAATCCTATATTGTTTTAGAAAATAATGTTAAAAAATCGATGAATAATCGTTGGAAGGTTGAAGTTTAGCTAAGTTCGGGGTTGAGGATATGAAGATAAAGACCCTACAAGGAAACGAGGATGTTTAGAAACCATGGAGGCGTTACTTTCCGTGGGTGCAATTTGCTTGTTGTAAATGTTTAATGATATCGTTAAAGTTAATTTAATATATTTTATTTTTGGTATCTTGTTTATCATTAAATTTTCAACGAGAACTGCGATGTATCGAATAGCCTTCGGTTTCATTTTGATTGCTACGATGGGTTGCGGGCCTGCGAAAATCACTATTTCGGGGAAAGTTTCTTACGATGGCATGGAGGTGAATGAAGGGGCTATATCTTTTGAATCTCCCGATGGCAAAAGCCCTTCCGTGGGTGGGATGATCCAAAAGGGGTTTTATAAAATTGAAAATGTTGATGTTTCTTCGGGCGGTAAAAAAATAGTTCGTATTAACGCTGTGACAAAAACGGGAAGGAAAATTCCTGCGGGGCCGCCTTTTCCTCCTGGCGATATGGTTGATGAAATCATCAAGATGCCTGCGCGATTTAATGAAAAATCTAACCTTAGTGCAGAGATCTCTTCTTCAAAACCTAATGTTTTTGATTTCAATCTTTCAAAAGGTTTGGTTAAACCGTAATTTATGGGGTCACTATGAAACAGCGAATTCATCAAGCTTTTACACTGATTGAGTTGTTGGTAGTCATAGCAATTATTGCTATTCTTATAGGTTTACTTTTGCCCGCAGTACAAAAAGTTCGGGAAGCTGCTTCAAGAATGAAGTGCTCCAACAATTTAAAACAAATCAGTATCGGATTCCATAGTTTTCATGATGTTTTTAATAAGTTTCCTGCCGCCTTTAAATTCGATTCAACCGGAACAACCCTAGGTGCAATTGATATTTCTGAAGCTACCTGGGTTTATTATTTGTTGCCTCACATTGAACAAGAGGCCTTGTATAAAACCGGGAATTTATCTCAAAACTTTGGCAGTCTTCCCAATCAGAATAGCCAGATTAGCGGTACGATTCTTCCTGGTTTTACCTGCCCTTCTGATATTCCAAGTGATCTTGGTCTGAACATGTATGGAAAGGGAAATTATGTTGCAAATGGCGGGATTGGCCCTATGAATTCCAATTTTGCGCAACCCTATAGTTCCATTGTTACACCCGGCCCTTTTATTCTTAATATACAAGCGAAAATTACCGACATCTCTGATGGAACTTCAAATACTGTCATGGTTTCAGAAGTTCGAAAAGTAACTGGTGCGAATGATTGGCGTGGTGTAAATCATTATCCAGAAGGGCCTATTTATTTTCATAATCGTACCCCGAATACTTCAATCCCCGATGATTTTAGAACTGCTTTTTGTATTACCTCTTTGGAAGTTCCCTGTATTGGGGTGTATAGTGCTTATAACAATCGCTCTGTAATTCTGTCGGCCCGCAGCAAGCACACCGGCGGCGTCAATCTTGGAATGTGTGATGGCAGTGTCAAATTCGCAACCAATAATATCAGTCAGGCAACCTGGCAAGCCGTCGGCACCATTTCGAGGGGTGAGGTTGTTGCCTCTGATTTTTAAATAATTTAAAAAAGCAGAGCATCTTTGACAATGCATCAGGTAATTGCAAAGCCGCATCATGGTAGAAATATAGTGTTTGGAAGTAGGTTTAAAGATTGCAATTAAGGTTAGAGTAGTTCTTTAATTGGGATGCCTTCGGGCAGCATTTTCATTTTGCGCCCTTGAGCTAGAAATTCTGCATCGGGATCAAGACCCAAGGCATGATAAACAGTTGCGACAAAGTCGGGAACGGATACTGGGCGGTCTTTGGGTTCTGCGCCATACTTGTCGCTGGCGCCGATTACTTTCCCGGTTTTAACCCCGCCTCCACCCATGGTAAGACTGAAACAACGGCCCCAATGATCGCGCCCTGGGCCTTGTTTGTCTTTATTGATTAATGGGGTTCGTCCAAATTCACCGGCAGTGATTACGAGTGTGGTTTCAAGTAAACCCCGATTATCGAGATCGTTTAAAAGCGCTGAATAACTATTATCGTAGATAGGCAACTGCTTATCGAGATGGGGAAAAATACCCCAGTGATGATCCCAGGCGTAGATTCCGGTATCAACATAACCTTGGATGGTAACAAATCGTACACCTGCCTCGATCAAACGACGAGCCAAAAGCATTCCCTGCCCAACCCGGTTTCGGCCATAAGTCTCGCGAACTTTGTTTGATTCCTGTGATAGATCGAATGCCCCTTTTGCTTTTTGTGAAGTCACGAGATTAAAGGCATGTTCGGTAAACTTGTCTCTAGAATTGGATTGAATATTTGTTTCTCGGTTAGCCTGAAAGCTGTCGAGTGATCGAAGTATTTGCTTGCGCCCGGCTAAGCGGTTGAGATCAACATCGGGTGCGGGATCAAATTCGCGGATTGCAAAGTTTTCAGAATTTGCATCCTGATCAATCATATAGGGGTTGTAGGTATTGCCTAGAAAGCCGCCATAACCAGGGGCGCTATACGCTGGGTGTTTCATATTTCCAATATGTACAAATGGAAGGAATCTAGATTCCAACTGCTGTTGTCTGCTAAGAACTGCACCAATACCGGGTGCTTGTACAACTTTATCTAACTTGCTTCCGCACATGATGTGGACATCGCCTTCGCCATGCATGTTTGTATAAGAATGCATGGAACGGATGAGGGAGAATTTATCGGCACAGGTGCTGAGTTTTGGCAAAAGGTTGCCCAATTGTAAACCGGGAAGATTTGTTGAAGCGGGGGTATACTTCCCCCGAATGTTTTCTGGCATGTTTGGTTTCAAGTCATACATATCAAGATGGCTGGCACCGCCTTGCAGAAACATAAAAATAACATTGATCTGCTTCTTGTTGGTTTTAGAAGATTCATTCGCAAGCACTTTTTCCAATGACAAACCCAAGGGGGAAATAGCCCCGATAGAAAGGCCGCCTAGCTTTAAGAAATTCCTTCGGGAGGTGGTATTTGTGTTAATGTTCATAAGAAGTCAAACGGGTAGGTATTTTGTTGAAAGTTCACTTTTGGTAGGCATACGCTTTTATAATAGTGTTACTAGAGTTTAAATTTACTTTGCAACTATGTCAAGCACTATAAAACTGGGCTGCTTTAATACAGTCAAAAAATAGAGTCAGTATCACTTTTTTGCTCTAGTACAGCGTATTTCATCAAAGTGCTTTACAAATAATGGTGGTGAGTATTTGTTATAACAAGAATTGCCTAATTAGATTTCTACGCCTATGCTTGAAGAGGGTTGTGAATTGGAGTTATTTTCGGACACTTGATTTATGCAATGGATATTGAAAGTATTTGGGCAAAAACCAAGATTGCAGGATTGGGAGAATCGTGCTGCTTCTTTAAAGGTGGAGCAAGGGCCACGCCCCAGCGACAACCGCGATTGTTTTGAACGAGAGATTGCAAAGGAAGCCTTGGGTGTACCAGAGCAGGGCGGGCCGCATCAACGGGTTGCAAAATCCATCATGGCTTATGAGATATTTCCACCTGAAGTGGTGTCTCCTGTTTTGTATCGATCACCAATTCAGATGGGTGATACGGTTGGCATATTGTTTCATTTTTTGCCTGGGGTTGATCTATTTTGTGGGGCAATTGTTCTTGAATGTTTTGATGAGGCAAGGGATGAGATTTGGCGAACCGGGTTTAAGTATCGCACTTTGTCGGGCCATCCAGAACTTGGCGAAGAAACTTTCAGTGTCGAAAAAAATATGAATACTGGAGCAGTAATAGTGGCACTGCGATCGTGGTCAAGGGCAGGAACATGGTTAACCTGGCTTGCTGCGCCTTACACCCGCTATAGCCAGATCCGTGCTAATAAATCTGCATTAGCTCACCTTGCAATGGTAGCTGCGCAAAAAGTTTCCCTTTTAAAGTGAAATTAAACAATCAGGTTAAAGGTAGATTTTACATTCTTGAGTGCAACTATTACAATTTTTTGAAAGAACCACTCTTAGGTCATGGATTTACCAAGAAGGTTGAGTTGGCAAGATGTTCAGTTTATGCGGTGGAAGGCTAGCGAGGTAAATCAGATTTTTTGAAAAAAGGCTCAAGGTGGAAAGCAGGTGTTGAAATAAGGTGTCATATTTGGCAAGTAAGGTAATAAAAGGGTGCCTTAAGATTCCTGATCAGTCAGTTAATGATTATTTTTGGAAAATTAAGGCGTCATGGCACAAGGGTTGCCATCTTTATTACGCTGTTAAGAGTTTTTAAAGAAGATGAAGAGGTGGGGTATGAGCCAGAGAGATTCAAATATGCTGTTTTTGAAGGACATGCTGGAGCATTTGGTTTCGTGCCAGCAGCAATTGCAATGGACGACCGACAGCCAAGCTGTGCATGTTTTGACCGAAGTGATGCTAAGAGATTTGGAAAGATGCAACAAGTTATGTGAAAGCATCAAGCGGAAAGCAAATCATGCGGTAGCAGTCTAGCAATTACAAAGCTGACAAGAAAACTTTAATCAAAAGCAAAAACCAGTGTGCCAAAAGGCATGCTGGTTTTTTTTCGTATTCGTGTGATTGGCATAGCTGAAATAATCGTCACATCTTCGCTAGTTTTTGCGAACGGCAAAAGCCAAACGATCTGTAAAGGTGGAAGCATAATAGCAAGAACCTTCGGTACAAAGCTCGTAGTGGATATTCTCGTGGGAAAAGATAATCCGATAAGAATATTGTAGATTGCAGCCGGCGTAGGAAACGCCAGGCACCTGGAGCGTTAGGTTCCCGGCTGAATCACTCGCCGATTAAAATATGTCATCTGTGTGGATGGCTAAGGCGGAGTGATAGTAGTTCACCCGGGGAAGTTTCAGGGCCAGCTTGTAAAAGACAAGCCAACCCGACCCAAGTTTTAACAGGAGTTACGATGAAGAGGATGCGCATGGTAGCGCCGCTGTTGGCAGTTCTGGTTGGCTTGTTTGCCACCCAAAATGTGTCGGCCTCAAATTGCGGTGCAGGTAAGTATAATGCTTCTGGCTCGCCTTGCTGCGATGCCCAGAGTTGTTTTTCTTCTGCCACCGGGCAGATGAGAGAAAATTTCCGCCTTGTTGTGGACAATGTCCTTGGCAAGCGCTGGTTGACTTCCTACACCACAGTGCAGGAAACAACCATGAAGCAAGTCACGAAGACTTGCTACAAAGACGAAGCTCGCACCTGCTATAAGAAGTGCTATGAAACGGTCTTCAAAAATGTTGAAGAACAAGTTCAGAAAAAAGTGATTGAAACCGCTTACAAAGATTGCGAATACACCGTATGCAAGCCAGTTAAGAAGACTTGCATGAAGGAAGTTACTTCCACGGTTTGCAAGCCTGTTTGCGAAACCCACTACAAAGATTGCAAGTATACCATTTGCAAGCGCGTTCCAGTTCAATGCGAAAAGGAATGCTGCTACACTGTTTGCAAACCTGTAACCGAAGTGCATTGCCACAAGGTTACCTGCCAGTTGCAGAAGAAAATCTGCGAACAGCACGAAAAGGAATGCAAGTATACCGTTTGCAAACCTGTACAAGAAACTTGCATCAAGGAAGTTAAATGCGTACAGAAAAAGAAGGTTATTGAAAATTGCGTAAAAGAAGTTAAGTGTGTTGAATACAAGAACGTACAGGAAACGGTTGAAAAAGAAATCGTTAAAACTGTATGGAAGCCTGTTGAAACCACCAAGACTGTTTCCCGCAGAGTTGGCGCATGGGTTGTAGAAAACTACACCATCCCTGCTACCACCAAAACTCAGTGGGTTCGTTCCCCTAGCGAATCAGTGTTTGATCCTGCTACTTGCAGGACTGTTTGCAAACCAGGCAAGTTGAGCCGTGTTTGCTGCGAAGTTCCTGCGAAGGATTGCTGCCGCAAGGTGTTCAAAGTTAACACCGTTTGCGAACAAGTTACTTGCAAATCTTTTGTAAGGGAATGTGTTCGTGAAAAAGTTCCAGTAACCGTATGCAAAAAAGTTGCTGTCTGCACTGTAAAGAAAGTTCCTTACACTGTATGCAAGGTTGTTTCTGAAACCATCATCAAGAAAGTTCCTTACACGGTTACCAGGATGGTTCCTGAAACCATTGTAAAGAAAGTTCCTTATACCGTCAGCAAGACCATTCGTGGTGCTTATGTTGATGGCAAGGGTGTTGGCCACGGGGAAGCTGGTTCTGATAAAGCTGATGGCAAGAACGGTAATGGCAAGGGTGGCGATGCCAAGAATGGCAACGACGGCAAGGGTTCCAATGGTAATGCAGGCAACGATGCTGGCAAACCTTGGGTCTTCACCGAAGGCGCAACTTTTGAAAAAACCTACACTACCACTTCCACCAGGATGGTTCGTGAAACCCAGGTCAAGAAAGTTCCCTACACTGTCTACAAGACTGTGACTGAGGAAGCTGTAAAGAAGGTTCCTTACACTGTAGTCAAGATGGTTCCTGAAACCGTCAAGAAGATGGTGCCTGTAACCGTGACCGAAATGCAAACCACGAAGTGCGTAAAGAAAGTTCCTTACAAGGTCTGCCGAACTGAAACCGTAACCGTATGCAAGAGAGTTCCTGAAACGATCTGCAAGATGGTACCATACACGGTTAATGTTAAGGTTCCTTACAAGGTAACCGAATGCATACCAGTAACCGTATGCAAGAGGGTCAAAGTTGATCCTTGTGACAACGGCAAATGTGGCAAGAACGAATGCGATCCTTGCAAGGAAAAGCTCCTTGATAAGATTTTCCGCAACCGCCTTTGCTGCAAGAATCCTTGCGAAGATAGCTGCGCTCCAGCAAAAGTTGAGGCAACACCTGCCAAGTAATTAGCTGAGCGAGTTAAAATAAGACCGGCCCCAGG
>CALARU010000375.1 GCA_937888715.1 uncultured Planctomycetaceae bacterium | reverse complement strand
GCAATCTGGGCCATGTACATGCTCGTGTTCATGACCGTGATCGCAATCTGGGCCATGTACATGCTTATTATCTGATTTTAATTTACCCGATTCGAGCCAAAGAGCGATTATCCGGATCGAAACAAATCCCAAAAGAATAATGCTGCCTGTCAAAACCCAGAAATGAAACTTAGGATGCAAGATAATCGACAATTTTCTGCCATAGGAAATTATTTGCCCATCGCCACCATAGATGGGGAAGGGCCACCAAAGCATGATGCAAACATAGGCGATTGAAAGTGAAATACCAATGCCGATCAATTGCTCGATGTAATATTCTGTTGCATTATCGTGGTGGTGATGTTCATTAGCCACAGGTTCACCTAGAGGTTGAAGTTATAGGATCTGTTTTGGGAAAGAAGAACTTTGGTCCAAGGTTTTCCCAAAGAACATGCAAAAGCATGGTGTAAACAAAAACCTGAATTACCACTGATATAATTATAGTCCAAATTAACCTGGGTTTAAACACCCTTGTATACATCATGTAAAGTTTAAGATCGAACATGGGCCCAAGTACAAGGAACCCGGCTTTAGCTGCGGGCCTTAAAGTAACAAAACTGGCAGCGACAAAGGCATCAGCTTCGCTGCAAAGGCAAAGGACAACCGACAAAGCCATCATCAAAAGAACAGCAAGAATGATATGGGAACGGGAAAGTTCAGAAATGGCATCATGGGTAAGCCAAATGCGAGTAAAAGCAGCAAGGAGCGCGCCAATGGTAAGAAAAACTGTGATATCGATAAAGTCGTGAAGTGCGGTTTCAGAAATTCTGGAAGCACGGGCAAACCAATTCATACTGCCTTTGTTATCCGCTTCCTCACCCTCAATCACCTCAAGCGATAACTTACTTTTAACAGGGGGCTTAGCCAAAGGCATGAGAAGTTCATCGCCATGTTTTTGATGAAGGCGGTCAACAATAAGGCTGGTTCCAACTGCAACTAGATAAGCCATACCTGTACGGGTCAAGACCATTGCAAGTCCGCCCATTTGAAAAGCAAGAGTTCCGTTTTCGGTGGCATTCTCCATACCATCAAAAGCAACATAAGTGCTAAGTAAAACGAGGGGATTAATAATGGGGCCGGCTAAAAGATAAGCTACGCAACAACTCAAAGGTAAACCTTTGCGCAGCAACCTGCGCATAACTGGTATGATACCACATTCGCACATGGGAAAAATCAAACCTAGAAGTGCGCCTATTAAAATTGCAAAAAACCGATTCCGCGGAAGAAGCCTTGCGATCAGTTTTTGAGGGAGCAACTCTTCAAGAAGCCCTGCAAGCAAAGACCCAATAACAATAAAGGGCAAAGCTTCATAAAAGATGCTGGTGAAAATCAGAAGGAAGTCTTTAATTTTATCTAGCGCTTGAGAACTATCCACAGTTTCTTTTATCCCGTATATAAAAATTAATATGGCAGGAAACTCTCCCCAACCATTATGGTGTCTATTGTCAATTAGATCGGTGCTGGAATCAAGGAGCTGGTTGAATTAATATCAAATTATTAAGATGCGGACTTTAATTTCCCGATGATCATCGAGCAAAAAAACAACCCAACACCCAGCATCACGATCGTGCCTGAAACCCCAAACTTAATTCCCGAACGAACTTGCAACTCCCAACTGGCACCCAACCCTGCAAGGCATACAAAAACGCTCATTAGTACCGTTATCCAGAAAACTTCACGCAAATTTCTTCCAAGGTTAAAGGCTGTTGCTGCGGGAACAATCAATAGAGCATTGATCAAAAGCACACCCACATATCTTAAGCAAAGATTCACAATCAAAGCCAACAAAATCACAAAGAGATAATAAAGAAGATTGACAGGGTAACGCCTTGACAATGCAAGGCTGCTATTGAAACTGCTAAAGACCATCCGGTTATAAAAAAAGAACAAGAAAACCCAAGTAAAAACAGCCAGCCCCGCCATATATAAAATCTCGGATGCACTTACAAAGAGCGGGTCGCCGAATAGAAAATCTTCCAAACTAAAAACGCTACGATCATTGATAATATTTTTAAGCATGGCAGCGAAGCCAAGAGAAAAAGCAAAGAAAACACCAATCACGGTGTCGCTAGCCAACCCGGTTTGGCCCCGGACATAGGCGATACCAGCGCCAACCGAGATTCCAAAAACAACCATGATAGGCGTGACCCATTCCCAGAATTCTTCCTTGGGTCGAGCACCAAGAATAAACAGTTCAAAAATAACATAGCCCAAACTTACACCCGCAAAAGCACAATGCGCCAGTGCATCGCTAAAAAAAGCCATCCTACTGCCAACGACCATAGAACCTACTGCGCCACAGGTTAAACTAACAAGCGCAAGCGCAAGCATCGCCCTAAGGTTGAACACTTGATTAAAGAAAGACCCCTCAGAAAAATTAGCTGCGAAGGAATTAAGAATCTGGTCAAGCCAATGAACACCTGCACTACCAAACAAGGGATTAAGAAACAATTCAGCAGGCATGAGGAAATTCCATAGAGATCGTGAACTAATTTAGAGCCCGCCCGCAATGGCGGCCCCGTGATCAACATTATTTTTAACCAAAGGCGCTAGAAGCTTATGCAATAATTTCATCGAGGCTGCAGCATCTGCCAACGAAAGAGTAAGCGGGGGAGATATCCTGACCACCTTCCGAGCTAACGGCCCAAGAATATGAATTCCATCGCCATTGGTATCGCCACGGTAACAAGCTTCAACCAAGGCGCAAGCCCATGCATGGGAATTTTTCCCGGCCCAATCCGCCATCTCAACACCCCACACCATACCACCTTTTTCGCCACGCACATTCGCAACAAAAGGCAGATCGTTTTTCAGGGCAATTAAACCTTCTTCAATAATGGCAGAAACTTTGCGAGAATGTTCGAGGACTTTACCATCCTCAAACTCTTCGATGGTTGCAATTACCGCAGCACAACAAAGCGGATTGGCACTCCAAGTATCCGATGCTTCACCATAATCTAAACAATCAAACAAATCTTTTCTGCCTACCACCGCAGCCACGGGAACACCATTGCCCAAGCCTTTACCCAGAACAACAATATCGGGTTCAATACCATAGGTTTCGTAGGCGAAGTTCTGACCAGTACGGCCAAAATTCGCCTGCACTTCATCAAGAATAAAAACGATATCCTTCTCTCTGCAAAAACGCACGAGCATCTGAAGATATTCTTTTGGGGGATGATAAGAACCGCCACCACCCAGATAAGGCTCGGTAATTAACACGCCCAACTTGCGTCCATATTGATGCCAAAGGGAATCCAATTCTTTTTGGTAATGCGCAAAATCAAACGGATCATCCCGCATTGAAAGATCATTACACTCACACATCGGAAATGAAATAAATTTAACTCTAGGGTCACGTTCCTTATCATTTTCGGTACCGGTGATGGCGTTGGACAAACCTTTTTTACCATGAAACCCATAGCGGGTTGCAATGATCATGTCACGGTTTTTATCGTTTGCCATCGCTGCCCACAACGCCTTTTGAATTCCTTCCGACCCCGAAGCTGCCCAAAGAACCTGCTGCATTCTGGAGCCAACAGGGTGAACCCGCATCAAGGTAAGCAATTTTTCACTAGCCTGAATTTCAATTGGAGTTGCAGCATTGTATGCGGTCATGGTGACAGCAGAAAAATAACCATCAGAGTCCTTTGCAACACCAAGATCGCTCCAGCCCATCAATTCAAAAAACCTTTTGGTCCATCGAACAGGGTTATGCCCAAGATTCGCCACCAGTACACCGGAAGTGAAGTCGTAAAGTTTTCTTCCTTCAGGAGTCCAGTGAAATGAACCAGCACTTTTCGCTAAAATCGCCTGGCTTGGGGTAAAGGTGCGCAACGATTTTGGTTCAATATCTACCAAGTGATCACGAATTTCATTCGAGCTTTTTTCACCCGGATGATGAATGGGTTTAATCATGAGCATTTTCCTTTAGAAACACTTAATATTACTATTACAGAATAGCTGTAATTCCTTGGCAAGTACAGATGTAAACAATATACCATTAAGACTTAAACTTTCGAAGCATGCAGAATCAAATGCTCGGATTTACCAGGCCGATATAACACCAATCCACCATCTGGACCATTTACCAAAACTTGGGCCCCCGGATTTCCCAAAACATGCTCAGACAAAATCGCCTCCATCGCCTGAACTATCGCAACCGTATTTCTATCAGCACTGAGATCATTGTAAGAAAGCTCTTTCATCGATTGCAATCTATCACCCCGACTTGGGGCGGGGCCTGCAAACTCAACAAAAGCCACCTCTTCAAAAAATCGATGAATGATCTCTAATCCATAACCACGCTGACTGCGTTTACCCCAAGGCTCTAAAAAAGCACCATTGTAATGATAATTGGGAGTGTTCTTAAGTTCGTTGGGAGTTCGATCTTCGATTGCCATTTCGACCCCGCGTTTTCGTTGATGAGCATTCCAAATAGCATTATCAAAACGAAACTGAACCTCTTGCTCAACATACCCAGGAAAATTATCAGGCATTACCCAACTAGTATGAATATCAAAAGTAGCCTCACGATTATCTGGGTGCCTATAGGTAATTTGAAGCTGGCAGGAATCCCAGGTTGGCCCATCAGCATTTCCGACCAAACCCCTCTGGCCTGTTGCATTGATACGGATCAATTCCCAGCCAGGTTGAACGCTTGCAGGCCCAAATGTAAAATCAATCAACTTGATATAGTGGACCGCAACATAAGTACCCGGATTCCTCCCGACTATCCATTCTGCAAATTGTTTTCCACTGATTGATTTGGGTTCGAGCAAAGAGCAGTAGCCATTATTAATATGACGAAAAACAGAATCTGCATAGTGAGTCCGCAATTTCTTATGATCGGGGTCGGCAAGCTTGTGATAAACAACTTTGGCGAGAACTTTCTTTTGATCAGCAATTTCTTGAAGTTGCTCCAATTCTTTAAGCGTTAGAACTGATGGCTTTTCGATTAAGACATGCTTGCCCGCAAGGAGAGCCATTTTTGCAGCTTCAAAATGCCGGTCATCTGGCGTTGCAACACAGACCATATCAACATTGGATGCGAGCAGTTTTTGAATAGCGTCATCGCCATGGCAATTTTCAAAAGGAGGAATAAGGTGCTTCAACTGCTGGAGGTAATTTTGCCCCCTCGTTCCGGTTCGGGTTGCAGCCGCTGTCCAGCGAATATCAACTGGCCCGGTAGCAGGGGAGTAAAGAGGCGAGTTCGCCAACTCCAGAAAAACAGGCTTGTAGGTTTCATCAAAAATCATCCCGAGGCCTATCATGCCAACGCGTAAAACTTTGTGATCTTCGTTAGGAGTTTTGTTTGGATTCATGTCGGGCTGATCCTAGGAGGGCAGAAAAAAACAGTGGAGATCAGTCCACAATATACCCACAAGAGTAGCCTGGGCCAACAAGAATATGTTATTTGCGATGCTGCTTAAAAAGGCTGAAAACAAAGGGCGGGAGAGCTAAAAAGGCTTTATAGCTTAAATGAAACATAACAGCCGTTATCGGACGTTGCTATTATAAGAACCCGGCAAATCCCGCCTTCCTGCAGCGTCCGATAACGGATCTTATGTTTCATTCGTGGTATAGCTTCAAATTCTTTTATGAATCAGATGGGAACGAAAGATATCACGCAGAGCCAACAGATTGCTCTTGCGAATTACCTTCCAACAAGACACCCATGTTGCGGAATTTTTGGTACCGCTTTTCAAGCAACTCATCAACTGGAAGTTGCAGTAACTCTCCAAGGTATCGAAGCAAATAGGACTTCAAAGTGTTCGACATTTCTTTGGGGTCTCGATGGGCACCACCCAATGGTTCTGGAATAACTGCATCCACGATCCCCAACTTTGACAACTCTTTCGAGGTCAGCTTTAAAGCATCAGCAGCGATTGGTTTGGTAATCTCGGTGGCAGCTTTCCAAAGAATACCCGCACACCCTTCCGGGCTGATCACAGAGTAATACGAAAACTCAAGCATACAAACCTTGTCTCCAACCCCAATCCCCAAAGCTCCGCCCGAACCACCTTCCCCAATGACCACACAAATTACCGGAGTCTTGAGGCACGACATCTCAAGAATGTTGGCAGCAATCAGCGAAGACTGGCCGCGCTCCTCGGCACCTATGCCAGGAAAAGCCCCGGGAGTGTCGATGAGGCAAATGATCGGCAGACCAAACTTTTCTGCCAACTTCATATTCTTCAAAGCTTTTCTATAACCTTCGGGGTGGGCACAACCATACATGCATTCTCTTCGCTCTTGCAAGGTATGACCTTTTTGATGACCGACTAACAAAACGCGATGCTCTCCAATTCTTGCGAATCCGGTTCGAAGCGCACGATCATCACCAAAGGCACGGTCGCCATGCAATTCAACAAAGTCATCAAAAATCATTTCCACATAATCCATCATCTGAGGTCGGTCAGGATGGCGGGAAACTAAAACCGTTTCCCAAGAAGTCAGATTGCCAAATTTTACTTTTTTAAGGCTTGCAACTTCTTTACGAATACGACGAATCTCTTCACTGTTTGCAATATCTGAACCTTCCTTCACTTCCAATGATGAAAGAAGATCCTCCAGTGCGTATATTTCTTTTTCAAATGGTAATCTAGTTTGCGAACCCATTGACCCCTCAAACAATCATTATGACTAATTCCGACCAAACCAATATCTGTTTATATCTTATCAAGTCAAAAGCATCAAACAACTTATGCCATTCATTCTATTGCTAGATTTTTCAATTTATTGTATTTGAATACAAGACCAAAAATCGACTTCCTCAAGGAAGCCCCCAATAAACCGGATGGTTTGGATGTCAACTATTATACCGACCCATTCGAATCATAATACTGTGCCTTTAAAAAGAAGAATCGTACTTTTTTCCATCAGTATGATTCTGCTTATCGCTGCAGCATCCCCCATATTTCTTCGCACCAACTCCGAATTCGATCTCGTTTTCAAAACTTACGCCAAGCTTTTACTCCAAGGCGAAGATATTTATCATGAAGGTTCCGTCTTCATGTATCCGCCTTGGATGGCTTTTATTTGCATCCCATTCAACTCGCTACCCCAATGGCTCTCCAGACTAAGCTGGGGAACCATCAATATTTTTTTCTTTTATCTGGCAATCGATAGCGCTTGGAAAATTAGCAAGTCGGTTTTTGCATCAAACGAAAAATTCGGTTGGATCGCTTTTATCATAGGCTTAATTTGCGCTACGACCTACTTTCTCAACTGCCTTTCCCACCAGCAATTCGATGTAATCATTGCTGGCACAATCCTGCTCGGATGCCTGCAACTATCAAAAGCCAAAGACATTAATGGTGGCATACTATTAGGAGTAGCTGCAGCCTGCAAACTTACTCCGCTTTTATTTCTTCCTTATCTGATCTACAGATTCCGATGGAAAGCTACTCTGGCATTTGCAGTGGGCTTCTTGTTTTGCAACTTCATCCCAGACCTTATTCTTGGCCTTCCGCCTGAAGGAAAACCAAGACCGATGATTTTTGTCGAGCGGTTTTTAGCCCCGATGACCAAACCAGACTTTGTACCAGGAACTTGGGGTAGCGAAATCATTTATAACCAATCGCTGGCAGGTACAGGAAAAAGATTCACTCAAACCCATATCGAAACAAAAGAAGGCAAATACTCTGTCATCATTGAGCCTGATAACGCGCAATCCCCGAAAGTAAAACCGATCCTCATGGGTCTGGTACTCTTTGGCACGGCAATGACTTTATTTTGCTGGGGATGGCCAGGAAATCCTAGAAACTTAAACACCACAGGAGCGCCACAATTTGCACTTGAAGCGTCGATGATCCTTTGCGCAATGCTTTTGCTTTCTCCCATGTCGAGCAAAGCACATTTCGGAATTTTGATCCTGCCTGCTTTTTGCCTTGCAAGAATGCTGGAGTCCAAACAAAAAGCTCTCGCTATTTTATTTCTCGCAATACCACTCATGATGGGAATTTTGCTAAACAAAGATCTTAGCGGCGCCAACATCTACACATTGCTACTGTGGGTTGCCGGGGTGACTTGGTCAACCATTTCATTATTTCTAGGAAATGCAATTCTGCGATTTTTCGCAAAGCAGCAACAAACCAATAGCTAGCCTCTGGATTAAGACCAATACTCTTCGAAATGAATATTGCCTGGGGCATGACCATGGCCTAAAT
>CALARU010000374.1 GCA_937888715.1 uncultured Planctomycetaceae bacterium | reverse complement strand
CCTATCTGCAGCTAGCGGCTGAATACGCTTCAAACTTTCTTTAAGTGAAAGCTCGCTGCGTTTGCCAATCATGAAACAGGCCCAAGAGCGCACAATATCTGAGCGATGCTCTATAATGCTTCGAAGGGCATTTTCAAATTGCGCCTTGGTTGAAAACCCCTGAGCTAACACCATCCCTAATACTTCCATTTTCTTAGGCGCGGTTTTGATTTTCAACAAACCAAAAGATTCTTCCAAAGGCTGCAGAAGGAATCCCCAGTTTTCTTTTTTAAATACATTTCGAGCCAGTGACTCCTGATCTACCACCAGCCATTCCGCTAGATTTACGGTTTCGATATGACCAAGATCAAGCAGAGTACGAACCTCTTTGGGTACCCCCGAAGTCGTTGTCGAACCTTTTCGTTTTAATACCTGCTCTGGAATCTGCAATTCAAAATGATCTCTTTGAATGTTTATTTCACCCTAACAGTGATACCACTTTGCATCCCTGGACTTCGATGAATTTTGTGAGTTTGTATTGAGAAATCTGATTCGAGGGCGCTGTAGATGTCGCAGAACTTTTGAGGATTACGATCCACCAAAGGGAACCAGGTGGAATGCACCTGCACCATAAGTTTATGGCCCGGCCTGAAGGTATGACAAATATCAGGCATCGTAAAACTCACCTTGGTTGGCTTGTTGGGCTCGAAGGGTTCGGGTTTGGAAAAGCTGTTTCGGAACTTACCCCTGAAAGGTTCGCCTCGAATCAACATCTGGTAATTGCCCATGCGAACTCCCGCGGGATTAGGATCAAAATCTGGGTAATCATTCGGGAAAACATCAATCACTTTCACCACCCAATCGGCATCTGTGCCCGTGGTACTAACCCATAAGTCAACTTTTATAGGCCCAGCAAGGGTTATATCGCTCTTTAATTCGGGGGACTGGTAAACAAGCACATCCGGCCTTCGCGCGGCATGGCGTTGATCAGCAACCATGTATTCATAATCCATTTTGGTGGTGATGCGCTCCATGTAAGGCACAGGCTTGGAAGGGTCTGAAATATAAGAATCAAATCCTTCACTGAGGTCTGGTTTGGAAGTGAGGGTTCCTTTTTCTTGGAAGAATAACGACAAAGGATTGGAATCTTTCGGTGGCCAAACATCATACTTGCGCCAAACATTGGTGCCTGTTTCAAACACATGGGCCTCGGGCTGCTTTAACGAAGGAATATCCTTCAAATGAAATTCAAAGAACGGTAGCTCGATGTTTTGCCTGAAGTATTCAGCAGTTTTAGAATTGAAGCGGGCATTGCCCAGCGAATCGCCCGCACCGCGCGACCAACCGCCATGATCCCAAGGCCCCATCACCAAAGTATTATCACATCCGGGGCTTTGCTTTTCTGTGGAATTGTAGCATTCGAGTGCCCCAAAAAGGTTTTCAGCATCGAACCAACCGCCCACCGTCATCACCGCAGGCTTGATGTTTTTAAGATGAGGTCGTAGGTTCATTGCTTGCCACAAATCATCATAAGTGCCCCGCTTCATCATTTCATTCCAGAAAGAAACACCGCCTTTGAGGAACTTCTTATCCGCGTTTGCGAGTGGGCCCATGTCGAGAAAAAACTGGTAGCCATCGGGTGTTTCGTGGTCGTGTGAAACCCTTGCGCCTTTGCGAGTGGGCTCTGGGCGTTCCTTGCCAAACCCCGACATGAAGTTAAATGCGTGGGGCAAAAACAAACAGCCATTATGGTGAAAATCATCACCAACGAACCAATCAATGACAGGTGCTTGTGGGCTACAGGCTTTCAAGGCAGGGTGGGCATCGATCATACCCGCAGCGGTATTAAAACCGGGGTAGGAAATACCGGACTGACCAACCCTGCCGTTATGCCCTTTGACATTTTTTAAAAGCCACTCGATGGAATCAAAAGTATCCGTACTTTCATCAAAGTCCTTGGGGCCTTTTTTGGGATTATGGGGTCTGACATTTTGAAAAGTGCCCTCCGACATCCAGCGCCCTCTTACATCCTGATACACAAATATATACCCAGACTTCTGGAAGTATGTGGAAGGACCAAGTTTTTCGCGGTAATTATCAACGCCGTAGGGTGCAACGCTGTAAGGCGTGCGATTAAGCATGAAAGGATAGGTTTTAGAATCATCCTTGGGAACATAAACAGAGGTGAATATTTTGATCCCATCGCGCATCGGGATTTGATATTCGTACTTTGTGTAATTTGCCTTCACATGATCACGAAGTTGCTTTGCCTCATCCATTACTGGTGTGCTAGTTTGGCCAGCGCAATTAAACACTAAAAGAATTAATAACGAGCTCATTGCAACTCTTTCAACATGTTGGGATAGAAATTACCATCGGTTCATCTTCTTGTATCAAAGAAAAACATCAAGCTAAAACTAATATTTTAAAAAGCGAGGAAACAAGACTGGAAGACAATGGGTCAGGTCTCTTTTACATGACTTACCACAGTGCATTGAGTGAGCACGGCTGCATCTAAAAACCCGTATATCTTTTGCGCTATTCCTAAAGTTAATTGCGTTTTAAAAGCCTCACGGAGAAATCTTTGCTACCTAGCAGCAAGGTTGTCCCATCATCATTTCCAGTGATGCAATTCACCTCAGAGTCTAAATGACTAAGGATGTTTGTTTTTAACTTTGTGTTTAAATCGTAGAGGAAGGGGGAACCTTTCTTGGGAAATACAAAAAGATCGCTAGTGCTTTTAGGAGCAAATAAAACTTCAACTGCGCCTTCCGTTTCCATTAAAACTTCCCTCTTAGCAGTGATCAAATCCCAACGGATGATTTTTAAATCAATCGGTGCCCTCATTGTTTCCATTTGCCCTCCAAATGCAGTAATCGCAATGGTGGCTTCTTTGTTTATGGATAATGATTTATAAATCTGTTCTGGGCCGTTCATGGTTTGAATTCTTTTTCCTGAAGCTACATCGTATACGCAAATTTTACCATCGCGTAGGCAGCAAACCATGGTCTTACCATCTTCAGAAAGATCCATGCACCAAACTTGTCTGGGAGAACCGAATTGAATGTTTTTTGGGTCGTAGGTATCCAGAAGTTCAAAGAATTGAATTTGTGTTCCAGATTCCAGATCCCACAATCTTGCAGTGCAATCCCAACTGCACGATATAGCCTTTTTTCCATCAGGCAAAAACCACACATTTGAAATGCGATGTTGATGCCCGGCTAACTCTTTAACCTTTGTTCCTTTTACCAAATCCCAAAGGATGACCCGATTATCAAGATAGTGACCGCCCGACAATGCTTGTTTGCCATCTTTGGAAACTGCTACAGAAATTATATCCTCGGTGTGATCATTAAATATAAACTTGGCTTTTTGATTCTCAAGATCCCAGACAATAACTTGCTTGTCTTTGCTTCCGCTAATTGCGATTTTTCCGTCTTCAGATAACGCAGCACAATAAACTTCTCCCAGGTGACCTACAAGGGTTATCTCGTCAAAGACTGGTTTTTTCGGTTTAACCATAGCAGCTATAGAAAACAGGCTTAAGGCTATTAAAGCAATTCCGATCAACGCCCCTAGGAATATGGATCTTCGATTTAATCTTGATGGGGTTTTGGCAGGAGTTGAATTAACCAGCTTGATCTGACTTATAAAGTCAGTACAGCTTTCCCATCGTTTTAACGGGTTTTTATCAAGGGCCTTTGCAACCACCCATCTTTGATGAATGGGAATCATGGAAAGATCGGGCTGGCGATTGCAATGCCCCGCCATGATCTCTGCAGCATTACCGGTAAAGGGTAAAGTACCTCCCT
>CALARU010000373.1 GCA_937888715.1 uncultured Planctomycetaceae bacterium | reverse complement strand
TAACCCAACCCAATCAGCAACAAATTAGACCCATTGATTGATTTTGATCTGTTTTTCAAAAATGCTTCGATTTTCCTAACAATCATTTGTGGTCTTTTTTTGTTTAAATCACAAGCAAGATTAATAAGTCCTGCATTTGCGCCCACACTTTTGAGCTTTGAAAGAAGATAATACGGGTCGACAGGAATGCAATGCCCCCCAACGCCTGGCCCTGGATAAAATGCCTGAAAGCCAAAAGGTTTGGTGGTTGCTAGCTTAATTATTTCCCATACATCAAGGTTTAACCCCTTACAAATCTCATCCCATTCATTTGCTAATGCTATATTTACAGCGCGATAAACATTTTCCAACAACTTTGATGCTTCAGCAGCTTCAATCGAACTTGCCTGATGAACTTCATCAAACAATTGATTAAATAAAACCTTTGCCACTTTTGAAGACTCATCATCAAGAGCTCCAAAAACTCTCGGCAAAGTTTTGGTAGTAAATATGCAGTTACCTGGATCTTCTCTTTCCGGACTAAAAACAAGAAAAAAGTCGGCACCTTGTTCTTGCGTTTCGTTTTCCAAAATACTCAATCCAATGGTGCGTGTTGTACCAGGAAATGATGTGCTAGAAATAACCACTAAAAAAGGTTTTTTAGCTATAGTTCTTATCGAAGTGATCGCAGCACAAAAACTATCAAGAGCAGGGGCACCATTTAAAAGCGGAGTTGGAACACAGACCCAATAAACATCGCAAGGGCCTTCGCAAGAAATGTCGCTGGTTACAGTAAATCTTCCGGTATCTAATAACTCTTGAATTCGAAATGCTGGAATCGTTTCGAGATAACTTTCACCACGAATCAACATCTCAACTTTATTTGAATTTGTATCGTAACCAACAACTTTAAACCCTGCTTTGGCTATGCACTCTGCAAGCGGAAGCCCTGTATATCCAAGGCCAACAACCATTATCCTCGATTGTTTTTCCTGAAGTTGATAAAGAAATTGGTTCAACTGCTTATCTGAAATCATGGCGAAGGCTGAAGAACTAATTTCTTATCTTCAGTTCCATTAAATTTTTCTTGAAGGTCTTTTTCACAGAACTGAACACGGCTAATTGAATCAGTCTTTCCTGTTGCTGCATTTATTTCAAGAACAACGCCTGACATTCTGACATCGCCTGATGCAACAGAAAATTGGTTAGGCAAAAAAGAAATTGTTGTGGCGGTCACTGGCTCAATGGATCTGCCTAAAACACTATCGTATGGCCCGGTCATCCCTAAATCGCAAATAAAAGCGGTACCGTCGCCAAGAATTTGTTCATCTGCGGTTTGCACATGTGTATGAGTACCTAAAACTGCAGAAACTTTACCTTTTAAGAAGTGACCCATCAGATATTTATCGGAGGTTGCCTCAGCATGAATATCAACAATTATTACATTAGTTTGCTTTTGGACTTCGGGAATTGTTTTTTCTGCAGCTAAAAAAGGGCAATCCACCGGTCGCATAAAAGTTCTGCCCATTAAAGAAACCACTGCAACGGTAAATCCATCAACGGTGTTGGTGAATGCGAAGGTTTTTCCGGGAGAAGATGGGGGATAATTCGCAGGCTTGCAGATGCAATTTTCAGATATGAGCGTATTTACAATTTCTTGCTTTTTGTAAATGTGATCTCCCAAAGTGAAGAGATCAACTCCTGCAGCTTTTAATTTTTTAAATATCGATGGCGTAAGTCCAGAACCTCCAGCAGCGTTTTCCGCATTCGCTATTACCAAATCTAGCCCCATACTTTTCTTGATAGCAAGCAGATAACTCTGCAAAATGTTCACCCCAGGAGACCCGACAATATCTCCTAGCATCAACACTCTCAGAATCTTTGGCAAATTATTTTGCAACATCCACCACTCTTAATTCACGAATAACTGTAACCTTGATTTCACCCGGGTAATTCATCTGGTCTTCAATGGCACGGGCGATGTCATGGCATGTTTTAATCGCCTGCTCATCGGTAGTGCGAGCCGCACTGGCTATCACACGAAGTTCCCTGCCGGCTTGAATTGCAAATGCCTGTTCAACATCTGGAAAACCACAAGCAATGGCTTCAAGTTCTTCTAAACGCTTAACATATTTTTCAAGTGTTTCTCTGCGAGCGCCGGGCCTTGCTGCACTTATTGCATCCGCAGTTGCAACTAAAACAGTGTAGATATGATCAACAGTTATATCGTCATGATGGCCTGCAATCGCATGTAAAACGTCGGGGTTACTTTCCCCGTATTTACGGGCAAGTTCAGCACCAATTTTAGGGTGGCCACCTTCCATTTCGTGATCTGCAGCTTTGCCAATATCATGCAGTAAACCGCATTTACGAGCTAGCCTACCGTCTAAACCCAATTCATCTGCAAGCATTCCTGCTAGAAACGCAACTTCAATGCTATGCCGTAGTACATTTTGACTGTAACTGGTGCGGAATTTCAACCGACCGAGCAATTGAACAAGTTTATCATTCAATGGCCCCATACCTACTTCATTAAGGGCTTCACGCCCCACTTCCATAATGTGCTTTTCCATCTCTTCTTGCGATTCTTTTACTACCTCTTCAATTTTAGTAGGGTGGATTCGACCATCTTGAATAAGCTTTAATAAAGAAAGCCTAGCTATCTCGCGCCTTACACTATCAAAAGCACTAACAACCACAACGCCTGGAGTATCGTCAACAATCAGATCCACACCGGTAACATTTTGGAAAGTTCGAATATTGCGGCCTTCACGCCCAATTATTCTGCCTTTAATATCATCGTTTGGAATATCAACGGTACTAACAGTACTTTCAACAGAATGCTGCGATGCATATCGTTGAACAGCCATTGCAAGAATTTTCCTCGCAGATTCCTTGGCAGAATCTTTGAGATGATCATCATGCTTTTTTAACTTATCAGCAACCTGTTTGCTAAGAGTTCTTTCCAAGTTTTCAAAAAGCATTTTTTCGGCAAGATCACGCGAAATACCAGAGATATCTAGTAATCTCTTTTCTTGTTTTTCTAGAATCTCTGCAAACTTTTTGTTTTTTACTTCGGTTTCATTTTTGCGATCTTGCAACTGATTTTGAAGGACCTCGGTTAAGCGTTCCCGTTTAAGCATATCCCTTGCTTTATCCTCGATGGCGTCTTCACGCTTTTCGAGGCGCTTTTCTTGATCACGTAAATCTAGGCGAATATTTTCGAAACTTTTATTAAGATCTTCTTTCCTTCGAAGGCTATCCTCTTTAGAAAATAATTCAGCATCTTTGATTATTTTGTCAGCTTTAGCTTTGGCTTCATTAATTAACGAATTATTGTCAGCATTTAAACTATTTAACTTGGTACGGTAAAAAACCGTAGCAATGGCATAGCCTATTACGCTAAAAAGCAATCCACTCAAAAAAATATAAACAAGTTGTTCAGAAGTCACTTTAACACCTCTATTAATGAAATAAACGAGGTTTTCGCATAAAAATCAGCGAATAAAAAAAGAAAATGTTATTTATGAAGCAAAAAACCCAAAAGAGGCTACGAACCAGTAAACATTATTTTCAAAATTAGCCAAATATTTGCAATTTGTAACGGTTATTGCCTAAGTCTAAGGAAAATAAAGCTCAAAACAAAGAAAAACAACCTGTTACAAAACACCCTTATCAATGTAGGCCTAATTCATCGTAACTTTTAAACTCGTAGAACCGTATAACTCTTAAATAATAGGTTAATTAGCACAAAAATTAATTAATGCTTCACAAATCCAGCTACTTCTTTCTTAAAACCCCACAAAACAGTAAGTCTTTACCACACAATGAATTATTATGCAAAATGTATGGCTATTTATCCATCATTATTATAAAAAGAAATTAATAAGGTTTACTGATGTAAAAGTGACCAAAGCATTATGAACTATATTTTAATGCTTATTGACATTTTATTTTCTAAAAATAAAATAATTATTTGGTCATTGTGGAGATTATTATGAAGACATATATGGCAAAGCCTTCTCAGGAACCTGAGAAACGATGGCTGGTAATTGATGCTGCGGATCAAATTGTAGGCAGATTGGCTGTACAAATTGCTAATTTGTTGCGTGGCAAACATCGTCCTGAATTTACCCATCATCACGATACGGGTGAATTTGTAATCGTTTTGAATGCATCAAAACTTCGATTTACTGGTAAAAAGATAAATACGAAAGTATATCGCTGGTATACCCACTACCCCGGTGGCTTGAAATCTGCTTCCGCTAAAGATTGGCTTGCAAATCATCCTGATCGAATTATCCGCGAAGCGGTAAAAAGGATGATGCCCAAAACGCCTTTAGCTAGACATCAAATTATCAAGCTTAAAATTTACGCAGGTACTGAGCATCCTCATCATGCCCAAAAACCTGTTGAATTCAAAGTATAGCATTTAACTGGAGAAGATATCGTGGCAGAAACTAAGTCGAAGAAGACCTTTTATTGGGGCACCGGAAGACGAAAAACTTCGGTTGCTCGTGTAAGAATTTGCGAAGGTACAGGAAATATTTCCATTAATAAAAAAACATTGGAAGTTTACCTCACTGAAGAAAAAGATCGCCAATTCGTCCTTGGGCCAATTATTCTTGCGGATATGGTTAAGCGCCTTGATGTTATTGTCACAACCAAAGGTGGCGGTATTTCTGGGCAAGCGGGAGCCATTACTCAGGGTGTAGCAAGAGCTCTCAAAGCTATGTTTGGACTCACTGAAGTCGAACAGCCAACTGCACCGGAAGAAGAAGGCGCACCTCTAACTTTAGCGAAAAAGCTTAGAGACTCCGGATTCTTAACACGAGACGGCAGAATGAAAGAACGCAAAAAATATGGCCGAAAGGGCGCTCGAAAGAGTTTCCAATTCTCCAAGCGTTAATATTCTTTCTAATCATAAAAGAGCATGGATTTCAAAGATCCGTGCTCTTTCCATTTATCAATCCGTTGATATATCTCGGTACATCTTTGAATTGCAGGTTTTACCATCGTATCAGGCATCGGCTTCTGAAACCATTTCAACCAGCGATATAAAGAAACAATTGTTCCTAAAATATCTAGCTTCCTACAAACCAAATAATTAATTTTTGAAATCTCTGAGTATGCATTTAACGCATTAGTCCACATTAGATAATCATCTCCAGCAAAACTTGATATCATCCTGGAAACATCCACTTCCCTACAATCTTTCCGCATAGAACAATAATCAATAAAACCAGTGATTTCACTGCCGCTAAATAAAAGGTTTTCTCGCCTCGCATCACCCCAACAATATTGAATTTTAACAATTGGATTTGGGTAAGCCATTAAACTGTCCACTTCCTGCCTAATCCATTTCAAAAGTTCTATCAAATTAAAAGGAGGAAGAAATCCAATTGCTGAAAAGTTAATTGCTGAAATGGAAAAAGAATTAATCTCA
>CALARU010000372.1 GCA_937888715.1 uncultured Planctomycetaceae bacterium | reverse complement strand
TGGATGCCCAGGGCATTCGTGATAACACGCTGATCATTTTTGTGGGCGATAACGGGACCGGAAAAGGTATCAAATCGATGATGGGGGATAAGCTTGTGATTGGTGGCAAGGGAACCACCACGGCTGCTGGAATGCATGTTCCATTGATTGTCAATTTTCCTGGTAAAGTAATTGCAGGAAAAGTTCTTTCGAATCTTGTGGATAGCACGGATTTTGTTCCCACCCTTTTAGATGCTGCAGGTATTTCAAGTTCCGATAAGAAGTTGGATGGCGTAAGTTTTTTACCTCATACTTTCGGGAAAGAAGCGAAGTCGCGTGAGTGGGTTTATTCCTGGTATTCGCCCAGGCAGGGCAATGATATGAAAGTTCAAGAGTTTGCTTTTAACCATGATTCCAAGCTTTATCGCACTGGCGAGTTCTATGATGTTAAAAACGATCCCGCACAGAAGAGTTCGAAAACTGTGTCATCTTTAACAGGTAAAGCTGCGATGGATGCGAAATTGCTTCAAGGGGCACTTGAGCAATATGCAAATGCAAGGCCCAAGGAACTCGATTTGATTAAGGGAAAAGATAACCCCAAAAAGAATAACAAGAAGAATAAGGAAAACTAAAATGCGAAGAATTCTCACGGTTGTTTCTCTGCTCCTCTTTGGTTTTAACCTTGAGGCCCAAACCTCGAAACCAAATATCATCGTGATCCTTTCCGATGACATGGGATTTTCGGATTTGGGATGCTTTGGAGGAGAGATCAAAACGCCAAACCTCGATAAGCTTGCGGCCAATGGCTTGCGCTTCAATCAGTTTTATAATACCGCGCGTTGCTGCCCTACTCGTGCAAGTCTACTTACCGGCTTATATCCACATCAGGCGGGTGTTGGTCATATGGTTTATGAAACCCCACTTGCAGGCTATAAAGGTGATTTGAACAAGAACACCCCTACCATTGCAGAGATACTTGCACCTGCTGGTTACAAAAATTATGCGGTGGGCAAATGGCATGTCACCCGACATACAACCGAGAACGCATCTAAACACAACTGGCCCATGCAGCGCGGATTTCACAGGTATTATGGTACCCTTCAAGGTGGTGGAAGTTTCTATGACCCCTACACCCTGACACGCGATAACACTCCCATCTCGGCTTATGCAGACCCTGAATACAAGCCCGCTAAATTTTATTACACCGATGCAATCAGTGATAATGCAGTTAAATTTGTCAATGAGCATAAACGCGATCAGGCCGAAAAACCATTCTTCATGTATGTGGCTTACACTGCTGCGCATTGGCCCATGCACGCCTTGGATGAGGATGTCGCCAAATACAAGGGTGTTTACGATAAAGGCTATGATCCCATCCGTAAGGCTCGATTTGAAAAGTCGAAAGCGCTGGGGGTGATTGCGCCAGATTCCAAGCTGACCCCAACCGTGGGTAACTGGTCTAAGGTGGAAAACAAGGAGTGGGAAATCAGGTGCATGGAAGTTTATGCAGCCATGGTTGATCGCATGGATCAGGGGATTGGAAAGATTGTAAAATCACTCGAAGCTAACGGGCTTCAAGATAACACCATGATTTTTTACATGCAGGATAATGGTGCCTGTGCAGAAACCACAGGTAGGACCGGGAACAAGGATCACCCCGAAGAAGCCCGGGCGAACGCGCCCAAGTTGCCTCCTGTTCCTTTGGATTATCGCTTACCAGGTATGATTCCTAAATCAACCCGGGATGGTTTTCCTGTTCTTATGGGCAAAAAGATCATGCCCGGTGGCCCTGATACTTTTGTCGCTTATGGCGAAGGTTGGGCAAATGTTTCCAACACGCCCTTCAGGGAATATAAGCATTGGGTTCATGAGGGTGGCATTTCAACTCCTTTGATTGCGAGTTGGCCTAAGGGGATTACCTCGAAGGGTGAGATTAGAAATCATCCTGGGCATTTGGTGGATATCGCAGCTACTTGTGCAGACCTTGCAGGCGTAACTTTGCAAGAAAAGCATCAAGGTGAAGCCACGGTGCCTCTTGCAGGGAAAAGTTTGAAGCCCACTTTTGATAATAAAACAATCGAGAGGGATGCGATCTATTGGGAGCACGAAGGTAATCGGGCGATTAGGGTGGGCGATAAGAAATTAGTTGCGAAGGGTAGCAAGGGTGCTTGGGAATTGTACGATGTTAAAACTGATCGTGCGGAAGCCAATAACCTTGCTAGCGAAAATCCTGAAGTGGTTAAAGCCATGTCGAAGCAATGGAATGATTGGGCCTATAAAGCCAAGGTTCTTCCATGGATTTGGGATAAAGAAGAGTCCACGAAAAAAGGGAATAAGAAGAAATAATAAGATAGTGTTGCAATTGCGCACTCTTACCTACAATTTTCTTTCAGAGCCGGAAGTGTCAGCGACGGTAGTAATTAATCGCCACTGAATACCCCCAAGGCAGAATAACCAAGCAAGGAAATCAAAGGCGCAAGATGTCTGATTCTTCTTTGCGCTTTTTGCGTCTTTGCGGTGAAAATGCCTTTATTCTTCTAAGATTTTTTACTGTGGAGACACTTGGCAACTTACCCGCACGCAGAAATCATTTGGCTTCCTTAATTGCCTCGGCTTGATTGAGAAAAGCTTGCCAAGCTTGGGTTTTTTAGGGATGACTAGTTAGCATGCATATTCTGGAGCGGGGCCGTTCCATGCGAAAAAATTCTCCCGCCTTCGCCTTGATGGCTCTGGCAGAGTGCGCCAAACAGGAATAAACAAGCTGTCGCATTCGTCTTTTTGTTGGTTTGATAAATAATGATCATTCTAGAACTAGCGCATATCCGCAGATTTTTTTTAACATGTAAGCATATTGAAGCCATGTTATAATCTTAGTTGTTCTTTGATACACGCTTATTAATCATTCCCTCCTGTGGTGTGTTTTTCCATGAACTTAATGACTTACATTATTGTTGGAATGCTAGTAACAGGGGGTTCCCCATCTGATGCGTTGTATTTTTCCGATGCAGTGGAACCCGTGTTAAAAGCAAAGTGCTATTCCTGCCATGGTAAAGATAAACAGAACGGTGGGCTCAGGCTCGATTCCTTGAAGGCAATGCTTAAAGGAGGAGATACCGGGCCAGCGATAGTTCCGGGCAATTTGGAAAAAAGTATCCTCATCGATGCAATAAGCTTTAAAAATCCGAAGATGCAAATGCCTCCGAAAGAAAAACTTTCCGACAAGGATATGGCCGCTTTATCTCGATGGGTTAAACAGGGTGCAATTTGGCCTGAAGAGGTCAGCGTTCTTTTTGATGAGGATCCAAACTTCCTTTCCAAGCTAACTAGTGGCAATGGCAAGTCACGAATCTTAAACGAGGGAACACCCTCGGGTAAAATTGCAATGGGTATCACTCCTTTACAGAGAGAGGCCCCGAAAATTCCCAACTGGTCTTTCCCGATTCGTGAGAACCCCAATGAGGGCGAGTTTCGCTACTTGCGCTTGGCTTGGAAGAAAATAGGTGGGGGGAGCATCATGGTGGAGTTGGCATCCAATGGCAGTTGGCCTGATGCCAAGGTAGGGAAAGGTCGGTATGTTGCAGGGCCAAACACTACGGGTTGGGCTTCGCTTTCAGTAAGTGAAAAAGCCCCTACGGAGTGGACTGTTGTGACGATGGATCTGTGGAAAGATCTGGGCGATTTTACCCTTACAGGAATAGCGCCTACCTGCGACCGGGGTGAAGAAGCTTTTTTTGATTCAATAATTCTAGGGCCATCTGTTGCAAGCTTGGATGGTTACAGGGTTGAAAAATATCCTGTCGCATTAGTTGCTTCTTCAAATGCCATTAAGAAGAACATAGGTAATGCGTTTACAGACCCAGAAAATCCGATTAGAAAAATATTTAAGGGTGAAAGGCTTGATCTCTGGTCTTTAAAGGCCCCGATCAAATCTGAAATTCCAAAGCCAAAGAATGATTCGCAATCACTCACCAACATTGATCGTTTTCTAATTGCCAAAATGGAAGCTAAGGGCTTGACCCCTTCACCCAAGGCAGATAAACGAACCTTGATTCGCAGGGTCACTCTTGGCCTTACCGGCCTTCCACCCACTCCCGAAGAAGTAAAAGCATTTCTTGCGGATAACTCTCCTAAGGCTTATGAGAATTTGGTGGATCGCTTGCTTGCTTCCCAAAGTTATGGCGAAAAATGGGCAAGCCATTGGCTTGATATTGTTCGTTATGCAGATACCAATGGCTACGAACGCGATGAATTCAAACCCCTTGCCTGGCAGTATCGAAATTCGGTCATCCGGGCGTTTAATTCGGATCTGCCCTATGATCAATTCATCAAGGATCAACTTGCAGGCGATGAAATGGTAGTTGCGACTCCCAAAGATGCAAGGGAAGCAGACAAACTATTGGCAACCGGATTCCTTCGATTGGGGCAGTATGATAGTACCGCTTCGATCTTCCAAGAAGAGGCAAGATCAAGGAATGAGCAAATGGCGGATTTGGTGAACACCATGGGTTCCGCATTTATGGGCCTTTCTCTTTCTTGCTGCCAATGCCATGACCATAAGTATGATCCCTTTTCCCAGGATGATCATTATCGGTTCAGATCATTTTTTGCAGCGATTAAGCCAAACGATGCTTTGGTGATCGAAAGTGCCAAAGAACTTGAATTGATCAACGAGCATAATGGCATTATTGACAAGGAAGCAGAGCCATTAAAAAAGTCTATTGAAACGATGCTAGATACTGGCAGACAGAAAGTAATCGCAGAACGAAAATCGAAGTTACCACAAGATATACAAGCGCTTATTTCTCTGGCTGAGTCTGCTCGTGATGAAGCAAGCAAGAAGAAGTTGCAACCCTTCATAGAAAAATTGAAGGTCGCAGACAACGATGCCAAGGCTGCACTGGCTGAGGCTGAAAAAAAGCGAATCGAGGTGATGCAAAAGAATCTTGCTGAAATAGAAGTAAAGAAAAAGCTGGCACGAAAAGCAATGGGTGTCACTGAATCAGGCCAAAGTGCCCCAGCGACCCATGTGCTTTTTCAGGGTGATCATTCGCAACCCAAGAACGAGGTGCAGCCTGGATTTTTGAGTGTGCTTTATCCCAATAATGCAGAGGTCAAGCCAACATCTAATTCGACGGGTAGGCGTACAGCTTTGGCCAATTGGATTGCAACACCGGATAACCCTTTTACGGCAAGGGTGATTGTAAACCGAGTTTGGCAGCATCATTTTGGCATGGGTATTGTGGGGACTCCCAATGATTTTGGTTATTCGGGATCTCGCCCTACCCATCCTGAACTTCTCGATTGGCTAAGCGTCGAATTCGTGCAGCAGGGATGGTCGATCAAGAAACTGCAGAAGATGATATTGCTTTCGAATGCTTACCAACAATCTTCGTTTCAAGAGGCAAAGAAACAGGCGATTGATCCTGATAACAAATTGGTTTGGCGCCAGAATATCAGGCGCATTGATGCTGAGACTTTGCGTGACAGTTTGCTTGCTATCTCTGGGTTGCTGAATCCGCAATATTCAGGGAAACCAATCTGGCCCTCGATCCCTGATGAACTTTTAAAAGCCCAGCCTGGAATTCTTGAAGCGATCAAGGGCGAGGACGGTGGCAGAATGCAGGGATGGTATGCAGACCCTGTTGATCAAGCCAATGTACGCAGTATTTATCTCGTTAGAAAGAGATCGCTACCCCTTCCATTTTTGGATGTATTTGATTTGCCTGACGGCACCATTTCGTGTGGCAGGAGAGATCAAACCGTGGTTGCCCCTCAGGCCTTGATGTTGCTAAACAGTCCCGAAAGCATTCGTTATGCAGAGGCACTTGCACAAAAAGTTTCCAAAACAAAGTTGGATACCAAGGCCAGCATCGAGGCTGTGTTTGCAATGGTTCTTAACCGTGAGCCAGATGCTGATGAGCTTGCTCTTTCACTTGATTTTATCAAGCGACATTTGGAAAAGTATCAATCCAAGGGTGGGATGAAAGATGTATTGGCGCTTAGGGATTTTTGTAGAACACTTACCAATCTCAATGAATTCGCTTACATCGATTAACGCATTTGAATGAAGAGAGACTAGCAATGGCAATCGAATTTTCCTCTATCCCTGTGACTTCAAGAAGGGATTTTCTTACCCGTACTGGTGCGGGGTTTGGCAGTGTTGCACTTGCAGGATTGATGGCGCAGGAATCAAAAGCAGCCATCCCAATTGATTCGTTGAAACCTTTTGCAGAGCGCATGCCTCATTTTGCCCCCAAGGCTAAGCAGGTGATTTTTCTTTTCATGTATGGCGGACCCAGCCAGGTTGACCTCTTTGATTACAAGCCAGATCTCATCAAGTTGAACGGTGCAAAGGTTCCTGATTCTATAAAGAAACAGAAAGATAAAGTTGGTGGCGTATTCAATGCTTGTAAGGATGAACTCATGTCGGGCCCTTGGAAATGGGCGCAACATGGCAAGAGCGGGTTATGGGTCTCCAGCCTTCTTCCTGAAACAGCCAAGCATGCGGATGAACTTTGCGTGGTGCGTTCTATGTTCAGCGAAAGTTCTAATCATGCACCCGCTACTTACCTAATGAACACAGGTGCAATTCTGGGCGAAAAACCCAGCCTCGGTTCATGGGTGACTTATGGGCTTGGTTCACCTAACCAGAATCTTCCGGGTTATGTGCTTTTGTTTAAGGTTGGAGGATTGGGAGGTAGCGCCAACTGGAGCAATGGTTTTCTACCCGCTGCTTTTCAAGGTACCCATTTCAGACATGAGGGCAGCCCCGTGCTTAACCTTCACCCACCCGAAGAACTGCAATCTGTACAACGATCCACTCTCGATTTGATTCAGCAATTGAACAAACGACATGCGCAAGCTAGACCCGGAGTTTTAGATCTCGATGGCAGGATTGCTTCTTATGAACTTGCCTATCGAATGCAATCTGAAGCCATGGAGATAGGCGAACTTTCTAATGAGACTTCCTCGATTCAAAACCTGTATGGCATCCATGACAAAAACAAAGACAAGGCCACTTTTGCTAGAATGTGCCTAACCTCCCGAAGGTTGGTTGAAAAAGGTGTTCGCTTTGTTCAACTTTATAATGCAGTCGATAAGCTTGGTTGGGATGGGCATGGCAACAACCATGAATTTCATCAACGCAATTCCGCCCAAACTGATGGACCCATCGCAGCATTGCTTACCGATCTAAAACAACGAGGTTTGTTAGATTCCACCTTGGTTGTTTGGGCTGGAGAATTCGGCAGAACCCCCATGATGCAGGGTGGCAATGGCAGAAACCACAATCCCTATGGCTTTACAATTTGGATGGCTGGTGGTGGCGTGAAGGCCGGTACACAGATTGGTGCAACGGATGAAATCGGACTGCGTGCTGTCGATAAACCCCAGTCCGTAAAAAATCTTCATGCCACCATTCTTACTGCCTTGGGTATCAACCCTGATGATCTTTCTTTTGATCATAATGGCAGGCAAGAAAGACTGACTGGTGTTGCTTCCAGTTGGAAAACCATACCCGGTGTACTTGCGTAATACCGAAAAAACCATTGATCCTTGAATCAGCTTGGTTGACAATCAATTTATTATTTCTTGACACACTCTGGAGAGTAACATGCCTAGATTTTTTCCACTTGTAGTTGCTTTGGTTCTTTTTTCAACCCAGTTTGCTAATGCAAAGGATCCCATGATTTTTATCTCAGCCTTTGCAGGTGGTGATCAGGGCGCAATTCATTCTTTTAATTTTGATCTGGCGACCGGCATATTGAAACCCTTGCAACGCACCACCTCTGTGCAAAACCCATTCTTCCTTGCACTATCTCCTGACAAGAAGTTTCTTTACTCGATTCATGCGTTGAAATTTGGTAGCAAGGATGCTGAGGAAATTGCAGCTTTCAAACTCCTAGGCAACGATGGCAAATTAGAACTGCTCAACAAGCAATCTGCAAAGGGTTCTGCTGCTTGTTATCTTCATGTTGATAACTCAGGCAAAACTGTAGTGGTTGCAAATTACTCCACAGGCAGCGTTGCTTCGCTTCCGGTTAAAGAAGATGGCTCACTCGGTGAACCTGCATCTTTTGTGCAACATGTTGGTTCTAGTGTTAATCCTACCAGGCAAAAAGAACCCCATGCACATTGCATCGTAGTTAGCCCCGATAACAAATATGCTTTTGCTGCAGACTTGGGTTTAGATCAGATTCTTTGTTACAAGCTTGATTCCAAACAAGGGAAAATAACTCCTAATGATCCAGCTTTTACAAAGGCACCTGCAGGAGCGGGGCCGAGGCATCTTACTTTTCATCCCAACGGCAAAAAGGTTTATGTGATTAACGAACTTTTGAATTCTGTCACACTGTTTCATTATGATTCTGAAAAAGGTTCGTTGAAGGAAGAGCAAACCATCTCCACCCTTCCCAATGATTTTAAGGGCACCAGTTATTGTGCTGATTTAAAAGTCACGCCCGATGGCAAATATCTTTATGGCACCAACCGTGGGCACGATAGCATCGCATGTTATTCCATTGGTGCTGATGGCAAGTTGACTCTTATAAGTATTGAACCTAGTTTGGGCAAGGGGCCACAGAATCTTGCAATCACATCTAATAATGGGTGGTTGTTGTGTGCGAATATGCCCGGGAAAAATGTTGCAGTCTTTCGCATTGATCCAAAAACAGGAAAAATCAAGCCCGCTGGTGAACCTGTTGCTATGCCCAGTCCTTCATGCATCATGCTAGTGGAATAAAGTTTCGGATTCCTTTAAAGGGTTTTAATCATGCTTAACTTTATAGTTATGTTGTTGGCTTCCTTGGTGAATGCCAATGATGTTATTGATTGGAAACCCCTGCCTGAAGCGTTTAAAGGCTTTACTGCCTCCAAGGGGAAAGCTTTATTAACCTCAGATAAATGGGGCTATCTTGTCGCAGCAGAAGAATCTTCAAACAACGAAGTTTCAGCAACTCTTACCATTAACGATGCTGCAAAACAATTTGGCTTCTTTGGCAGTTCATGGAGTGCCTGGCCTGATGCATCATTTGGGGATGGTGGTTTTGAGGCAGCTTTGCTTCTGCGTGGTAATAATACTTCAGGTTATAGAGTTCAGCTTTCCCATAAGTATCAGGTGCTTGCGTTGGTCAAGTTTCCCGAGGGAGGTTACTTGAGGGTTGTCCCTTTTAATGTGAAACTCAAGGAGCCACATTCGATTAAAGCTACCATCGCAGGAAATCAAATTAGTGTGAGTCTCGATGGAAAAGAACTGATTCGTTACATAGATAATTTTCTTCCTGTTGATAAAGGTTTGTTTGGTGTTGGTGTAAGTAGTGGCGCCAAGGTTGAATTCTCAGCTATCAACATTAAGAAGGTTGAGCCAACTCCAATCGTTCCATCCTTGCCCTACAAACCGAATTTTTCAGTGAGAAAATTTCTTGGTGGCCGGGATTGGATCTTTGATGGCGATGAACCGATTCTGCAATTGCACTATGAGAAAGACCCGAGTTGTTTTGCAAAGCTTAGGCCGGGTTATAAACCCCAGCTTAATTTCGATTCTCATTGGGGGCTTGAAAATCAAGGCGCTTTTAATGATGCAGCAAGCAAATGGACAGCCCCGAATGTTTCAGGCGGTGGCGATACCATTAAGGTGAATTGGTCTTCAAGAAATGTTAAAGATAGGTTTGTAACCAAAAGCAACCTCATCGTTGGCTATGATACCGTTCGCAAAACTTACACCTACGACATTGATAGTGAGTTGGAAGTTTTGCCCGGTCAGCCTTTTCATTTTCGTTATGGATTTGATTTTGAACACCACACGCCTTTGGATCCTTTTCGCTGGCAGTATCTTATCGCCAAGAAAAAGAATGGTGACCTTTACCATCGGCCCGTTTACCCCATTGATCCCGGCCCGCAGAATGATCTCGAAACTTATCATGGCCTTCGTGTCTGGTATGGTAGGCATGGCGAAACCATGCATGTTGCGCCATCGGTTGAATATGCAATCGAACCTGATTGGAACCGCATTGGGAAGGATCCCGCCAAGCAAACCCAACGCAAATTGAATACCGCTGTTTGCGCAGCTTTTTATGATACGGGGGTGAGTTTCGAACCTGAAACTTCCGAACCAGGAACCAAGGTCAGGGTCAAATACCGATACACGGGTGTCCCTGCAGCCGAGGCGGAGGGTTTGTTCAATGTTTCCAAGATTTATGATTCCCCCACACTGGATCCTAATCACCATTATATCTTTGCAGATGAATGGCCCAAAATCACTTTCAGCAAATTTGAACCGATGAGCAAATCGTGGATATATGGCAGATCACCCTTCATGACCGCACACAATACCAGGCCGACTTATGATCTTGAAAAAAATTGCGGAGCGGGAAGCGGGTTTGCAATGAAGCTTGGCCCAGCTTCCTTTGGCAAAGCCAATCTCCCAGTTGGTGCAACACTTTCCAAGGGCCGTTATGTTGTTTCAGCTTTAGTCAAATTGGTAAATATTCATGGCCCCGGTGGTCGAATTGAATTGGAAGCTAGTCAGACAAAAACCAACAAGTCGCTTGCGAAGGCAACCCACTTTGCAGGAAATGGAAATTCCGAGTGGAAGAAGCAGGGGTTTGTTTTTGAGATTCCTGAAGATGCGGGGGCGCTGTCCCTTGCGTTGGGAAATTCAGGCACTGGCGAAATGCTGGTTACCGAGGTCGAATTTAAGAAACTTGAAGAGGGTGAATCCATACCCTTAGGAATTTTAGCTAAAGCCAATGATCAACCAGCAAGCATGGTCAAGTCGCCTGAAGGGGCAATCGCAGATTATCGCATGCTCGAAGGCAAAGGCCACACGGTTTTTAATTATGCTGGCGGATCGCATCTTGATCTTGCGAATCTTCAATGGGTTGTCGATTCAGGAAAACCAGCATTGCGTTTTGCAGAGAATACCACGGGCGCCAAGGATTACCGACTTGATGGAACCTTGGGCAGAATGTACTTCTCGCATCCTTCCAACGCTGATAAGAGTTCCGTGCCGGTTGCCTTGAGTGGGCATCATGGCGGTGGCGAAACCAAGAAAGGCCTTACTCTTACTACATGGATCAAGCCTGACCCAGAAATGGGCAAAAGCCAGCACGCCGGTAGGGCGGATATTATTGGTTATGGCGCTAGGCGATTCATCCTCGCATTGGATGGTCAGAAAGCACCTTACACATTAAGTGCTAAAATAAATGTTAATGATGTTATTTCATCGCCAACCAAATTGGATGCAAACCGTTGGTATCATGTCGCCCTTACCGCAGAACCAAAAGATGGCCAATGGTTGGTGCGTACTTACATTGATGGAAAACAGGCTGCGGAGGGGATGACCAAGAAATTTCCCTCGGATTCAGTTATCCCGCCTTCGCTGATTCTTGGTTGTGAGATTTTCTATTTTCATTCTTCATACTACCGCGGTTTGATCGGACAAACGATGGTATTCAACCGCAGTTTAAATGCAGGTGAGATTTTAGAACTGAACAAATAAGTAAAACCCCTATGCGAGGTTTAATTACAGGGCAAAAAGTTTATCAACACACTCTTTTTATTACTTCATGAACCAAGATTTTGCCAGGGGATCATTCTTGAAAAACTCAAGCATGACATTCGCGACTTTCTGGCGGCCTGCTTGCGAAGGATGTGTACCATCAGCAGCAAGGTCGTCACGATTATAAACGAGTTTGTCGGATTGCCTGGGAATCACGCCATCGGCCCATAAATACGGCCCCCAAAGCAAAACTGGTGAAAGCACTTTTGTGCCTTCAAATGAAAGAGATTTGTCTTCTTTGATTTGCCGTTGAATCAGCCATCGTACAGGAAATGCGCTTTCATAAGCGTAAGGTTCCGGGTTAAGTGCACCTGTGGAATATCCACCATAAATACGACTCGAAAGGTAGGCAAGTTGAAGGTTTGGGAATTTCGCCTTGGCATTCTGAATTACAGCCAATGTATCTTTTTCCAGTTTTTCACCATGTTCCTTAAGATCGCCATTAGGACCTTTGTTGGCAAGTTTGATCCACGCTACTTGAACTTGATTTGGGTTCACAGCAGCAGCAGAAAGTCGTTTTTCAGCTTCCAACCAAGGGCGGCCTTTCGGGTCAACCCATTCAGCCATTGCCTGGCCTCCTTGCGCACAATCAATAATTTTGACAAGTTTTGATTTAGATGGATCAGCATCAGCCAACTGCTTGAACATTGAAAACTCTTGGGTGGCATTGGACATGCTAATGGAGACAAATCCAATGGTACCTTTTTCATCGAGGTTACCAGCATTATTTAGAGGTTTTAATCTGGAGATTGCAGCTTGGGCTGACTTGCGATGTGCTTCGGGTGGGAAATTTTTACCATTACCATAAAGGCCACCATCCTGCCCCAAATAATTGTCTTGGCCGGTCATTTCATTTAAGGGTTTCAATCCGATTTTATCTTTGCCGTTGATCATACGGCTGTTTTTCGGTTGCCCCTGCCCTTCCTTGCGGGCAGCTTTGGCCCGTTCCAGATAGTGAATTTCTTCTTGGGTAAGCTTGCCCCCGCCTGATTGCTTTTGAAAAATCGAACGGGCTTTGTTGAAGTCGATGCTTTCCCCACTTTTAGGAGGGGTTGTTTTATCAGTAGGGTTTTGCGCAGCAAGAACACCTAAAACCATCAGGCCAAAACTTAAAGCAAGGATGTTTGTTTTCATTTTTTTCTTTTATGGTTTAAAATTACCTTAAGGTTTTTAAAACTAGTTTTGCTAACCTTATCTGTTGAATTCTAATTTTTTTATTGTATTTGTCTTGATGCCGATTTATACTTAATTCATTAAGTTCTGTTAGTAAATAATTTTTTTTATTGTGTAAGCTATTATTCTCTCCGATTTAATAAGACTTTTATGTTTTTATTTTTAGGGAGCTAATTTTTAATGAAAATAACATTTTCAATCTTCTCATTACTTCTTCTCCTTGGTTGTGGATCTGAATCAAATCTTCATGAGGTATCAGGCGTTGTAGCATGGCAGGGAAAGCAAGTAAAATTAGGTACAATTAATTTTCGATCCGAGGATGGCCAGTTTGTAGGAACTGGAACAATAATCGATGGCGCTTATAAAATTCCAAAAATAAGCGGATTGGTGCCTGGGAATTATTTTGTTGCAATTTCTTATCCAGATCAAAAAACTCCTGCCCCTAAAGAGGGTGAAGCTCCGGGTGACTATCGGGCTGTACGCGAAATGCTTCCATTAAAATATGCCAGTGGCTCAACATTAAAAGCTGAAATCAAAACCGGTCTTAATGAAGTTGATTTTGATTTAAAATAATAATTCCATTTATTTTTTACCAAGGAGAATATAGCTATGCGCAAATCTGGGTTTACACTAATTGAACTCTTGGTTGTTATCGCAATCATTGCCATTCTCATTGGCTTGCTGCTTCCTGCAGTTCAGAAAGTCAGGGAAGCTGCTGCCCGCATGTCGTGCAGCAACAATTTAAAACAATTGGGCTTGGGGATGCATAATTATCATACAACCCATGAAGCACTGATCCCCATGATGGGCCCTTCGGGATGCTGCTGGGGCACTTGGACGATTTTAATGTTGCCTTTTATTGAACAAACTGCTGCCTATGATAGTTATGAAAATTGGGGAGGCTCAGACGCAGTCAGTTCCGGGTTTCCCAAACCTTCTGTTGCTCGTCCCCGGTACTCCTCGGCTCCCAATACTACCAATGTAACAAGTCGGCGTTTTAAAACATTTACCTGCCCCAGTGATACAAATAATTCGCCCTTCGGCGGGCTCACCAATATGAATTATGTGGTTAATGGCGGAAATGGCGGAACCTCGGGAGGGCTTGGGCCTGCCCCTAGGCCTGTTGGTTACACACGCATGCCAGGTATGTTCGATGGCGCAAAACGCACCCAGAAAATCAGGCTTACCGATGTTTCAGATGGATTGACAAACACCATCATGTTTGGCGAAGTAATGCAGGGGCAGGGAAGGGACTTGCGGGGGTTCGCTTGGTGGGGCGACGCTTCCGCTTTTAGTACCTACTATACGCCCAATACAAAGGCCAATGATTTGATTTATACCGCGACATATTGCAATAACCTTCCATTAATTGGCTTGCCCTGTTCGGGGGCTGGCGGGGCCCTCTTTTCTGCCCGAAGTCGCCATTCAGGAGGGGTCGGTGCTGCCATGGGCGATGGAAGCGTTCGGTTCGTCACAAACTCCATCTCTTCTGTTGTCTGGATGAATCTTGGCCCGATTAATGATGGTGCTGTTATCAGCGAATAGATCTGGAATTGGTTTCTCATGAGATGGGTCTAGACTTAAACTTTTATTCTTTATCACTACACCGTTTTCAACTCAATTGGTGTTTGAGATCCCAAATTGAATCGTAAATATGACAATTCAAATTTGGGCGTTGAGTATCATATCCTTGGCAAACTGGGCATCTCTTTTGCCTAGATAGCTTACAAATATTTTGCTTATAAGTGCATCTGCTGTTCAAGCAGTTTCAAAAGTACTTTAAAGTTAAAGAATAACTTCATTAATTGTTCTTGTGTCCTGGGTAATCTAAGATTTACAATCATCTTTTCTTAAAGTTTAAAAGTAAGGAATAGAAATGAAGCATATTCTTAAAAGCGTTGCCCTGTTGATGATGGTTGCATTCGGAAATCTTTCTGCAGCAGATGTTACAAGTAAGCCCAACATCATTTATGTGCTTTGCGATGACCTTGGCTATGGCGATGTGAAATGCCTTAACCCGCAAGGTAAGATTGCAACCCCTCACATGGATGCGCTTGCATCCAAGGGAATGATTTTTACCGATGTGCATTCAAGCTCTTCTGTTTGTTCGCCCACCCGTTATGGGATTATGACAGGCCGATACAACTGGCGTACCAAGTTGCAAAGTGGTGTGCTTGGTGGCTTAAGCCCAAGGCTTATCGAACAAGGTAGGTTGACCACAGCTCAGTTGTTGAAGAACCAAGGGTATAACACAGCTTGCATAGGGAAATGGCATCTCGGCATGGACTGGGTTAAAAAAGAAGGCAAGGATGTTGCAGAGCTAAATATTGAGTCCGCCAGTCAGGTTCATAATGTTGATTATTCCAAGCCGATTAAGAATGGACCAAACAGCCTTGGTTTTGATTATTATTATGGCATCAGCGCTTCGTTAGATATGGTGCCTTACACTTTCATCGAGAATGATCGGGTCGCAAAGCTTCCATCTGTCGAGAAAGATTTCCCCATGTTTCTTGGAAGAGAGAAAGGGAAATGTCGCAAGGGCCCTGCAGCGCCTGATTTTGAAGTTGAAGATGTTCTACCCACCCTTACCAATAAGGCCATTGATTTTGTAAAGGCCCGTAGCGTTGATGCCAAGGCCGGAAAACCTTTCTTCCTTTATCTACCTTTGGCTTCGCCACATACTCCTATTGCACCCACCAAGGATTGGCAGGGTAAAAGCGGGCTTAATTACTATGCCGATTTTGTAATGCAGACCGATCACAGCTTGGGGCTGATTTTGGCCGAGCTTGATCGTCTGGGAATTGCGGATAACACACTTGTCGTACTAACAAGTGATAACGGTTGCTCACCCCAGGCAGATTTCCCTGAGTTACTTTCTAAGGGGCATAATCCGAGTCATCTTTTCCGTGGCCATAAAGCAGATATCTTTGAAGGCGGGCATCACATTCCTTTTATTGTTCGCTGGCCCGCAATGGTAAAACCAGGAACCAAATCGGATCAACTTCTTTGCTTGACCGACCTGATGGCTACCTGTGCCGATATCCTCAAGGTCGCACTTCTAGCAAATGCAGGTGAAGATAGTGTCAGCTTTCTTCCTGCATTACTTGGGCAGGATAAAAGCTCGCTTCGTGAAGCGTTGGTGCATCACTCGGTGAATGGCACATTCGCAATTCGTCAGGGTAACATGAAACTTTTAATGTGTAAGGATTCTGGCGGTTGGAGTGAACCACGGCCTGGAACTGTAAAATCTGGAATGCCTGAAGTGCAACTCTTTGACCTCAGCAACGATATTGGTGAGAGAATTAATTTGTATGACAAACAATCTGAAACAGTTAAGAAGTTAACTAATCTTTTGAATAAGTACATTGCAGATGGCCGTAGCACCAAGGGTGAACCTCAGAAAAATGAAGTTAAGGTTGATTGGAAGCGTGCAACTCAAACCAAAGATGCTGGCAAAGCTAAAGATAAAACGAAGAAGTAAATAGCTGCAATTACATTGAAATAAAGAAAGACCTATTATGTTGAAATTTCATAGGTCTGCTTTTCGAATTGCATTATTGGTAGTAGTTATTTTAGTGGCGCTTGCACTTCCGCTGATGACTGTGGCGTTGCAGCCAATTGCGGTAGATCCTGATCCCAACGGTGTGTTGTTAAAGCCTATCCCTGATAAATTAGTGGTGCTTACCTTTGATGATGGCCCCGCCAGCCATGCGACTATTGTGACACCCATCTTGAAATCTTTGGGGTTTGGAGGTTCGTTTTATATCGCTGACTTTGATTCTTTCCATACCCGTAAGGATTGGTACATGACATATCGCCAGATGAAAGCGATGGCGAAGGATGGTTTTGAAATCGGCAATCACACAGTTGGTCATGGGGGCGGGTTGGAGAATTATTTGCGGATGGAAGACCAGTTGCTGGCAAATGGTGTTCCTAAGACAACGACAGTATGCTGGCCTGTTTATAATGCGGTAAAGAATATCTATGATGATCTTTCGGCACGGGGTTATACTTTTGGCCGTGGTGGCCATGAGCGGCCTTATCGCCCCACCGTAGATAGCCCGTTTGATGTGCCATCTTTTACGATGCGCGATGGTATTTCGGTCGAGACTTTTGCCAAGCGTGCGCAGTTAGCGTGTCAAGGTAGGGTTGTGGTGTTTTGTTTTCATGGTGTTCCAGATATGGAGCATCCTTCGGTTGGGCTGGAGCCCGAAACCTTCAAGGGGATGATGCAGTATTTGAAGGATAATGGCTACCAATGTATTGCCTTACGAGACATGGCAAAATACATCGATACAGCTAAGGCTGCAAAGTTGCCTCCAACGATAAGTGATACCAAGGGGGCAGCACCGTTTAAGTCTCTCGTTGATGAAAAACCTTATGTCGCTGTTGCTGCAAGGGCGATAGAAAACTTCTCTTTTCCGGGCTTGCCTTCAGCTAGAATTTCTCAATCCAATATCAGTGTGACTGTACCTTTTGCCACGGATACAACTTCCCTTACTCCCAAGATTACAGTTTCTGCGGGTGCAAGTGTAATGCCAGCTACAGGTGTTGCCCGCAACTTTACGCAACCACAAACTTATTCAGTGAAAAGCATTGATGGATCAATCAAAACCTACACCGTTACGGTGAGCAAGTCTGCAATTAGTAAAGATGCAGAAATACTTTTACTTAAATTACCTGGCATAGCATCTGCAAGTATTACTCCTAATCGCATTGGAATTTCCGTAGCCAAGGGCACCGATGTGACTACGCTGGCTCCTGAATTTACCATTTCTCCCTTTGCAGCTGCGATCCCTCCTTCGGGTACAAAGCGCGATTTTACCAAACCTCAAACCTATTCGGTTACTGCGCAAGATGGATCCAAGCAAGTTTATACCGTTACTGTTGTTCATGTGGATAAGCCAGGAAGTTTCACTTGGAACAAAGTTTCAGATGGCAATTGGAGTGATGCAACGATGTGGTCAAATAATTTGGGTACATCATCCGCACCCTCCGCAATCGGACAGGAAGACTACATTCTTAACTTTAATTTGGAAGGTAAATATGCAGGTCATAATGACCTTGGCAAAACCTTTCAGCTTAATCAGTTTAATATCGTTCAAACACGAGGACTTAAACTCTCGGGCAATTCCATCAACTTTACTACCAATAAAATCACAGGTAATTCACCTCAGATTAATTCGCTTTCCAATTCCGAGAGCGATCATATTTCATTACCTTTAAACTTTGACGATGATTTGGAAGTTAATGTCAAACTTAGGGCAAGATTAACTCTTGAGGGATTGATCTCTGGCAAAGGGCGATTGATTCTTAACTGCCCGGATGCTTCTGATATTGAGTATAGCCGTTGGGGGATCCTTCGGATCGATAACAAAATCAATACCTATAGCGGGGGTACTCTTATTAATGGCGGGCAACTTTTTCTCTTTGTGGCGAATCAAGGATTGGGTACCGGACCAGTCACCCTTAATCAAGGAGGGGATATTCGGCTTGAAGGTATTAAGCAAATCACCAACCCTCTGATTATCAATGGTGGTACTGTCGAAGGTACGGGCAATTGGAATGCTCCCATCAAGCTTAATGGCATCGCAAGGTTTGCTGGGCATCTAAACCTAAACGAATTGGGCGGCGGCATGTCAGGGTCTGGCGGCTTTACCCAGATTGGACCCATTGGTGCATTCTCACGGATTAATGTTGGTGAAGTTGTGCTTTGGGGTACGAACACTTATACTGGTCCCACCACTGTTTATATGGGTACTCTCATTCTTAAAAAAGCTGCTTCACTTTATAACGCAGACCCTGCAAGTTGGACTGCCTCTAAAATTACTGTTCATCCAACAGCTACATTGCAGATTTCCGCAGGCGGGCCGGGTGAATTTACGGGCGAGCATATTAGCGCTTTACTTCCGAACCTGACCGCATCAGTCAATGAAAATGGCCTACAATCTCGCTCGGTTTTTTGTGTGGATACTTCTAAAGCCACCAGTCCGATTATCGTGAATGCAAATATTTCTGACTCTAACGGCACTGGTGGAGGTGCTTTTATCATCAAGAAAATTGGAGCGGGTATCTTGCAGCTTTCGGGGAACAACTCTTTTACAGGCCAGATGATAATCGAAGGAGGGGCTTTGAGTTTTGCTTCACTGAACAGTGTTGCCAATGGCAATAAAACTAGCAGTCTAGGCGCACCTTCTTCTGTGGAACATGGCGAAATCTTCATCGGGAAAGCTGATGGTGAATGCACCCTGATATACACCGGCCAAGGTGAAACTTCTGATCGTGTGATGAACCTTGCAGGAAGAAACTTCGCGGTTGTTTTTGATCATGCTGGTACTGGCCTTCTTAAGTTAACCAGCGCCTTTGTAATATCTGGTTATGGCCATTCCAAAACTATAATGCTGAAAGGTGATACCGCGGGCGTTGGTGAACTTGCTGGCGCGATCATCGATCCCATTGATCGAACGGGCAAAGCCACAACGAGTATTATTAAATCTGGCTTGGGCAAATGGGTGCTTTCTGCTGAAAATACTTACACCGGTCCAACGATTGTGAAGCAAGGCACTTTGGCAATTACCAATGCACGAGGTCTTGGAATGAGTGCCGTCACGAGTTCAAAAGAGGCCGTATTGGAGCTGAACTTTACTGGCGAAGTAAAAGTCCGCAGTTTAACCTTGGATGGAAAAATTCAAACGCCTGGGTTATATGATGCTGCTAGAGTGCCTGTGTTTTTAAAAGGCCCCGGTGTTATCAATGTTCAATCATGATTAATGGAAGCATTGCGTAAACGGTTGGAGTTGGAATGCCATGA
>CALARU010000371.1 GCA_937888715.1 uncultured Planctomycetaceae bacterium | reverse complement strand
GCTGGACAATATCGAAGACGCACCTTTCCTGTTCAATCTGGAACTCATCACCTTGGCAGATGGTTCAAAGGCCTTTGCCTACCTTTATAAACAAAGCATCGCAGGCACGAAAATGCTTTCAGAAGGTGTCTGGCGATCCTGATTTTTACTTGATGGGTAAAGAATTAAGAGCGATAGCACAAGAATAAAAAGATTGCATCAAAGATGAGAAGAAATAGCCCTTGAAGCAAAATTGCAAAACCAAAGCCTTTTAATACCGGCTTAGCACGGGTGAGTAAAACCAAACCGGTGATGATATAGAGCAGATCTAACCCGCTGTTGATCGCAAGCACTTTTTGTAGAAATTCGATCGTTTGGGGTGCGGTGATCAAATTAGCCCAACCGATGATTCCATCGATCAAGCCCCATATACCGTTCATGAACCAAAATGCCCGCCAGCATTCAGCATCTTTTTTAGGAGGGAAGTACAAACCAGCAACCGCTGCACCCAAGCTTAGAAATGCCCAAGCAATTAATCCAACAGTCAAAGACAATAAAATTTGAGGTTCCATGCCATTATCTATAGATCCATTTTCAATACATGTCAACAAAACTGCATGCTAACTTAAGACCTTTACAACGAGATGGATTAATAAGCACATGGCCAGAGTTCATCTCGCTATCTACAATACCATTTATTATTTCCGTTTACAGAGTCCTTTCCCTTAGGAGTTTTTAATGTCTAAACATGCTTGGACCGGTGTATTCCCTGCGGTTACTACACAATTTCGCCAAGATATGTCGCTCGACATCGAAGCAACTTCGAAACATTGTGAAGCACTGATTGCCTCCGGAGTTAGCGGCTTAATCATGGCAGGGTCGCTGGGCGAAAATCAAACTCTTGATCCATCAGAAAAACGAACTCTGATATCTGAAATTGTAAAGATGGCATCGGGGCGGGTGCCCGTTTTAAGTGGTGTTGCAGAGATGAGCACCGCCGCCGCTTGTCAATATGTGCGCGATTGCGAAAAACTCGGTGCCAACGGTTTTATGGTCATGCCTGCAATGGTTTACAAAGCTGAAGGCGCAGAAGCGATGAACCATTTTAGAAAAGTTGCAGCAGCCACCAATCTGCCATGGATGCTTTACAACAATCCCGTGGGTTATCCTGTTGATATCACCCCTGCACAATTCTCGCAGCTTGCAAACATTCCAAATCTTGTTGCGCTAAAAGAAAGCTCTGCAAACACCCGTAGGATCACTGAACTTCGAATTGAGGTAGGAGATCGCTACAGTATTTTTGTAGGGGTGGATGATCTAATATTAGAATCTTCGATTTTAGGAATTGATGGCTGGGTTGCAGGATCAGGCATCGCGTTTCCTGCAGAGAACCAATACTTTTGGAATCTAACCCGAACGGGTAAATGGGATGAGGCACGCGAATTGTACAAGTGGTTTTACCCATTACTAAAACTCGATACCCATGTGAAATTTGTGCAATACATCAAGTTAGCCGCGCAAGAAGCAGGTTTGGGCTCTGAAAGAGTTCGTGAACCAAGGCTACCTCTTTCAGGTGAAGAGCGTGATCGTGTTTTAAAAATCATTCATCATGGCATCGCCAATCGCCCAAAGCTTGGAACCGGTAAATGAAACGCATCCAAGTTATTGATTCCCACACGGGTGGTGAACCCACTCGTGTAGTAATCAAAGGTGGCCCGGATCTCGGCACTAACAACCTTACTGAAAGATTGGATTCCTTTCGAACTCACTTCGATGAATATAGGCGTGCAATACTCTGCGAACCCCGTGGTTCTGATGTTCTGGTCGGGGCCATCCTTTGCAAGCCTGTTGACCCATCATGCATCGCTGGCGTTATATTTTTTAACAATGTTGGATACCTTGGAATGTGCGGGCATGGCACCATCGGGCTTGCAGTAACTCTTGGACATCTGGGCATGATTACCAAGGGAAATCACGACCTGGAAACACCCATCGGGAAAATCAATTTCACTTTCGATGGCTTTAACACCGTATCTCTTGAAAATGTACCTAGCTATCGATTGAAAAAAAATGTTTCGATTAATGTTGAAGGCGTTGGCATGATTTCAGGCGATGTTGCATGGGGAGGAAACTGGTTTTTTCTCGTTAGTGATCATCACGAAACTTTGACCCATTCCAACACCTCAAGGCTTACCCATGTAGCGCAACGAATCCAATCAGCATTACGCCAGCAAGGCATCACCGGTACCAACAATGCAGAGATAGATCATATCGAACTTTTTGGCCCGCCACTCACTCCCAATAATCAGAGCCGTAATTTTGTTCTGTGTCCTGGTGGTGCTTACGATCGGTCTCCCTGTGGCACTGGTACCAGTGCGAAAATCGCCTGCCTCGCCAGCGATGGAAAATTACAACCAGGCGAAGTTTGGCGCCAAGAAAGCATTTTAGGAAGTGTCTTCGAGGCTTCCTTCCGACTTCAGGGTGAACTTATTATGCCGCGCATTTCGGGTAACGCTTTCATTACTGCAGAAACCACGATCCTTATCGATGATGCAGATCCTTTCGCATGGGGGATTCCATCATGACTTTCTCCTCAAATAAAGTGGTGGTCATAGGTGCTGGAGTGATCGGTGCATCTTGCGCCTACTACCTTCGTAAATCCGGTAGAGAAGTAACTCTGATAGATCAAGGAACCTTTGGAAGCGGTTGCTCGCATGGAAATTGTGGTTATATCTGCCCTAGTCATGTGCTTCCTTTAGCAGTGCCCGGCGCATTATGGAACACTTTAAAAACCTTGTTTGCAAGGAACTCACCCCTTTCGGTGAAATGGCGACTCGAGCCTGCGATGTGGCGTTGGTTCTGGCAATTCGCAAAAAAGTGCAATCAGAAAGATATGCTGCAATCAGGTGTTGCAATCCAAGCTTTGCTCAATTCATCGCGTTCCATTTATGACGATCTCCTTTCCACTATTTTTACTGATGTTGAATGGGAACCTCTTGGGTTACTCTTCATCTTCAAATCTCTTTATGGAATGGATCATTATTCGCAGGCAGATCAATTACTTAGAAATGAATTTAATCTTGGTGCAACTCGTTACGATGGGAATGCTCTGCTCGAATTTGAACCCGCATTAAAAGAGGGGATAGCAGGTGGGTGGCATTATGAAACCGATGGAACCCTCAACCCTGTCAAGCTTATGCAATCCTGGCGCAAGGTGCTTGAGCAGCAAGGAGTCGAGATCCGCGAGCATTGCCAGTTAATTGACCTCGTTACCAATAAGCGCATTGCGCAATCTTTGAAAACCAATCAGGGCGAAATACGAGCAGATCAAATTGTTGTTGCTACTGGTGCTTGGACTCCGAAACTTCATCACCTCTTGAAAAAACCCATCCCCATCCAGCCGGGCAAAGGCTATTCCATCACCATGCCACGCCCTGCAATTTGCCCCAAAGTTTCCATGATATTTGAAGAACACCGCGTTGCGGTTACTCCCTTTGCAAGCACCTATCGCATTGGATCAACCATGGAATTTGCAGGATACGATACAAGCCTAAACCCCGATCGATTACAATTATTACGCGATGGAGCTTCTCTCTATCTGCGCGAACCACTTGCTGAACCGATTCTTGAAACTTGGTACGGTTGGCGCCCTATGACTCCCGATAGTTTACCTTTCATCGGGGCCATGCCAGCCTTTGATAATGTTTATCTTGCAGCAGGGCATGGAATGCTTGGGGTATCGATGTCGCCTGCCACGGGCCGTTTAATTTCAGAGATGGTCTCAGGGCAAACCCCGCATATCGATCCTAAACCCTATGCAGTCAGCAGGTATCTTTAAACTTGCTCATCAAGCTCTTTACAAGGTCCGACAGAAAAGCATCGATCCTTATTTGCAGATGAATAAAAAAAAGCCGATACCTTGGAGAAGATATCGGCCTCTTTCATATTTGAAAGTCAAAGCTTACATCAAACCTGCAGCAGCAAGAGCTTCTTTAAGCTTGGGGATTTTATCTGCACCAACCAAAGCGACAGGAGAT
>CALARU010000370.1 GCA_937888715.1 uncultured Planctomycetaceae bacterium | reverse complement strand
TAAGTGTGCCAAATAATGGTTTCAGAAGTGGGCCTTACGATCAACTCTTCGTCCAACTTTGCATCTGGATCAACTTCCACACCTTTTCCCGGAATCGCTTTTAATCGATAATGTGTTATGACTGCGCATTCCTTGGCAAAACCCGCCGCCATCTGTTCTTCCTTGGCGAGAAATGATTTGGGGATGAATAAGGGGAAGTAGGCGTTCACATGGCCTGTATCCTTGAACATTTTATCAAGTGCGCGTTGGATTCGTTCCCAGATTGCATAGCCATGTGGCTTGATAACCATGCAACCACGAACATCGGAATTTTCTGCCAGCCCTGCCCTGTTGACGATATCGAGGTACCACTGCGAATAATCCTGAGCACGCGAGCTAATTTTCTCTCCAGCCATGTCAATCCCCTGCTGTTGTTTTTGCCAATATTGAACTTCGGGGCATTATACGCATTTGCAAGGAAGTTGAAATCGAATCCTTTTGTTTGCGCTAAATTCATGCACCTTCATCTGGAATTGAGGAAGCTAATTCGATTACTCTTTCACTTTTTCTATTATGCTTTTGATGGTGTTTTCAACCTCAGCAACTGTGCCAAAGGGCACCAGCATCCGAAAAGAATAATCCCCCGCCTGCAACCCATCCTTATCCTGCATCCGATAAACACAATTCCACTTCACCACTTTATCATTGGGGAAATAAAATCTGCCATACCCAGGGCCAGTCATCCCCTTCCTCTTCTCCAATGAAACCACCCCCATTGCATGATTACCATCTTCGGTTGCAAGCACCACGGGGAAAGGCTGCTCCCCCGATTGTTTATCCAAGGGAACCAACTTCTTTTGTTCGGGATTCCACCTTAAGAATTGCTGGAACTCCCAAGGCATGTAACCCGTTAGAGTTTCAAACTGTGCATAGGTATGCCCTTCTTTTTCAGGAACACTAAAAGTCACCCGGTAATCCAACACCTGCTCCACCCCCATGAAGCCAAACCGAACTTGCTTGTGCAAAAGATGATTGGAAAGCTCTGCGGTGTTGTAAGCCAGATTACCCTGCGACTTCATCCCGGGCTTGATCCAGAACGCCATCTGATTTTTACTTACAAGCTCTTCGTTTTTCACTTCCAGAAACAACAGCTTACTTGAAGACTTTTGCCCCTTGCCATCAAATTCAGAGCCCGCCTCCGTAGGGTTGAACACTTCCGGGATAAACTTCTTCCCCATGTTTAAATTCGAAGCGGATTGCAACTGCCTGCCATGATCAAAACTAT
>CALARU010000369.1 GCA_937888715.1 uncultured Planctomycetaceae bacterium | reverse complement strand
CTAATAATGGCATCCAATTTTCTTTCAACCCGCTGCAGACGCAAGTCCACTGCTTGACTTCCCGTTCTCGAAAAAATTAAATATGCCAACGGTATGAAGCAAAGAAACCAATAGGAATCCATTGTGAGTTACTCCGTTATAAAAGGGTTAACAAGAATTAACCCAGTATACGGGTCCAGCGTTGTTGATGATAAGCCATTTTCTCTGCAGCGGTCATCTTGGAAAAATCAACCGTGGTGGTTTTCTCAACCTTCGCAGGGGGAGTTGCTGTTTTAACTTCAGCAACAGGTGCATCACAAGGGCAGGCTTTGGGGCCACCTTTACATGAGCAATCGTGGTCATCTTCTTTTTGCGAAGCGCTTTGGGGAAAACTAATCGTGGTGCCTGACCCGGAATAATTCATCACACCCGTGGTTATTTTCATGTCATCTCCAAATGATCTTTGGGGCTTGATGTTTAATTTTTGCAAATCGCCATGATACGCTTTTACTGCTTCTTCAGCGGAAATCTGACCATCTGCTAAAAGCCTAAGGTAGCGGATGAACGAAAGCTGATGTTCAGCGTTATTGATTTTACGACCATAGAGTGCAGCGCGGGCGCCATACTTTTTGGCCTCGGAAAGAAGCTTGAACGCATCGTAGGTGGTGCCTGCAGAGCCGCCTAGAATTCCCACTACAAGGTGTGGATCATAATGCACAAGTTCTTCCATGGCTTTGGGACCATGATAAACAATCTTCAAAAACACTGGCCTGCCTTTGGAGGTTACTGCACCTAAAGTTCGCACGATGGCATCATTAATAAAGCCAGGAAGTTGTTCTGGATCTACCGCACCCGCCCGATTGGGATCGAAGATTTCTAAAAAGTGGCGAAAGCCTTTTTGCTCTGCATCGATGCGAAACTTCTTGTATTCTTCAAGCGCATTGCGATCGAGGTTGGAATCATTATTAAAAGTAATGCTGTAAAGGCCAAGGTTCACACCTTTCTGCCTTTCAAGCGGTGAGCAATTCCACTTGCCACACTGGATATGATCTAGCGTTGCGGTGCGAAAAGGAAGCGAAGGCTGGGTTGCAGATTGGCCCCCGCGAAGGATATGGATATCGGTGGTATCGTTGGCACGGGCAGCAGGAGTAACGGGGCTGTTGGCGAAAATATTCTTGTGAATTGCCATCACTTCTGCGGTGCTTGCAGACATCAGCATGATATCTACAAGTTTTTGTTCAACGACCTGGGTGATGACATCGCGAAATTCAGAAAGGCTGCGATA
>CALARU010000368.1 GCA_937888715.1 uncultured Planctomycetaceae bacterium | reverse complement strand
TTTTGCATTGTTCTTCGCAGACCATTTTGCAAGTGGTGTAGGGGGTTTTCTTGACACAGTGTTGTTGGGTCATGATGCATTTTTGAGTAGTAACCATTTTGCATTGTTCTTCGCAGACCATTTTGCAAGTGGTGTAGGGGGTTTTCTTGACGCAGTGTTGTTGGGTCATGATGCATTTTTGAGTGGTAACCATTTTGCATTGTTCTTCGCAGACCATTTTGCAAGTGGTGTAAGGGGTTTTGCATACCTTGTGTTCGCAAACCATTTTGCAGCATTTACGGGTAACCGTAAAGTTTTGTACTTCAGGCACCATGCAGCACCTGGTGAAACATACTTTTTTGCAAACAGTTTTGGGTATGATTTTGCAGCAATAAGAACGAATCACATTGCAATTTTCCTTGCGCACATAATTGGTGCAAGTAATGGTTCGAGTTTCCATTCTGGGTTCCCAGATTTTTTTGCAGATCGTCCGGTTTGGTAATTGAACTGGGCTGCAACTTACATGGCCTGAAACATAAATCATCTTGCAGCAGCAAGGATCCATAGTCCAAAAGCCAGGATGGCAAACCTTTCGCATTACTACTTGCCCCGGTATTTCACAGACTTCGGTTCTCCATGACCCAGTTTGAACGCAGATTTGTTGTTCTGTGCAAACAGGTTCCCAAGAGTAACTTCGCACTACGGTTTCTCTTGGTTCCATTACGGATTCATAAATGGTTTCAGCGATATCCCTGGTTTCTGTGGTGTAAACAGGTTTCATCACCGTACGGGTGCAAGGAACTTGCTCTTCGTAATAAACGGGTTTTTGTACGGTAAAGTGTTCTTCCTTGACACGTTGTTCGTAAACAGGTCTGTAGGTGTTGTATTTAACAGGAACTTGATAGGTCTGCCAAACGGGTTTTTGTACGGTGAAGTGTTCTTCCTTGACGCGTTGTTGGTAAACGGGTTTGTAGGTGTTGTATTTGACAGGAACTTGGTAGGTCTGCCAAACTGGTTTTTGTACGGTGTAATGTTCTTCTTTGACGCGTTGTTCGTAAACGGGTTTATAAGTATTGTATTTGACAGGAACTTGATAGGTCTGCCAAACGGGTTTTTGCACGGTGTAGTTTTCTTCACGAACGCATTGTTCATAAATAGGCTTTAATACCGTGTAGTTGCGAACAACATCGAAGCATTCCCAAACGGGTTTGCAAACGGTGTACGAAGTATCGCGATAAGTTGTTTCGTAAACCGGCCTATAACAAACCGATTTACATTCCTTCATCACAGTCCGGTACACAGGCTTATAACAAAGCTGACTGCGTTCCTCGATTGATTCTTTGTAAGTGATTCTGCATTGCACTTCTGGCAGGCAGAATTGTTCGCGTTCGCAGCAAACAGGCGAGTAGCGGACTGCGCCACAATGCCGAGCTTGGGCGGATGCCTCTACACAAAGTAGTGCAGAAAGCGCAAGCAGCCAAACATTCCAAGAAGATCTAATCATAGCATCAATCTCAAAAAGGAAACGGAAAATAGGAAAGCCCGGTAAAAGAGCTAGCCAACATATATCTGTGATAAGTTTGCTTCAAAAACCCAAATAGAGAAATGGAACTTTAGGAAAAATGAAATGTTTCAGAAGGTTGGCAAAGGAATTGTCGTTAATAGTGTCACAAACGGTAATTGTTTCCATTTGTAAAAAGTATCATAAGCCTTTTGCAGCACGCATAATCCAACTATCTGTTTTATTCGATAAGATCGGTCTTCCAGAGTTTGCTTTTTTTGTTATGCCTTTTTCTCGGAATCGATCTTAAATTGAATGTTCTTTTTGAAATGGTGCAACATGGGTCAAGAAATTAATCAGGGAGGCGAGACACTGCTACCTGAAATTAGGTTTAAAAGTGAAGAGCGTACTCCCCAAGGATTCTTTTCGATAGTTTTAGAGCTTCAGCCCAGCAAAATTTTAATGGAGTTTTACGCACCTCGAATTGTGGTTGGGCGCAGTAGTGGGTCAGATTTTCGCTTGCCCTCGCTTTGTGTCAGCAGAAGGCATTGCATGCTAAATTGGTCTGAACATGGCTGGGTTTTGCGTGATCTGGATAGTAAGAATGGAACTTATGTGAATGGTGAACCAATCACCACCAAAAAAATCGAAGAGTTTGACGAAATTAAAATCGGGACCTTTTCATTTATTGTTAAAAAATCTAAAGCAGAATTTCAGTTGTTTAAAGCCATCCAAGAATACAAGCGGGCTGGTTAAAAAACTTTTCTAATGAAGCCCTATTCAATAATTTGACTCTAAGGAATTATTTGTCAACCAATATTTACTGCATTATGGTTGCTATTTGTTTTTCAGATAATCAGGCCTGTTGACACATTCGATTTAATAAAATCATCATTAAACTCACTTCTGCCTATAATCTTCATGCTAAAATCTAAGTAGATTTTAAAATGGAGTATAGTGATGCCGATTCTGGATCGTGAAGAATACATTGAACAATTTTACTTTTTCCAAACTCTTAGAGAGCGAATCAAGGCTTCCATTGCGACTCAGGATGTCCTTGAGAGAATTGATCAGGAAATTCTTGCTACAACCAAGCTCCCCATGGCAATCCAGTTTCTTGCAACTGAAATAAAACAAAGCGGGTTACTGAGCACCGGGTTTAAAATATTAAGCCATTACTTTACGCCCTTTCAGGCTTTTATCATCAAATCGACCGAAGATGAAAACAGGAAATTTAGCATCGACACAGGGTTACATGTGTTGGAGAAGATGGCTAAGTACCATGCGGATTCGCCTTTGCCCTCCGGATTATTTGTGTTTCAATTTGAAATCCTATCGCGAAATAAACTGGGATATGAGGAAGGCATTACAGCGATGGCAAACGATCCCATGTATTCGCAAGAATGGAAGGATTTTATCTTGTTTGTATCCAAGCAAATAGGATTGGTCGAATTTGCGGAATTTGTTTATTTGCGTTCGGAATATTATCTTGAGGTCGAGCGAAAGCAAAACCCATCGTATGAACCGTCATTGCAACCACTTTTTGCTAGTAAGGAAGGTCGGATCGCAAAGGCAAACTTGGGCAGGGATCCTTTTTTTCTATTTGCAGCATTGCAAAGGCAGTTGAATTATCCAGAAGTGCCCAGAAGCACGGAAAAAGAAACACCTAAAGATGAAATTATGGTGGTTAGGCAAAGAGTCAATGACCTCGAAATCAGGCTGAAATTGATTGAAGCCGAGGTTAAGGGCAATGTTGATCTTTCGCTTTTTGCCAAGCCAGCAATCTTGGAAAATCTTCCGAAAAGTGATGGCTTTGCAGACTAAACAACTAGCTTGCAGGGCGGAAAGTTCTAAAGCTACGAAGAACTTCGTAAAGGTCTGCGGTCACTGCGACTTCATCTTCCATGAAATCTTGAACCCATGTGAAATTCTTGCGTTGCGCTGCTGCGATCAAAGGCAAAAGGTCTGATAGCCTTACGCGAACGGTAGGTGCTTGAATGATATCTTTGTCTGATTCTGCTGATTCTTTGAAAACTCTAAGGTGTGGTGCCATTTTGAATCCTCCTAGATTCTTTTACATGCTAAGAAAAATTGCTTTTTGCTTGCTTGAACAACTGCAGGTTGGTGGTCTTGTTAAATCCGTGACCCCCGCCATAACTATAATCGGCAATTCAAGAAGATAACTTTGATGAAAAATTAAATCTTTAGGTAATAGTTGGGCGTTTAGAGTGTCATTATCCTAAAAGTTTTACCTGGCAGGTTAAAAACAATAGCAAGAGGATGGTTTTAGTAAAAACGGAGTACTTCAAAGTAGCGACAAGCGGGATTTATCTTTACGATGTGTTTAAGAAAAGCGGTTCTAAATATTCAGGGTGATTATGATTGAAAAAGTTGCAATTATTGGGGCAGGGGCGTGGGGAATGGCTTTAGCCTTGCACCTGGCAAGGGAAAACAAGTGTGCTGTTTCCTTGTGGAGTGTAAGGGAGGCTTCGAGAAATAATTTAAAAGTTTCTCGAGGCAATGACTTGCTGCTTCCAGGAATTCTTTTGCCTTCCCAAATTGAAATTAGCGATTCCTTTACGGATGCAATATCAGGCGCAGGATTATTGATTTCTTCTATTCCATCAGCACATTTGCGTACTGTGCTTAAAAATGTTGATTCGCAAACACCACCAAGGCTGCCTGTTCTTAGCACAACCAAGGGGCTTGAGCGTGTTTCTTTTCTAAGGCCCAGCCAAACTATTTTAGATGTTCTTGGCCCTAGGCCGGTTTCGATTTTAAGTGGCCCGAGCCATGCTGAAGAAGTGGCTCGAGGTTTGCCAACTTCTTTGGCCCTTGCAGGTTCCGACCCTGATATTAATTTGCAAATTCAGTCTCTTTTTAATTCTGAATCTTTCAGAGTTTATACTAATCATGATGTTCTCGGGGTTGAGCTTGCAGGCGCGCTTAAAAATGTAATTGCAATTGCAGCAGGGATAAATGATGGACTGGGATATGGCGATAACGCCAAAGCTGCCTTAATAACTCGGGGCTTGGTTGAGATGACTCGATATGGGGTTGCATGCGGTGCGGAGGCATCGACTTTCAACGGTTTGGCAGGCTTGGGTGATTTGATTGCTACATGCACCAGTGCTCATTCTAGAAATCGTAAAGTGGGTGAAAGATTAGGTAAAGGTGAAAAGTTGGCCCAGTTTCTTCCGGGTATGTCGCAAGTGGCAGAGGGAATATTTACTGCGCCTAGTATCCGCGACCAAGCTGTTCAAAGAAATATTGATTTGCCCATCATTGAGCAGGTTTATCAGGTTTTGCAACACGGGAAGAGCCCCAAAACTGCAGTGCAGGATTTAATGAATAGGGCGCCTAGGAAAGAATAGGTGGGGAAATGAACATTCAACTTGCATGCAAAGAGTGGGCTTCGGTTTGTGCTGCACTTGCTTCAGGAAGGCAATCCATTTTACTCCGCAAGGGCGGTATTGCTGAACCAACAGGAGATTTTCAGGTTCAATCCAATTGGTTTTGGCTTTATCCGACTTATGTTCACCAGCAACAAAATCAATTGAGAGAAACTGAATGGCTTGAAAAGGAAGAGATGTTTAAAGCCCAGCCAAAAAAGATTCTGTTCTTTCACCTTGCTGAAGTTGTCGAAACTTATCATTTGATGAATCTTGATACCTTGGAAAAACTCGAGCCTTTTCATGTTCTTTCCAAAGAGTGTATTAGTTCCAGATTTGCTTATCGGAGCCCAGGGTTGACCATAATGCTCATTAAAATACATGAAATCTCAAAGCCTGTTGAGATTGATGAAACCCCTTTTTATTTGGGATGTAAATCCTGGGTTAATCTTGAAAGCCCTTTAAATGCTAGCGCTATTTTTCCTGTCCTTTCTTCAGATGGGTGTTCTGCCGAACTTGAGAAAATCAGAACTCTTATTAAAGGTTAGAGTTTAGCCATGATCAATAATGCCTTGTTAATAATGTCATTGGTCTTTGCACAATCAGATGTTGATAAAGTTGCTGCTGCAAAGTTTCCGGAAAAAGAAGTTAAATTGTTGGTGCAGCAATCCATGGAATATTGGCGGGTTCCTGGAGTCGCAGTTGCAATCGTCCACCAGGGCGAAACCCTCTTTGAATCTGGTTTTGGTGTAGTAGAAATAGCCAAGCAAAAACCAGTAACAACTAATACTCTTTTTCCAATCGCATCTTGTACCAAGGCATTTACTAGTGCATTGGCTGCTTCTTTGGTGGCTAAGAAAAAGCTTGATTGGGATGATAAGGTGCAAAAGCATTTGCCTTGGTTTAAATTGTCGGAACCGTTTGCGTCTGAAGATTGCAGATTGCGTGATTTGTTTTGCCACAGGACGGGTTTGGGCAGCAATGATTTACTTTGGTATAGGAGTGGGCTTACGCCTGAAGAGAATGTTCGCAAGGCTGGGTTTTTACCATTGGAAAACCCCTTTCGGTCAACTTATCAGTATCAATCGATCATGTATTCTGCAGGGGGTTTAGTTTGTGAAAAGGTTGGTAATGCAAGTTGGGAGAAACTTTTAAGGCAGGAAATTCTGGATCCCCTTGGAATGAAAGACACGGTGGTGTTACCTCCAAATGAAAATCTTTCTCGAGGGCATTTTATTGGGGGGTTCGGGTTTCCCGAGGTTAAAAAACCTTATGTTGGTGCGTTCCCAGACCCTTCAGGTAGTGTTTATTCTTCCGCCCATGATCTTGCTAATTGGCTTAAATTTCAGGTTGATCCTGCGAATCAGAAATATGCCAAAATGGATCTTGCGCCCCAACTGCTCGAAACTCAGAAACCGCAGGTTGTTAATCCTTTAGATGGTATAAATAAATTGCTGCATCCATTTACTGTGCAGATGTCTTATGGGTTGGGTTGGGTGATTCAGGATTACCGTGGCACAAAGTTGGTTTCCCATGCCGGGGCGATTGATGGCTTTCGTACACATATTACAACGATTCCAGAAGCAAAATTTGGTTTGGTGATTCTCTCCAACCTTGAACACACAAGAATGAATCTGGCGCTCAGCAATTCGCTTATCGATTTGTTGTTTAACTTTTCCCGAGTGGAGTGGGATAAGAATTACGCAATTATCATGGCCGACGGTTTGCAAAAATCTAAGATTGCTTATGATGACAACTTGGTTGAGTTATTAAAAAAACACCCTGGGTCTCTTAACCTTCCAGATGTTTTGGGCGAATATCAGAATCCTGCCTATGGGAAAATCGAGCTAAAAATGCAGGGTAAAAATGTCAGGCTGGTTGTTGGGAATCATTTTGTTGATCTTAATCATTTGGGGTCGTCCATTCTTTATGCGCGTGATTTTATCTTTGATAACCCTGTGCTAACTTTTAGTAGAGATTCTTCTGGGAAGATCGCTTCTTTTAAAATATCCGGCAGGCTCAAGGCCGAGTTTTTTAAACTTCCTTGATCATTTTTTAGCAGATTGCTTTTATGCTGCTTGGCTAGTTGTTCTTGCAAATGTATTGTTGCTCAAGCCTTGTTTAGCCTTGATAGGTGCAAGTTGCAGTAAGCTTGGAAGCCATAATATTGAACAAATCATGCAAGAACTTACGCCCAAAGCTAAGAGAAGTCCCAAGCTGGAAAGTCCAAGGTGGGAAGATATTGTTAATGAACCAAAACCCAGTACCGTAGTGAGTCCTGCGACAAATATTCCTTTGAAGGTGCTGCCTTTTAACTTGTAAGGTTTGCTTCGGTCTCGTCCTAAAAAGTCGTGGATTACATGCACAGCATTGTCGATTCCAACCCCGACGAGAATCGGGAATGCAATCATATTTGCTGGATTTAGTTGGTAGCCTAACAACCATACTGCGCCCATGGTAATGCAAAGCCCCATGACCAAGGGGATAAGGGCCAAAGTTACCAATATGGTTTTTCTGAAATCCCAGGATAGAACCAGAATGATTGCAATTAAGGCGTAGACCCCGGCCCATTGAAATCCAGACTTCATTCCTTTTAAGCCTTCAAGAGTTGTAAAAGGTTTTCCAGTCGCACGAGCGTCAACTTTTTGAATGCTACTTACGAATTCTTCAAGGTTGCTGTATTCCCAAAGATTTTTCTTTGCGAATACTCGTAATAGCCATTGGTTGTTCTCACTTAAATATCGATTTCGAATTGGAGGTGGAATATCAGCCACTTCTATAAATTCAGGGGTGGAAACTTCCTTTAATTGATGGAGGTTTTCGATAAGGTCGCCGGTGACTGCTTCTTCAAATTTTTTGAGTTCAATATTCGACATTTTGCTTGTGTTGGATAATACACCTAAAAAGGTAACCAAGTCTTTCTTTACTTCGCTTAAATCCAAAATGGAGTTACCTTCATTGGTTTTATTTGCAAGGAGTTGTAGTTCCTTGCTCAATCCTTCGATATCCGGTGTGGCGTGGCCTGGTTTTGATCCGCGTGTTGGCAATAACCTGAGCCTATGTTGGATTTCTTTTAGTTGTCCTTTGTTTATTGTTTGATCTTTGGGAAGCATGCTAGCTATTTCTGCAACTTGACTAACTTCTGGAAGTGCTTCAAATTTTTTTTTCCATTCGATTGCTTCTTCCCGAGTTTCAGTAAAAGTAACTGCATGCCAAGTTGCGGAGGGCATTTTTTCTAACAATACTTTTTCCCATTTCACTGAATCAAGTGAAGCCGATTGTAGATGCAGAAGGTTGTGGTCATACGAGGCTTTCAGTGCTGGAATTGAAAATAAACAGGTGAGCAATATCCCAGAAATCACTATTGTTTTTGGCTTGCTGAATAAGGATGTGGTCCAACTATTATGAATGATAGGGAAAGAAAGGATCCCGGGGAATGAATCTATGGCGTCTGATTGTAACGAGGTTTTTTTATATGATTCTGTTATTCCCAATAGGGAAGGAAGGGTGGTGAAACAGCCGAGTGCGCAAAATAATATGCCGCTTCCTGCAATCCAACCCATTTCTGAAACTGCCTGAAAATCTGCAAGCATTGCAGCGAAAAAAGCTAGGGAAGTTGTGCATGCTGCAGTTAGAATTCCAGGCCCTACGGAGAGGGCGGTTTTTTTAATTGATTCTTCTGCAGGGATGCCTTTTTTTCTGTATTCGTCGAATGCGCTCACCCACAAAACTCCATAATCGCCCAACCCTATCAGCATGACTGCAAAAGTTGCAGATAATAAATTAAGATGCCCGATAGTAATAGTCAGCCATCCTAATGAAAGAATGGTTCCTACTAACAAGGTTGTGATGGTAAGAACTGGATATCGCCAAGATCTGTAAACGATAATGTATAAGAAAAGAACGCTCAAAAATGCCACCCAAGAAGCCGTTGCGCTGTCGCGTTGTGAGGCATTCATTTCATCAGCTTCTAAAACTGGTAATCCTGTTAGCCCAAGTTGAACATCTGGATGAAGTTTTGAGATGTCATTTAATATTTCACGCATCAATTTAACTGCTGGCATGGAGCTGACAAAATCGGATTTTTCCTGAGTGATCGGGCGGGCTAAAAGAATCGCTACTGATTTGTCTTCTGAAACTAGATAATTTGGTTTTGAAAGCATGGTTGTGTTGTGCTGGGATGTAGGCAGAAGGCCAACCCATGGGCTTTTATAGGTTTCTCCAGACTCCAGATAATTTGTTGCAGCTCTGATGATGTTTCGGAATTGGGATAAAAATGCTGTGTCTGCTTCGGTGACTGTCCCCCGTGCTTCAATCTGTTTTATTCTAGCGTGTGTTTCGCAAGTTATGCTTTTTGTAGTAAATAAATTCCACGCAAATGGGAATTCAAGTAAAGGCGCCATGTTTGCAAGATGGCCGACGATTGTGCCTATTTCTTTGGGCTCAAGAAAAAGCAGAGATCTGTTTTTTAGATTTTGTAAGTCTACTTTGAAAAAGATACGATCGAAACTTTCTTGATGTTCGGATAGTTTTAACGCTAGTTGTTCCAAGGCATCAATTTTGTTTTGTTCGTTCCCGCCAAGCGCAACCACAACCATGTCGTCGTCTTGTCCAAACTCTGCAAGATAATGCTTCCAATTTTGTTGGCACCATTTGCGATTGCTGATCATGTCATCGCGATGGGTTTTAAACTCAAGTTTTTTGTAGGAATAGACTAAAGCTGTAGCGCAAAGGAGCATACCCAACCCAAAAACCAACCAAGGTTTTTGAAATGAAAACATGGAAACAGCATAAATTAATCTGGCAGGAAACGAATCCTTGCCATCCTTGGCGTGACTCATTTTATTAGCGCCTCTTCCTCTTTATCCTTAAGCCTTTCTTTGGCTTAAGAGGGGCGGATATTAGGAAAGCGTCGTTATATAAACAAGACTAAAATTAAGATTGCCCTCATTAAAACATGCCATATTCCCTAGATTATGTAGGATGGAAACTATCGATATTATTATGCCTTCCTAATTTACCGGGGCTCTTATGGATCTGATTCCTTTTTTGATTTTTAAGACTGAATCTGGGCAGGTTGAATTTGCCCAATGGCGAACTCAGGCCGGGGACGCCGCCTTGGCAGTTTTTCAAGATCGTGCAAAAGCGGAAACTTTTATCCAAGTTTCTTCATTAGGCGAAGCTTGGATGGTAATGCAGCCAGCCTTACCCATGTTACAGTCGATTTTCAAAGCCATGATCCAAGCCGGAGTTTTATTTGCCGTCTTGGATCCCGATGAAAAAAGTGCCAGAACTGTTTACAACCTTGCAGAAGTTGTAGCAGCGGCGGAAAGTTGGTTTTCCACTAACAACGGAAAAAAGTAAGTTAAAACTTCAAGGCTGCGTTTTGATTGGTCCATTCACTTTTTGCTTTAAGGATTGGATCAACTTCTGCAACTAGGAATTCTTCAACTTGTTCTTTGGCTCTACCCGAGAAGCGGCCTTCAGCCATTACTTTTTCAAAATTAACGGTCGAAAACTCAGGTTCTTTTTTAAGCCTCTCAAGTAGATCGTTTTTTCTACTACCGGACTTTAACTCTGCAATGACCGCATGACTATGCTTGCGGATGACTTCGTGCAGATTTTGCCTATCGCCCCCATTCCCCACTGCTGCCATCAGAAGGTTTTCGGTTGCCATGAATGGTAGTGTTCGTTCAACTTCCGATTTAATAACTTCGGGGTTAACAACAAGGCCTCGAACAATGTTGATTGCGATACGCATAATGGAATCAGCACATAAAAAGGCTTGGGGAATAGTAAGCCTACGGTTGACGCTGTCATCAAGGGTTCGTTCCAGCCATTGCACTGCTGCTGTTTCTGCAGTGTTTCCTGCAAGTTGGATGAGAAAACGGGAAAGTCCGCACATGCGTTCTGATCGCATGGGGTTTCGTTTGTAGGCCATTGCAGAGGATCCAACTTGATCCGTTTCAAAGGGTTCGTCAATTTCTTGCCGGTGTGAAAGAAGCCTGATATCGGTCCCAAATTTTTGAGCACTTTGGCCAATGCCAGAAAGTGTTTCAAGAATTTGTGAATCCACTTTTCTTGGATAAGTTTGGCCTGTGACAGGAAACACTTGGTCGAAGCCCATTTTTTTAGAGACAAGTGTATCCAGATCGCGGACTTTCTGGTGATCGCCTTTGAATAGGGAAAGGAAACTAGCTTGAGTTCCTGTGGTTCCTTTAGCGCCCCGGAATTTCATGTTTTCGATACGATAGCTAACTTCATGGAAATCCATGAGGAAATCCTGAGCCCATAAGCAGGCTCTTTTTCCAACGGTGGTTAATTGCGCTGGTTGGAAGTGCGTGAACCCAAGAGTTTCCATGCCCGCATAATTACGGCTAAATTTTGCAAAGTGGTCGAGTAAGCCTACCAGCGATTTTTGTAAAAGGGTAAGCCCCTGTCTCATAAGAATGAGTTCCGTATTATCCGTTACAAAACAACTGGTTGCACCAAGATGAATGATATCCCGTGCAAGGGGGCAGCATTCTCCATAGGCGTGGATATGTGCCATTACATCATGGCGGAGTCTTTGTTCGTGTTCCTCAACACGGGCAAAATCGATGTTGTGAATATTTTGTTCAAGTTGTTTGATTTGCGGTTGAGTAATGCGTGGAGTGGTTCCATCTTCGGAAAGAAGGCCTAGTTCCATCTGGGTTTGGGCGAGTGCAGCCCAAAGTTTTCGCCAGGTTGAATACCTGTTTGCAGGGTTCCAGAGCGCAACCATTTCTTTGCCCGCATAGCGCTGTACCAGAGGATTATCGTGAACTTGAGTCGTTTCCATAAAGTTTTCCAAGAAAAATAAAGGGTGCCGTGATTATTCGCTATGAATGCTCACCTTTTCGGAATCGCCAAATAACCAACTTTCATCATCAAAGTATTGTAAAGAATTGTCCTGAAAAAACTTCTTTTAATTGAAAGGGTGCTAATGTTTATTTTAGTAACCCAAAGGCATCGGGTCAGGAGGACATTTTACGATGAGGCTTATTTACAAAATAGTAATGGTGGTTGTGATTGGATTTATTGGGCAAAGTGCAATTGAAAATCGTGCAATAGCTCAAACAAATGATGGAAACTTGCAAAGGTTTTTCCATTATCCGTACTATTATTTTCCGCACAATTATTGGCCTTCCATGGGGCCAAAATGGCCTGAGAGACCAGGCCAGCCTTATATGCCACCACCTGCATACATGGCGAATCCTCCTTTCAGAGAACCCCATTGGCGCTATGAAAGTCAGAAACCCCAGAAATATTACAGTGGTTTCCACTTCTGGCTTGATCAATTCTAAATTGGTAGCTTAAACATTTAAAAAGGAAGACCTAATTATTATTGGGCCTTCCTTTTTGCATTTGCTGATTCAGTTTGCGATAATTAAATTGATTTCCAGCAATCTTAAAGAGGCCTTAAATGTCTAAACCTGAGCCTGGTGATAATCCTGCAAAAGATAAAAAGAAGCCAGTCGCCTCCAACCAAATTGATGTGCAGGGCCTTGCTGAAAAAGTAACCTCTAACATTGAAAAAGTGATATTGGGAAAGCGTAAACAAATACTGCTGGCCCTTGCAGCTTACCTTGCAGAAGGGCACATACTTCTTGAAGATGTTCCTGGTGTCGCGAAAACCATATTAGCCAGGGCGATTTCCCGAAGTGTTGGTTGCGTTTTTAAAAGGATTCAATGTACCCCCGACTTGCTGCCCAGCGATATAAATGGCGTTTCTATTTTTAATCAGAAAACAGCCGAGTTTGAATTCAGGCCAGGCCCGATCTTTGCTCAAACTGTGCTTGCAGATGAAATCAACCGGGCTACCCCTCGAACCCAGGCAGCACTCCTTGAAGCCATGGCTGAAAGAAGGGTAACTGCGGATGGCCAAACTTATAATCTTAAGCCACCTTTTCTTGTAATAGCTACACAAAATCCGGTAGACCATGAAGGAACCTTTCCATTACCCGAGGCCCAATTAGATCGATTCTTAATCAAATTAAGTCTGGGATACCCAACCATTGAAGAAGAAGCCTTGATGCTTAAAAGGTTGCAGTTTGGCCACCCGATTGATGATGTTGTGCCCGTCGTTAGTTCTGCAGACTGGATGGCTTGCCAGGAAGTGGTGAGGAAGATTCATTTGGATGATCAAATTCGAACCTACATTCTTGAGATCGTTCATGGCACCCGGGATAACGAAAATATTTTATTAGGTGGAAGTCCACGGGCTTCCCTTTCATTGCAAAGGGCGGCACAAGCAAGTGCTGCAATCCAAGGAAGAACTTTTGTGGTTCCGGATGATGTAAAAAAGTTGGTGGTGCCTGTGCTTACACACCGCATCATTCTGAAGCCAGAAACCCGACTTAGGAAAATTAAAACGGAAGATGTTATCAATGATGTTTTAGATGATATTCCTGTGCCTGTTTCCTCGGATTATCACACTGAAAAAGATTACTTCTAATGTATTGGCTCCTTGGAATAACGCTGATCGGATTTTCTGCTCAAGTTTTGGGTTCAGGGCTCCTTGCATTCTCTGCCTACTTAATGGCATTAATCTTGATAAGCAGCCGGATGTTGGCTTGGCATTGGGCGAGCGGGCTAAGAATTGAAAGAAAAATGCGCTGCACCCTTGCAGAAGTTGGCGATAAGGTAAGAGTTAAAGTTTTAGTCCGCTATCTGGGTTTAATCCCTATTCCTTGGGTGATTTTAGAAGATTTGTTACCTGAAGATGCTGTTAACCCTCGGCACCCTTTCTTGAAATTGAAAGGAAAAAGGCTTAAAGTCTTATCGATGTTTTCGATGCAAACAGAAGAGTTTTCTTATTCTCTGGAATGCATGCATCGGGGCTTTTTTCAGATTGGGCCCGTGTTTGCAGAAACTGGAGACCCTTTTGGCTTTATGCGAAGATATCGTATTGGATGCCAACCTTTTTATTTGCTCGTGCTTCCCAAGATAACTCATTTGCTTGGTTATGATTTAACCTCACGCAGGCCGATTGGCGAAATTCAAATGGTTATGAAAATATTTGAAGACCCTACTCGGATAGCGGGGGTTCGCGATTATGAACCAGGCGACCCGATGTCTCGTATCCACTGGAAAGCCAGTGCCCGAACAGGTGTGTTTCAGTGTAAAATATTCGAACCAACCTGCCTTGCTGGTGCGATGATCTTATTGGATTTTCATGAATCAAATTTCCCACCACGAGGTGAACCTTTTCGCTCGGAACTTGCAATCGACGCTGCAGTCGCGCTTGCCCATGCAGTTTGTTTGTTGAATCAACCATTTGGAATTGGAACTAATGCCACAGATGCCGCATTCAATGTTCAAGAAAATGAAAGTGAACCCGAAGTCGATACTCGGGCAGAAGCTCGAACTTTTATGCTGGATAGCAGCAGGCCAAACCATTTGCAACCAATGTTTTTACCATCACGAAGAGGTGTTGAGCATTTGCAATTGTTAAGAGAAATGATGGGCCGTGCGCTTAAATCAGATTCCCTCAAATTCTCTGAAATGATTAGAGAAGTTTCAATCCATTTGCCCAGAGATTTAACTCTTGTCGCTGTTCTTTCAGGTGTAACCGAAGAAACGGCTATGATGCTCGGAAATTTAAAACAGCAAGGGTTTGCTGTCTCCGTTGTTTTAATTCAATTTGATGATGAGGGCTTGAACAGGGCTTTTAAAAAATTGATCTCTAATGGTATCCGCGAGATTCGCCATGCGATTGATCAAGAGTCTCTTCCCCAGCTTTGCAGATCCCAGATCGATCGAACTTCTCCTTTAAGCCTTGTCTAGGAAACGCACATGGCAGAGAAAAAGGCATATGCTTATCGCGATAAACCGGAAGTGCTTGATCAATTGGTAAGTACGATAGGCTTGGTGTTGATTGTTTTTCTTATGGTTTCATTAACATTTTTTATATTGGCTCGTTTTTCCCTCTCGTCTAAATGGACTTCATCACATTGGCTTTTATTTTGGGAAGTGCTTGCTACTGTTTTGGTTAGCCGTATGTTTCTTATCGATGATTTGAAAAGGGTTGTTGGCGGTTATTCATTTGTGTTGGGAATGGTTATTTGGGTCCCTTTTGTTTTCATGGGCGGGGAAATTCTTGGAATTGTTACCGGTCTTATGATTTTTGTTGGCTGGTTTACTTACAAGATTACTTGGGATGTAACAGATCTTGGTGAACGAGAAGAAGATGAAGATGGATTGCTTGCTTCGGTGGGTTTGAAAAAAGAGTTGAACCCGGGCAATAAAAAGGCCTCGGACTCTTGGGGCGATACAAGAGAGGAAAGCACCGAATTTAATTATGAAGCAGAGGAAGTCCTTGCGGAGTTGGCTAAGGAAAAGCCTAAGAAAGTTAAGGGCGGAAAAGGTCGTGGTGGCTGGGTGCTTTATTTTTTATTTGGCTCAATACCTGTTTTTGGATTAGGCGGGTCAACCCAAAATAGCACTGACCCAAATCTTGGGAAATATTTTTTGATCTGCCTTTGCATTTATCTTGCAAGTTGCATCTCTTTGTTAATGAGCACTTCTTTTTTAACAATAAGGTCCGACTTACGAAGACGTAATCTATCCATGCCTTTGTTTACAGCAGGGTTTTGGTTGTTCTCTGGTTTGTTCTTATTGATATCCTGTTTTGTTTTTGCATCTCTGTTGCCTAGGCCTCAGGGCTTTTTAGATCCCATTGCCTTGGTTCTTTCCAAGGGGCAGGATCAGGATGCAAGTAACTACGCAAAATCATCAGAAAAATCAGGTAAAGGGGACGGGAATCCAGGCGAAAAAGAAGGCGATAAAGGTTCTCCCAAGGATGGAAATCAAAAAGCTGGCAAGCCTGCTAAAGATAAAGAAAGCAAAGGCGCATCCAAGGAGCCTGGAAAAGGTGGGAGCGATTCTGGTGAAAAAGGTTCTTCCAAGGAAGGAACTCAGAAATCGGCTCAAGCTAAAAATAATGAAGGTAAAAGTGATTCTCCTAAAAGTGATGGGAACCAGAAATCGAATTCTACTCCGAATCAAGAACCTCCTGCCTCGCCTCCTCCTTCTTTTAATATTCCTGGCCTTGATAAAATCATGGCTGCACTTGAAGTTATTCTTAAAGTTGTTTTTGCAGTTGGCACTTTTTTGTTTGTTCTTTATGTCGTCGTTTATAAGATGAGTTTCAGTTTTGGTTGGGCTGATAGCCTTTTAGATTGGTTTCGTAATCTTTTTGATTGGCTTGATCGTTCGAAAAAAAAGAAAAAGCAAGAAGATATTGCAGAAGCCCCTATTGCTGATGAAACCTTGCCTTTCGAAGAGTTTGATAACCCATTTGATCGCAAAGATTGGCAAAAATCCAGTCTTCGAGAATTGACAGGTTATACTTGGAAAGCTCTATTGGCTTGGTGCAAGTCCCAAAATATTCGTATTCCAAGAGGTTGCACCCCTTCCGAGTTAGAGGATATTATTTCAAACGAAGTGCCCCGTATTGAACCTGCTTATTATGCCTTTCAACAGGTTCTATTAAATGTTCAATATTCAAATAATAATCATGATCCCAAAGGGGTTGCAACGACTCAGAATCTTTGGCGTCAAATGAATGGCGAATCAAATGCAACAGTCGTTAAAGATTGATTTACGAATTACTTTTTTCTTCGGATATGCTCTGCTTGAATGATTTCTCTGTTAATGGAATCCTTAAGGAGTTTCAGCGAATCTTCCCGTGGAAGCTCCTTAAGCAGTTTACCCTCGATTGGGGCACCGATTGAAATACCAATAGCCCCATGGTTTCCACGCAAGAAAAGGGGGCAAAGATTTGGCCAGAAGTTGTCGCGTGATAAAGCTTCATGTGCACCCGCGATTCCTACAGGAACAACAATCGCATTGGATTTTCGAATAAGAAGCTGAATACCTGGCTTTAAGTCTTGCATTAGTCCGTCTTCAGATCGAGTGCCTTCAGGAAATACAAGCACTGCTCGCCCTTTGCTTAAAAGGTCTAAGGTGGATCTGATGCCTTCCTTGGCGACTCCTTCCAGATCAACCGGGCAACATCCAACAGATTTTAGATAAACATCTAGAAAAGGTTTTTTAAAAAGCGATTTTCTTGCAAGATACGATAGTTCTCTGCAAGCTGTTAATCCAACACCAATCGGGTCCAAAAAGCTTTGGTGGTTTGCGACCAGAAGGACCGGGCCTTTGCGGGGTACATTTTTCCAGCCTTGTTTTCGAAGGCTGAAAAGAAACGTGTATATACAATTGTAAGAGGTGTAATTTAATCCATACCAAATGGAATTTAACTGCTCCGTCACAAATTTGTAATCAAACATTCCTGCCTTCATTGCATGCCACGCCTTTGAATTTCTTGATGCATTACTTCAATTACCTTATTCATGTGCATATCGGATGTATCAAGAATCATGGCATCATGGGCAGGAATCAATGGGCTTATTTCTCTGTTTTCATCCCGTAAATCCCTAGAGATGATGGCGTCAAGAATCTCTTGAATTGTGGTATGTACCCCTTTTTCTTGTAGTTCTATAAATCTTCGTTGGGCTCTCATTTCGGGTCTTGCGGTCAAAAAAAACTTGCAAAAAGCCTCTGGAAAAACGGTGGTTCCCTGATCCCGTCCTTCGCAGACCATATTTCTTTCAAAAGCAGCATCGCGTTGTAATTCGACCAGTTTTGTTCGCACGACTTTGCTGGTTGCTATAATACCTGCTAATTCCGTTGTTTCTTTAGTTCGGATTTGAATCGAAACATCCATACCGTTTAGGATTACTTTGTTTTCTTCAAGTCTTATTGTTAACTTGCTTAGAATTTGCTCAAGTGCAAGCTCGTTGAATGAAGATGCACCGGTGTTTAATGCAGCTAATGCAACAGCCCTATACATAGCGCCCGTGTCTAAGAACTGGAAGTTTATTTTTTTTGCTAGCAGTTTTGCAGCAGTGCTTTTGCCTGCCCCTGCTGGCCCATCAATGGTGATTATCATGATCTAGTCCCCAAGCTAAACAATGATAATAAAAATCTGTATTTCATAAAAAAAGGCGACCGGCTGAGGGTCGCCTAACTTTTGGCAAAACCAAAACCATTTATCTGGGATAAATGTTGATGGTGAATGTTTCATTTGCAGTAAGGCTTCTGGTGGTTTGTTTTTGGATGATCCCAAATCCATCAGCAAGAACTTCGTAAGTAAAATCGCCAGTATTTTGATTAGGTACGGAAAGCGTTTGATTTGCCTGAGCTTTGTATACCTTCCCATTAATGATCACACTAGTGTTGGCGCTGGAAGTGTTGGCAATCTTGATGGTTCCGTTCGCAGAAACTGCAGGAGTGAACGATGCTGCAACACGAGTTGCTGCAAGTTTACTGATGGCTTGTTCCATTCTGCTTATTTGATCTTTCAGAATACTAATCTCAGCTTCAATTTTTTTCAGCTTTAATTCGTGATCAGCGCTTTTAATGGATTGAAGGGAAAGCTGGATCTCTTTCAGTTGAGTCTGAATCGAATCGATGTTTGTAACATCTAATTTTTTTTCTGGCGCAATAGGCGGTTCCGTTTTTTTATCGAAGGTGTTTTCGATACCTCCAAAACTTGCACCGTAAGAAAAGCCGATTAGGGCTATCAT
>CALARU010000367.1 GCA_937888715.1 uncultured Planctomycetaceae bacterium | reverse complement strand
AACCTCCACCACTTTTTCTTCTCATTAATTGTTATGAGCTTTTTAAAATACAGAGGAGTTGCGATGGGGAAGCCCCACTGCAACTCCTCCATTTGAACCTTTAGATCTTGCACCTAAGGGATGGGTATTACTTCAGGCTCTGAATTATGTGTTCTTCATTCCGTGGCTTCTGCTTCTGCTTATTTCCGTGAAATTCCGTGTTAATCCGTGGCTAATCTTCTGCTTCTGTCTTCCAACACCAGCGGATTAACATCCTCTGTTAAATGAGAAAACCGGCGCTGAAAGAAAAAGTGGGAAGAGCGCGGGGTGCATTTATCCCAGATCAATCCAATCGCCTGGATTGGGTACTAAAGCATTAACACCTGTCTGCGTTTTAACCGCTTTTGCCCATGCGTGAGCATCTTGCTTGATCATATCGAAAGTGTTGTAGTGCATAGGTACCACCTTTTTAGGCATTAGAAAACCTACCGCTTTGATCGCATCTTCGGGCCCCATGGTGTAGTTGTCGCCTATGGGCAATGCTGCAAGATCGATCCCTTCCTCACCGATTAATTTCATATCGCCAAACAGGCCCGTATCTGCAGCATCATAAAAACAAAATTTGTCGTTAAAGCGAATCAGGAAACCACAGGGGTTTCCACCGTTACTTCCATCGGGCAACATCGAACCATGGAAAGCGAGAGTGAGTTTTACTTTTCCAAAGGGGAATTGAAACGCTCCGCCATGCTGCATCCCATGTGCTTTAACCCCTTTAGATTCCATCCAGCCACTGATTTCGTAATTGCAAATGACGGTTGCATTGCAGCGCTTTGCAATTTCGATGGTGTCGCCTACATGGTCGCCATGGCCGTGCGAAACAAGAATATAGTCAGGATGAAGATCAACAGCATTAAGGGCCGCTACGGGGTTGCCCGTAAGAAAAGGATCGATAAGGATTTTGTGGGAGTTGGATTCGATGTAGAAACAAGAATGCCCGAGCCATTGGATTTTGGTTGTCATAAGCCTGAATACCTTAATTAAGAGAAGGGGGGAGCCTTTTGGTCTATCCCAAAGCGCCCCATTTTCCCAGTCAGCAAAAGTATAATCGGAGTCGCCTTCGCAGGGAAAGTGAAACCCGTTACAATTTATACTAGTTTAGGGAAAGAACCAGTAAAGGATGGGAATGGATTCTTCACAAGCGAAAAAAGAAAAGCCGGTCAGGAAGTTAAATCAGCGGTTGTGGAAGTTGTTTCGTCTGGGGTGGAAAACCATCGCAGGGGGGATGTTACTTTTAGCTGTAGTGTTGTTGAGTGCGAAATTTTTATTGGCAATCGGGTTGTTACGCCCTTTGTTGGATAAGACTGCAAGTGACATTGCGGATTTTCAGATACGGGTGAATGAGTGCGACCTTGGAGTATTTGGCACTACTTGCATTCGCAAAATCGATGTATTTGAAACTGATTTAAAGAAACTTGAGCCCTGGTTGAAAATTGGCTCGATGGAGACGGATGTTTCGCTGTTGCGCCTGATAGCAGGGCAGGTGGTACCAGAATCGGTGGTGGTTCATAACGCTTCGGTGACTTTGCACTTCGATGAAAAAGGGGATTTGCAGACGAAGCTTCCCAAAAGCAAAAATAATACTCCGCCTAAAATGCCTAGGCTCTTTTTGAAAAATGCAGACTTCTGCCTTAAGCAGGATGGCAGGCCACCGTTGATCATCAAGGGAATTGAAGGGGAAGCATGGCGGGATGAAAAGAAGGATCTGATATTTGTCGCAACATTGCAGGATGAAATCTGGGGAAGCTGGAACCTTCGTGCAAGGGTAGAACCAGGCGATGGCGACTCCGAACTAAATCTGAATACGCTGGAGGTTTCGTTATCGAGGGAGTTGCTGGAAAGCCTTCCTTTTGTGCCGAAGGTTACATGGGATCATGTGAAATTAAGTGGGTTGACCTCGGTGATCATGGATTTATTTTTTGACGGGAAGAAAGATAGCGTTGATTACAAAATTGGGTTAGAACCTAAAAAAACATCGGTAAATATTCCGATCATCAACTTGGATGCTGTAGATGCCCAAGGGAAGGTAGACATCGATAATGGATTGGTAAAAATCCGCGAAGTTCAGGGTCGTGCTGCCAATGGTGTTATTGAATTGATCAATGCGGAATTAGACTTTCGCACCGATAATTATCAGATGGATTATGATTTAAAAATCAAAGAGATGCGGATTCAAGATTTGCCCGATGCCTGGGGCCTAAGGGATAAAAAGGGTAATTCGTTTGTGCAGGGTGTGGTTGCGGGTTGGGCCAAGTTGAAATTTCTGCATGACCCTGTGAAGGGGATGCAAACTTCAGGATCGGGCCTGGGGTTGATCGAGCAGGCCAAGCTTCTAGGGTTTTCTGCAAAGCCTATTCCTTTAGAGCTTAAATCCGATGGTGCAGGGTTCAAGCTTGCGCCTTTGCCTGCCAAACCAGGGCTTTTGCCTGCAGCACCTATAACCGAAAAGCCCCCGCCCAAGCTGCATAGCAACAATTCTCTTTTCTTTCAGACAGAAGTTCATTTGGAAGATGTACCCGTTCGGGATCTTATTGCCATGATTGGGGCTAAAGCCTCTGATGAAATAGCAGGCAAATTGAAACTTGATATGCAAGTTGGCTTCCCCTTCGAAAAAATTTATGATCATGAATCCTACTTGGGAAAGGCCCGGGTTGAGTTTAAAAATGTTCTGTTCACTGGCATTCCAGTTTCAGATTTTCATGCGGATGCCCAGATGCAAAATGGGGAAGTTATACTTTCAGAATTGGTAGCAAAGCTAGGGGCTAATGGGGCATCTACCAAAGGGAAAATTGTACCAGGTGAAATCATCGCAGCGGGCAGAATAGATATACGGGAAAAGGGGATAGTCCACCTACGGTCGCAGGCATCCTCTGTGCCGATGGCGCTTTTTTCACCTTGGATGCCCGAACTGCTTAAACAAACTTCCAGCACGATTTCCTTTGGCTTGGATGCTAAAACTACTGTTGCAAAAGCGCTTGATCTTTCCGCATGGGAGGCTGGTTCCCTGTTTCGGATAGATAATTTTTTCTTCAAGGAATTGATGTTTCCCACAATTGAGGGAAGGCTCAATCTTTTTCAAGGGAGGTTGGAAGCCTCTGACCTGGTTACCTCTTGTCAGGTTGGGAAACTTTTGGGCCAAGTCACACTTCACTTAAATCATTCCATGCCCTTTCAGTGCAAACTTAATGTTAAATCCTTGGATTCTAGTAATGCCTACCTTCTTTTCGGCAAAGAGAAGTTTTTTTTTGATCCCAATGGCTTGGGCGAAATTGAGGCCATTGCTTCAGGTAATTTCTCGCCCTTCGATTGGAAATCTTCCGGAAAACTCTTTTTCGACAAATTAACTTTAGGCAGGTTTCTGCTTGAGAAAAACCATGTTCAATGGCGAATTGATCCTAACAAGCTTGTGTTTAATGATGCGGGCGGAAATACTATGGGCGGAAGGTGGAGCGCGGATGCTGAAATACCTCTCGCCTCTCTTAGTACTGGAAATATCAAATTCAACATCCAAGATATTGATGCAGGTTTATTGGTCCGAACTGCAACTGAAAAAGAACTCCCCATTAAAGGAAAGTTAGGCGGAATCATTCAAACCAACTTCTCCGCCCAAGATAATAATGGCGAGAGAGAAGTTCTTTTCGCTGCAGATCTTAATTCCTCTGGATATGAAATTCTAGGAATCCCACTAAGGCAGACCAAAGCATTTATCAATTGGAAACGGGGTTCCCTGCAGGGGAATGTGAATACTGAATTTGCGGAAGGGCATGGGAAATTAGACTTTGATCTTAGTTCGGGTTCCAAGGCAAAAATGACCGGGAACTTGAATATCAATGGTATCAAAATGCGCCAGCTTCTTGTGGCTATGGATGCAAATGATCAACTCAGAAGATTGGATGCGGTTTGCAATTTGGATTTGCCCTACGAGATGAATGTTGACAATCTTCAACTTTCTGCAAATGGGAAACTCGTACTAAACAGAGTCAGCCATTCGAATTATTTATTGAGTGATTTGTTGCAGGGAAATGTGGCGGTGGAAAAGAACGAAATCACCATCAAGGATATTGCGGGAAATCTTGCCGATGGGCAGTTGCGCGGCATGGCAGTGCTTAACTTGGAAAATATGGAAAGCAGTTTTTATAAAGGTACGCTTAACCACGCAGAGATGGGTAAATTGTTTGCTCCCTGGATGGCAAACCTTAAACCATCAGGGAAGTTAGATACAAGATTCAGCGGGAAACTCGGAAGGGAAATAACTGCGAATGGCGAAGCGTTTGCAATCGGGTTGAAGTTTTATGGGGCAGATTTTGGCGATTGGAGATCGCCTTTTGATTATTCTGTTGCTCCTTCTAGAGGGGTGGGGAATTTTGTAATGCGCGACATTTCTGGATCCGTTGCGGGTGGCAAGGTGTATGGCGCAACCGAATACCGCTGGGGTGTGGGTAATGCCCTAACAGGAAATCTTCGTTTTCAGTCTTTGGAAATGAAAGCGCTACAGGCGCAGTTTAGTGATACCAGATCGCCCGGGTCGGGAACGGTGCAGGGGAAACTTGTTTTTGCAGGCAGGGATGTTAAATCTTTGGATAATATTACTGCCAACCTCGAGGGTACTCTTACCCATAGTAGAGCGCAGGGTATTCCCCTCGTGAGGGATTTGGTTCCTTTCCTGCCTGTTGCTGCGACCGGGACTTTTTTTGACAAGGGCGAATTAAAAGCCCGTATGGATCGGGGCATCATTCGTATTCAAAGGCTTGCCCTTTCCAACGCTTTGGTTATGGTTTTGATCGAAGGAAATATTTCTTCCCAAGGGCAGATGGATCTTGAAGCTACCGCAAGAACGGGCAGCCTTTCTGTCCTTCCTGAGGGGATGCGAAACTTGGGGTTAAAAATGCCAGCGATTGGCGCAGTCCCCCTTGAAGTTATTTCTCAGGCGACCGGGGCCCTTGCAGCAGGTATTTTGCATTATAAAATCACTGGTAATTACAAGAACCCCATCGTTAAGAGCGTACCACTTACCTTACTTACAGAAGAATCCCTGCGCTTTTTCTTTGGCAGGCTTACACCAGCCGGTCGGTAATTATTTTCGGACTTCTCCTCTTGCAAGCAATTTTATTTCTGGTAGACAGCCCTTTATGTGGGATTTTTGTTGTTAAATTGGAAGGAATAAGTCGAACAGGCATGAAAATCAAACAGGGGTTAATCTTTAAACTGATTTGGATCATTGGGATGTTGGCGCCCGTAAGTGGCTGCCAAAGCCCCGGGTCGATCTTTTCTGTTTGCCAAGATGGAAACACTTTGCTTGATTCTGCCCGTAACATGAAAAACACTGTGACCGAAATCCCACAAGTCCCCAGAGAATTAGATAAAGGTTTAACTTCCTCTCTTACAGCGGAACCAGGTGATGTTTTGTTGGTTCAACCTGCAGACCTTGATTCACCAATCAGACTTCCAGGTGATCAGCCTGTATTGCAGGATGGGACTATAAGTTTAGGGAAATATGGCCGTTTGCCGGTTGCAGGAAGAACCCTTGATGAAATCGAATCGATGGTTAAGGCGCAAATAAGTTCTGTTGTTAAGGATGCAGGCCCCATCACCATTAGATTAGTAAACAGACAAAGCAAAGTTTTTTATGTGGTAGGCGAAGTGAATGCTCCAGGAACTTTCCCTCTTACAGGTCGTGAAACCGTTCTTGATGCCATCTTGCAGGCAGGCGGTTTAAACGATAAGGCCTCTAGGCAAAACATTGTGGTAGCAAGGCCAACCCCTCCGGGTAGTTGTAGAATCGTGCTTCCAGTTTGTTACAAAGAAATTGTGCAATTGGGCGATACCACCACTAATTACCAACTTGCGCCTGGGGATCGTGTGTTCATCCCTGCCAAGGATTTTTGGAAAGATAAATCTCCGATTGCGCAGGGGCTTAACCCCTTGTGCTGTAAGGATCAGGAAGCTTGCAGGATTCCGAAAGAGAAAAATTGGGTGGGTGATGCCCCACCTCTAGATCAAAAACCGATTGAAGAAAAACCGATTTCTCCCATATCCCAGAAGTAGCCCCTAAAGCGCCTGCTTCTATTTATAACTTTCATAATTGAATTTGTTATCTTTTCAGGAAAAGCTGGATTTTTAGCTCCTGCTTCTGTTAAAATAATGATGTGGAGATTAGCCCCAAGATTAAAGGAAAATTCAATGAACTATGATTCTAGTATGCAGGAAATGACTTACGCAGGCTCTGCTAGGCTTACCTTTATTAAAAAAACATACGCACACTTGGCTGGTGCGATACTGGCATTTGTTGCACTTGAAACCGTTCTTTTGCGAACCATAACCGAACAACAGATCATGTCGGTTTTTGGCAGTTCATCGTGGTCACTGTTGATCGTAATGCTTGCCTTCTGGGGCGCTAGTTATGTTGCCACCATGTTGGCCCAGTCTGATTCTGCCCCCGCAATCCAATATGTAGGGCTTGGCCTTTATGTGGTTGCAGAAAGTTTAATTTTCCTGCCGATTCTTTATGTCGCAACCCACTACATGAAAGATCCTAACCTGATTCCGGCGGCAGGCGCGCTGACGCTTTGCGTGTTTGCAGGCCTTACTATTTCGGTATTTGTAACCGGAAAGGATTACTCCTTTTTGGCTCCTGCCCTTTCAGTGGGAAGTATGCTGATTTTTGGTCTGATCATTTGTTCGATGATCTTTGGGTTTTCATTGGGGCTTATCTTTTCTTTCGCAATGGTGGGATTCATGAGCGCATACATTCTTTATCAAACCTCGCAGGTCATGTTGAATTTTCCTACGAACAAGCATGTTGCAGCTGCATTAATGTTGTTTTCCTCAGTAGCAACCCTATTCTTTTATATCTTGAGAATCCTCATGGCTTTCAATAGCCGTGATTAGTCTCGGTTTGTCGTAATAATAATTAAAAGCCTCCCAAACTACCATTTGGGGGGCTTTTTATGTAATGCTATTGCCTTTACTCCGAACAACCTGCCAATTCTTACTTTATAGATCCTGATAAATCCATCAGATCTTAATTATTTTGTTGTGTTAAAATAAAAATACCGATACTTTTAATATTTAACATTGTTTAAATAAGTAGATATTGCCCTCCTGATTACATACCTGACCAGATTTGAAAATAATTAGTGGAGTGTGAAACATGAAATCGTGCTACCAATGGAAACAGATTTTAGCTGTTTGCGTGGTTGTGCTATTTGGCTTGCATGGCACAACCCGTGCGGAAGTTCAACTTCCCGATGGCACCGTAATTAAAACAGTCGATTTCGAAAAACATATCGTGGGGCTCTTTGGCCGATCTGGCTGCAACCTTGGTTCCTGCCATGGTTCCTTTCAAGGTAAAAATGGTTTTAGGCTTTCCCTTTTTGGCTATGAAGCAGAAAAAGACGGTATTTCCGTTAGCAGAGAAATGAATGGCAGGCGTATCGATTTAAATAACCCCGATAATAGTCTTTTGCTTTTGAAAGCCATGGGTTTGACCGAGCATGCCGGTGGCAGAAAGTTTTCTGCAGGTTCTTGGCAACATAAGTTGATCAAGGATTGGATTGTTCAAGGTGCCCCGTTAACCAAAGGCAGTGGCGAGATTAAATCTCTTGATGTAACCCCCAAAGAAATCCCCTTCAAAAAGCCGGGCGAAAAAATTAATCTTAAAGTGATGGTCTCCTTTGCGGATGGAACTACCGAAAATATTACCTCGCTAAGCGAATACCGAACTTTGGATGATGGAGTTGCAGAGGTTAATTCTTCTGGAGTCGTAACTAGCAATCGTGCTGGAGATACTTCGATAATTATTGCCTATCGTGGTACGGTGTTTCCAGTAAGGGCGATGGTCCCACTCGATGTAAAACCAGGTTATAAGTACCCAAGTGTGCCGGAAGTAAATTACCTAGATAAGATTGTGTTTTCGAAGCTAAAAAGGCTAAACATAGAACCGTCTGGGTTGTCAGGCGATGCAGAGTTTTTACGCAGAATCACGATTGATGTGATAGGCACTTTGCCTAGCCCGAATGATATTCGTGCCTTTGTTGCAGATAAAGATGCCAACAAACGAACGAAAAAAATCGATGAACTGTTGAAGCACCCAATGCATGCAGCTTTGTGGGCAACGAAACTTAGCGATATTACTGGTAACAATACCGATGCTATTGAAAACCCCCAGAAACTTAGGGTTAAAAAAAGCCAAATGTGGCATGATTGGTTGAGGAAGCGCGTTGCTGAAAACATGACCTACGACAAAATCGTGGAAGGTGTGCTTTGTGCAACAAGTCGAGATGGGGATACCCCTGAAGAATATGTGGTCAAAGTTAACAAAATCGATGAAGAGTTGTCCAAAGGGTTTACAAACTCTTATGCAGAAAAAAACTCGTTGGATTTGTTCTGGCGTAAGCAAGCTACTGTAACCTTAGACCAGTGGGGCGAAAAAACGGCTGCCGCCTTCATGGGCGTTCGCCTTGAATGTGCCCAATGCCATAAACACCCATTTGATCGCTGGACCCAAGCCGATTATCGTTCGTATGCAAATGTATTCACTCAGTTTGCATATGGTACATCGCCCGAAGCAAAAAAAGTGATAGATGCTGAAAATGCAGAACGCAAGAAAAACGCAACGGGGACTAACAACAATAATGTAAGTGTGATTAAAGAGGTTTATTTAGCTTCTGTAACAGTAGGAGGCAAGGGTGGTACGAAGGCGCTAACCCATCCAGAAACGAATCTTCCGTTGATGCCCAAGGCATTGGGCGGCCCTGAAATTAAAATAGAAGCAGGCGTTGATGCCCGCAGGAAGTTGTTTGAATGGTTGAAAACTCCTGATAATCCTTACTTTGCACGAAGCTTTGTTAATCGTGTTTGGGGCCATTACTTTGGCGTCGGTATTGTGGATCCACTCGATGATTTTTCAATCGCCAACCCTCCTTCAAATCCTGAACTACTCAATGCTTTGGCTAAGGATTTTATTGATAGCGGTTATGATATCCGTAAACTCGAAAGAAATATTCTGCTTTCCCGGGTTTATAACCTGACTCATGTTCCCAATGAAACCAACCGTCTTGATGACAACAACTATTCCCATTGTTTTATTCGCTCAATGATGGCGGAAGTTGTTGTTGATGTACTTTGTGCTGCAACAGGGATGGTGGAAAATTTTGGTGCGGAAGCTCCCAAGGATGCAAGGGCCATTGAAGTCGGCGCTAGCAGGGTTAATTCCAGCATTAGCTATGCATTCCGAATTTTTGGCCGCCCCCCTCGCTCCGCTGCTTGCGATTGCGAAAGATCCATGGAACCAGCTTTGCCCCAGAAATTATATTTGATGGCTGATACCAACCTGCAAATCAAGGTTGAATCGCAAGGCAACATGATCAAGAAAATACTTGCAGATTTCTCCGATGACCAAAAAGCACTCGACGAAATGTTTCTTTCTACTTTAAGTAGGTTGCCGAACGATCGAGAAAAGAAACACTTTGAAGAATACCGTACGAAAAGTGTTGATAGAAAAACGGCATTTGTCGACACCCTCTGGGCGTTGCTAAATACCAAGGAGTTTATTTTTAATCATTAAGATTTTGTCGGCTTGCTAATCACAAGCAGGGTTCCAAGTTTGCCCTGGAACTTTAGACAAAATGGAACCTAAGGGCACCAAAGGATTTATCATGGCTGCTAATTTTGCTTCTGATTGCGAAGGGTTTAACCGCCGTAACTTCTTAAGAATCGGCGCAGGCGCAGGACTTCTTGGCCTTAGCCTTCCCGAACTTTTAAAACTAGAAGCCCACGCCGCTGCTAAAAGAAATGGCGTTTCTGCTTCCAAAAAAGCCGACTCCATTATCATGGTTTGGCTCGCTGGCGGACCTGCTACCATCGATATGTGGGATCTTAAACCTGATGCCCCCGAAGGCATTCGTGGCGAATTCAAGCCAATCAATACCTCTGCCGCTGGTATTCAAATCAGCGAACATTTGCCCAAGATGGCGAAAATCGCAGATAAAACCACCATCGTTCGCTCCATTTATCACTCTATCCCTTCCCATGGCCCTGCAACGATGTTCATGACGACAGGTAACAAACCAACTCCAGCTCTTCAGTACCCTGCAATGGGTTCGCTGGTAAGCAAGCTGGTAAAGGGTGAAGAAGGCGTGCCTTCTTATGTATCATTCTCCGATATTCGCGGTGGTACCGCCGGTTCCTCTGGTTACCTAGGCACCGCCTACAATCCCTTCTTGGTCGAAGGTAATGCAGGTTCTGCTGCTGGTAAAGGAAGCAAAGGAACCCTTAAAGTGCGTGGCATTCAACTTCCTACCGACTTCACCTTGGAAGAGTTGAACAATCGTGACAAGTTGCTTGCTGGCTTTGATGCAACCTTCCGCGATGTGGATAAAAAAGCAGATCTTATCCAAGGCTTTGATGCGTTCCATCAACAAGCTCTTGATATCCTTCGATCTGATAAAACCCGCAGGGCTTTTGATCTAAGCCTGGAAAAACCTGAAACCAGGGCTCGCTATGGCGCAGATAACTTCGGCCAAAGCGCACTTGCTGCAAGGCGACTTGTAGAATCTGGCGTACGCTTTGTAACCATAAGTATTGGCGGTTGGGATACGCACAGCAAAACCTTCGAATCGCATTCGAAGAAGTTGCAACCCACCTTAGATAACACTCTTTCAGCGCTTATTGCCGATCTTTCCGATCGTGGAATGCTGGACCGAACCATGGTGTATTGTGCGGGCGAATTCGGCCGTACCCCTAAGGTTAACAAAAATGTTGGCCGTGATCACTGGGCCAGATCCATGGCTGTGGTTCTTGCAGGTGGTGGATTCAAGCGCGGTTATGCTCATGGCACTACCGATGGCCAAGGCATGGCTGCTGCAACGGATCCTTGCCTTCCTGATGATGTTTCATCGACGATTTTTGCTAACCTTGGAATCGATCCTAAGCTTGAAATTAACTCTTCCACAGGCAGGCCAATTCAGTTGTTCCGCGAAGGAACCGTTGTTGATAAATTGCTTGCATAATTGGAATTTAAACTAAAGACCCCCAGCTAATCCCTGGGGGTTTTTTTATTACCTTTAGAAAGGGCAAAGTAATCAAGATGCAAAATATGGACGAGTTGTTGTATTTATGCGATCATAATTAGTATGTTAATTTTCTGTTGCAGGGGTGATGCCATGTTTAAGCGATACATGATTTTGGTGGTCCTGTTTTTTGTAGTTGTAAATAACCAAGCCAGTTCAATTCAGATCACTCAGCCCGCGATTTCCGAAATGATTAAAGCATTAGGGGATTCCTCGTTTGAAGTTCGTGAAAAAGCAGAAAAGGATTTGGGATTAGCGGGCGAACCGGCGTTAGAGCAATTACGCAAGGAAAGAAAAAGCCAAGACCCTGAAATCAGGCGAAGGGTTGAGAATCTGATCAAGAAAATTGAGATGGAATCAGATAACAAAAAGCTGATTGATCCAAAGAAAATCACCATGAAGCATTCGGATGCCCCCGTTACAGAAGTGATAGCAGATTTGGTGAAGCAATCGGGATATCGGATAGTGCTGCAAGATAAAACCCGTGCGTTAGAAACAAAAAAGATTAGCGTGGAAATGAAGGATGCCTCTTTTTGGGAAGCTCTGCAAACGATATCGGTGAAGGCAAACTTAGTGGAAGTCGCAGGTCTGCAGGGGGCGGCTGGGAATCCAATTAGGGTTGAATTTCCGAAGGTGAATGTATTTCCGAGAGCCGTTCCAAAACTGGTGCCTCCACCAGTTCCCCCAAAAGAAGTGGAAGAGCCAAAGAAGGGTGTAAAAAATGATGTGAGGCCGCAGCCTATCCGGGTTTTATTTGTACCTCAAGAGAAAGCCCAGCCAGTTGCCCCTCCCGTAGTTTTGCCACAACCTTTATTGCCCCCAGGAATTGGGCAGGTCTTTGGGCAGATTGCAATAGGGATGGACCAGATGCCTGCCGCACGGGCCAAAGAAAATGTGATCATTCTTAAAGAAGGAAAAATTGATTTATTACCAACAGATAACCGGTCTGCTTACAGGATTCGCTTGTTGAAAACTCCTGAAACAGTATTTGGAAAACCTGATGATAAGCACATTCTTATTGGGTTGGAAGTTACGCCCGAACCCCGATTTAAATTGCAGGAAATCACCGGAGTAAAAATCACTAAAGCAGTTGACGAATCTGGCCAGATATTAGAGCAAGATACTACTATTTCGCGCAATGATATACTTGCCCCGCCTATGCCAGGTAGGATTATAGCACGACCTATCCAAGCAATAGGTCGGGAGGGAAAAGCAGGAGCGGTTGATTCTAAAGTACCGATTCATTTTCTTAAGGCACAAAAAGAATCCAAGAGCATTCAGATGCTTGAAGGGAAGCTTATTTTGCAAGTTTTTGACGATTCAAAACCTATCCTTGAAATAACGAATATCGAGAAAGAAGTGGGAAAAAAGATCGAAGGAAAATCAGGTGCATGGCTTAAAATTAATGAGTGTGGAAAAGATGCCAAAGGCTCACACTCTCTGCGCATTGAATATGATCTTCCCGCTGATGCTCTTGCTGCAAATGTTCAAAACAATCGGATTCAATTAGGAAACATCGGCATTCAAAACAAAATCATCATACAGAATGGTCAGTTTAACATTATTGGCGGTGCTGCGCCTGCAAATTTGGGCGGGTTTATAATACTTGATGCAGAGGGGAAAACTTTGGTCCCCAATTCTTCTTCCACCAGCATGCAGGTTGGCCCGGGTGGCACCAAGCGAAGTATAAATGTCACTTATCCCGCAAGCTCGAAGGCGCCTTTTAAAATCGTGTACGAAGGCGGAACTACAATCGCAGTTGAAGTACCCTTCAGTTTAAAGCTGGTCCCTCTGCAGTAATTTTTTACTGGGGGAGATTTTCGGTTGGTTTGATGCGGTCGCCATGCGCCTGCCTCATCAGTACCCGGTTGATCACCTGAAGAAATGCAACAGCGCTGGCTTCAATGACATCGGTGCTGACAGCTCTGCCATTTAAAACCTTGCCTTCGAATAATGCTTCAATTTGAGCTTCGCCTTGGGCATCTTCCCCAACGGTGACATTTCTTAGGCGATAATCTTTCAGGGTGACATTCACGCCTGTAAGTTTTGAAATAACTTTGAAAACGGCATCTACAGGGCCGTCCCCAATGCAAGCGTCTCGAACAATATGGCCATCTTTATGCCAAAGGGCAACAACTGCGGAAGGAATGGTGCCTGTGCCCGCATTGCAAGTAACTGCTTCCAAAGTCCAAATGGTGGGGTCGGTGTGGATTTTGGCTTCAGCAAGTGCTTCGATATCCGCATCGTAGATAACTTTTTTACGGTCTGCGAGGATTTTGAAATCTTCGAAAAGCCTTTGGAACTGGGCTTCGTCAAGGTGATAGCCGAGTTCTTGCACCCTTTGCTTTAAGGCATGCCTGCCACTGTGTTTGCCAAGTACCAAATCGGTTTGAGCCAAGCCGATATCAACTGGGTTCATGATTTCGTAAGTGGATCTTTCTTTGAGCATGCCATCTTGATGAATGCCTGCCTCATGGGCGAATGCGTTTTGCCCAACGATTGCTTTGTTGCGTTGTACTTGAATTCCCGTTACATGGGAGACAAGCTTGCTGGTGGAGAATATTTTTTTGGTGTTGATGTTGGTTTCCAGCTTGAAGTAGTCCTGACGGGTTTTAATAGCCATCACAACTTCTTCAAGAGCGCAGTTTCCTGCTCGTTCACCGATGCCATTAATGGTACATTCGATTTGTCGGGCACCTTCTAAAACTGCCGCAAGGCTATTCGCAACGGCAAGGCCGAGATCATCATGGCAATGCACACTCAGAATAGCTTTTTCAATACCCCGGACATTTTTTTTCAGGTGAGCAATAACCTTGGCGTATTGCTCGGGCATTGCGTATCCCACGGTATCGGGAATATTAATCGTTGTAGCGCCGGCCTCGATTGCTTTTTCAACCACTTCCGTAAGGAAATCGAGTTCAGTACGGGCAGCGTCTTCTGGGCTAAATTCTACATCATTCAAGTAGCTTTTAGCTCTTTTAATACCATCGACAGCCCTGCGTACGATTTCTTCTTTGGCCATGCGTAGTTTGAATTCGCGGTGAATGGCACTGGTAGCAAGGAAAACATGGATGCGAGGTTTGGGGTTATCTTTGAGAGCTTCCCAAGCACGATCGATGTCTGGGTTATTGCAGCGGGCGAGACCGCAGATGATCGGGCCATGAATCTGCCTGGCTATTTCCCGGACGGATTCGAAATCCCCTGGAGATGCAATCGGGAACCCAGCTTCGATGACATCCACGCCTAGGTCGCGAAGAGCCATGCCGACTTCAAGTTTCTCAGCGAGGTTCATGCTAGCGCCAGGCGATTGCTCGCCATCGCGAAGAGTGGTGTCAAAAATGATGATCTTATCCTGGCTCATAAAAAACTCCCGACAAAAAAAAACCGGAACCTTTTGGCTCCGGGGTTATCATTCTCGTATGTGTTGTAATCAATTTCGAGAAAAATCCCCGGTTCATCCCTTGAGGGGAAGAATAAGGAGAAGCTCAAGAAGTAGTAATTTTCGATTCATAGTTAGAAGTTATAATAGGGTTAAAACCTGATTCATGCAAGCTTTCTGGGTGTTATTGGGATACATTTACTAAATTTTGGTTCCAATTACCCGGTTGACGGGATCGAAAATCTGTGCGAAGGTAGAAAAATAAGTGTTTGTTACCCGCCTTATTTCCTGATGATTTGCAGGAGTTAATAATGAATATCCGAGAACAGCGCCGCAGTTTTATTAAGAAAAGTTCTACCCTTGCAGCAGGCTTGATGGTTGCTCCGGGAATCATCAGGGCGCAGGAAAATAAACCAAAGCTAAATATAGGATTGATCGGGTTATCTGGGAAAGGGGCATCTAATCTAGCTGGGGTTTTAAGTGAAAATATCGTTGCCCTTTGCGATGTAGATGAAAACAACGCTGCTAAAGCAAGAAGTGCCCATCCCAAGGCTAAGTTTTTCCAAGACTATCGAAAATTGATCGACCTCAAAGAGCTTGACGCTATCGTGGTTAGCACTCCAGACCATGTGCATGCCGTGCAGGCAATAGCTGTGATGCAATCTGGGAGACCTGTTTATTGCGAAAAGCCTTTGGCCCATTCGGTGCTAGAGGTTCGAAAGATGGTGAAAATCGCAAATGAAAAAGGGCTAGTCACCCAAATGGGAACGCAAATTCATGCGGGAAATAATTACCGCAGAGTCGTTGAAATTATACAAGCAGGCGTATTGGGTGAAATCAGCAGAGTGCAAGTATGGGTCAATTCGCTTCCCAATATTCGAACCCTTTCCAAAACCCCTGTGCCAGTGCCCGCTGGTTTTGATTACGATCTTTGGCTTGGGCCTGTTGCCCACCGCCCTTACGATCCTGCCTTTACGCACTTCAACTGGAGATATTTCTGGGAGTTTGGTGGCGGCGTATTTGCAGATATGGCATGCCATTACATGGATCTTGTGCATTGGTCTCTCGATTTGCGAAAACCCCTCACAGTTGAGGCGATTTCGAAAAGGATTCAAGCAGGGGATCAAACTGTTCCAGATCTTGTCAAAGCGGATTATAATTATCCTGTGAGGGGCAAAAAGCCTGCGGTGCATCTTACTTGGTATAATGGCGTAAAAGGGCCGGGTTGGGATCATGTGGAGCCTTATCACGGTTTTGCTTCAGGAATTCTTTTCGAAGGAACCAAAGGCCAGTTGATCGCAGATTACTCGAAGTATAAACTTCTTCCTGAAGATAAGTTTAAGGGCTTTACCCCGCCACCTGCAACCATTCCTAATTCAATAGGCCATCATCAGGAATGGGTTGATGCCATAAAAAATAAGAAAGTGACCACTTGTAATTTTGATTACAGCGGGGCGCTTGCTGAAACCGTATTGCTGGGTAATGTCTCGCTTCGCAGTGGTGCGAAAATAAGTTGGGACGATGCCAAAGGTACTACGGGTAACAAAGACGCTGACAAATTCCTATTCAGGGAATATCGAAAAGGTTGGACATTGTGATTCTTGGAAATCATTAGTTGAAAAAGAACTGGATGGTTTTGACGAGAAACACATTCAAGATAAGAACCGAGATGATGGAGCTAACAACGCCTTGGGTTGCGGCTTTGCCTACGCCTTCGGTTCCGCCTTCGGTTTCCATGCCGTAGTAGCAACCCGAAATACCGATTGCGAGTCCGAAAACGAAGGTTTTCCCCAAGGCGGGCAGGGATTCTCGCAAGGTTAGTACTCTTAGCACTTCGTTTTGATATTGGGAAAAACTCATCGAACCGGTAAGCGATTCCGTTAGAAATCCTGAGTAAATCGCCAAGTATGCGGTGAACACTGTTAGGATTGGTAGTGAGATTACACAAGCTAAAATTCTGGGTGCTATCAATGCCTGCATCGGCCTTATTCCCAAAAGCGTAAGGGCGTCAATTTGTTCTGTTTGTTTCATTGAGCCAATTTCCGCAGCAAGGCTTGAGCCCGATCTTCCTGCAAGAATTAGTGCTGAACATAATGGCGCAAATTCAACTACCACAGCCAGCGCCAAGGCTTGGGGCAGGTATGTCATTGCAGATGGGCCAGCGACATTTACCAAGGCATCGCGCAAATGAATCCAAACAACGACTCCGATTGCCAACCCTGCAATGATCGCCAAGGGAAGGGCGCCAATCAAGGTTTTGTAAGTTTGGCGAATTAATTCCTGCGGAGTTTTGAACGCAAACGGTAGCTGATAAACAGCTTCCAAGGTGAACATTATCCCGTGGCCTATTTGTATCAGACTATGCATATCAAGCCTTTCAAGATTTCCTGGCGGTAAAGGTCCAGTGTCTGTTGGAAGTCTGAATTACGGTGAAGGGATCAAAGCCAAATAGTTCTACCATTTCGCGGACTTCTGTAAGAGATAGCGAAGCATGAAGTGAATCAGTAAATAGTTGTTTTTGTTTAGGCGTGGCATCGCCTGCATGCAGATTGACAATGTTTTGAAGTTCGGCCATGGAAAAGGGGCGAAGTAAATCACGAATAAATAATAACCCATCTTTTTTGGTAACCCGGATCATTTCCTTAAAGCAGTCAAGAGGATTTGGAATGTGATGGATGATGCTGTTGGAGACAACTTGGTCAAAAGATTCATCAGGATAGGGCATTTTTTTTGAATCAACTTGAACTAGGGTGATGGAATCTCTTAATCGTGCAGTTTGAATATTTTTATTTCCTAGTGTCAGCATTGATTCTGCGAGGTCGATTGCGGTAATATTTAGGCCACTGTTGCGTTTGCACATTGCTATGGGGATTTGTGCGGTGCCTGTGCCAACATCGAGAATCTGAACGCCATCGGTTAGATTCCTTGCTGCAAAAAAATCGTTGCAAAAGACTTCGTTCACTTGGCTGTGATCCATGGAGTCGTATTCGAAAGCTTCCTCGAGGGTGTCCATCACTTCGGGTTCTAAAATTCGGTGCAGGATTGTCATTTTTTGTGGTGCGTATGATTGGGGATAAGGACGCTATGTAGTTTAAGGTAGAAAGCTTTGGGAGTAAATAAGGGGGATAAAAAAACCCCGCTAATACATTTGACTGCGTTAGCGGGGCCGGAACAGAGAAGAGGCCAAGGGTATAAGTTAAACTTTTGGGGTTCGTTCTGTCAATGATTTAAAAAAATAATGCGAGGATTTTTACGTGTACCTTTGTTCATGTATGCATAATAATTGATACAATCAATTTAGATTGAAAAGTGAGGATAATATTTATTAAGGGTGAGTTTTCCAACGATAGGTTGCACCTGCAGTGCATTCTTTTATAATAAAAGATAGTGTTCTAGCGCAATTTAGGCGCATTCGATTTTTATTGGGACTGCCATGTTTGATGGTTTACGAAAAGGGTTGGCTGCAGCTTTAAAAACCCTGCGTGGAAAAGGGCGCCTTTCTGAGGCGAACATCCGCGAGGCGATGGAAGCTATCCGCATCGTTCTTCTCGATGCCGATGTGAACTTTACCGTTGCCGAAAACTTTATTAATCGCATCACCGAAAAATCAATCGGCCAAGAAGTTCTTCGAAGTTTAGACCCCAGCGAACAAATTGTAAAATTCGTCTATGACGAACTTGTTTCGCTTATGGGTCCTGTGGATACCGCTATTCCTTTTGCCAAGGATCGGCCCACGATTATCATGCTTTGTGGCCTTCAGGGGCAGGGAAAAACTACCACTGCAGGCAAACTGGCGCTTACACTTAAAGGCAAAGGTCGCAAGCCATTATTGGTTGCAGCAGATCTGCAAAGGCCTGCTGCTGTCGAGCAATTACGCGTTTTAGGCGAGCAGATTCAGGTTCCTGTTTATTCCGAAGTTGCAGAACCAGGCAAGCCTGTCCCTACTCCTGTCGAAGTTTGCGTTAATGCAATCGCCTACGCCAAGCGAACTCTCATTGATACGGTAATTCTCGATACTGCAGGCCGTTTGCATGTCGCTGAAATGCCCATGGATGAACTCAAGCAGATTGATAAACTCGCTAAACCAGATCAAGTTTATCTTGTTTGCGATGCAATGACTGGTCAAGATGCAGTCAATAGCGCAGCAGCATTCAACGAGGCTTTGGAATTAAACGGCGTGATCCTTACCAAGCTTGATGGGGATGCCCGGGGCGGGGCAGCTTTATCTATCAAGGAGGTTACCAAGGTCCCGATCAAGTTTATCGGGGTTGGTGAAAAACTTGATAAGTTGGAAGAGTTTCGGCCTGAAGGCATGGCGCAGAGGATCTTGGGCCAAGGCGATATCATGTCTTTGGTTGAAAAAGTCAGCAAAGTTCAGTCGGATATTTCCAAGGAAGAATTGGAAGAGCAACAGAAGAAATTGCGCGAAGGCGACTTCAATTTAAACGATTTTAGAAAACAATTTGAACAAATTGCCAAAATGGGGTCCATGAAAGACCTGATCGGTTCCATGCCAGGCATGGCGGATATGGTTCCTGCGGGGGAAGACCCTGAAGCTGCGTTTAGAAGAATCAAAGGAATGTTGGATTCCATGACCCGGGAAGAACGGGCCAATCCGGATGTTTTAGACCAAAATCGAAGGCGTAGAGTTGCTGCGGGTAGCGGGACGCAACCCCATGATGTGAAACAGTTTCTGAATCAATTCGAGCAAGTTCGCAATTTAATGCGGGCCATGTCGAAGATGAGTGTTTGGGAAAGAATTAAGATGGTTTCGGGGATGGGTAAGATGGGTGCTTTTCAGCCCGGCGCAAAACTTAAGACAAAGGGCGATACAGGTCATAGAAAAACACCTAAGGAACGGGCTAAAGAAAGAAAAAATAATAAAAAACGCTAGTTTCTTAAAATGAATGAAGAAAGGTAGTGGGTTTCTGCCTCAATCTTTCATAAAATAAAAAATTGGCATACCTTTGGAAAGGAAGAAGCATGGCAGTTAGCATTAGAATGAAACAGTTTGGCAGACATGGCAGGCATTTTTACCGCATTGTTGCCATTGATAAACGCAGGGCACGCGATGGCGATGTTCTGGAAATTTTAGGCACCTACGATCCTTCGGTTAAAATCAAGGAATCGCGGGTAATCCTTAAACCTACAAGAATTAAGTATTGGCTGAGCGTTGGCGCACAGCCTTCCGATCATGTTGCAATCTTTCTCGGAAAGTACATGGAAAAATTCGAGAAGGCTGAGGCAGCAGCTAGTTCTGGTTCCTAATACCCATGCGGTTTGATGTGCTGACCTTGTTTCCTGATTTATTTCAAGGATATCTGTCTCAGAGCCTTTTGAAATTGGCGATCCAGACAGAAAAGGTTTCCATTAACCTTTGGAATATTAGAGATTGGGCCAAGGGCAAACATTCAAAGGTGGATGACAGGCCTTTTGGTGGCGGACCCGGAATGGTCATGATGCCCGAGCCGATTTTTGATTGTGTCGAAGAGGTCCGCTCGAAGGTCGTTGATGATCCTGGTTTATTGGTGATGCTTACTCCTGCCGGAGAAAAGCTTAACCAAAAACTTGTAGAAGAGCTTTCTGGACATAGCAGGATTTTGCTGTTATGTGGCAGATACGAAGGTTTCGATGAAAGAATCAGGATTGGCCTGAAGCCTCGCGAAATTTCGATAGGCGACTTCATATGCAATGGCGGTGAAGTCCCCGCAATGGTTTTGATCGATAGTGTGATTCGTTTGGTGCCTGGCGTTTTGGGTGATCCTGAAAGCCTTACCGAAGAAACTCATAACGATCCAGGTGTTGTCGAATACCCCCAGTATACCCGACCTCGGGTTTTCAGGGGCGCTGAAGTGCCAGAAGTTTTATTGGGTGGCAACCATGCCGCAATTGCTTCTTGGCGCGCAGAACAGTCTAAGTTACGAAGTCAGGGTTTGATTCAATAAAACTTTGTTTGCGAAGGAATTTATCATGAAAAACCGCCTCCTCCAGATCGTCGAAGACATGGCAAAAAAGCATGTTGCAGATCTTTCTGAAAAATCAGATTTCAAACGATCTATCCCAGCTTTTGAAGTCGGTGATACCGTTGATGTTCACTTCCGAATTTTGGAAGGCCAAAAAGAACGCATCCAAGTTTTCACCGGTCTTGTCATCAGCCAGCGAGGCCATGGCATGGGTGAAATGTTCACCGTTCGCAGAATTGTTCAGGGCGAAGGTGTTGAACGAACTTTCCCTGTAGTTTCCCCACGGGTTGCCAAGGTTGAAGTTAAGAAAACCGGCAAGGTGCGCAGAGCGAAACTTTACTACATGCGCGATAGGGTTGGTAAGGCTACACGCCTTAAAGAACGCAAGCCCCATATTCCCAAAGCTAAAACCAAGTAATTCGTATTCATGGTAATTCGCATGCCCATGCGATTTCTAGAATGGATACTACCTTGGCGTAAATGGCTCGGCAATAAGTCCGAGGGTATTGCTGCCAAGGTTCTTGTTTCGAAGGGATACATTATCCTGGCAAGAAACTGGAGTTGCAAGTTAGGCGAACTCGATATTGTTGCCCGGTTTAAAGATACCGTAGTTTTTGTTGAAGTTCGATCCAAATCTTGCGATCATACTGTGGTTGCTGCAGAGTCGGTTGGTCGGGATAAGCAAATCAAGCTTTCGAGAGCAGCAGCGGCTTTTATTCGATCTTATAAGCTTCAGGGTAATTCTTTCAGGTTTGATGTCATTGCAGTCGCTTGGAAAAAAAACTCCTCAACTCCTGATTTATCACACCATGAAAATGCCTTCGAGTTTATTTCCTGAATCCTTGTCTAATTAACTTAAGAGGCCTTTTTGAAATCCTCTGCACAACAACTTGAATTGATCAAAAACGGCACCGACCAAATTACTCCAGCGGATGAGTTCCTTCGCAAACTCGATCGCTCTATCTCACTCAATAAGCCTCTTCGTGTTAAGTATGGCATTGATCCTACTGGCATTGATGTTCACCTAGGCCATACTGTTCCGCTTCGAAAATTAAAACTCTTCCAAGATCTTGGGCACCAAGCCGTTCTCATCATTGGAAATTACACTGCATTGGTTGGCGACCCCAGCGGCAGGGATCAGGCCAGACAACGGCTTACCGAAGAGCAGGTTGCTAAAAATGCCCTCGATTATCTCGTTCAGGTAGGGAAGGTTATTGATCTTTCCAAAACTGAAGTTCGTTATAATGGCGAATGGTTTTCGAAATATCGGTTCCTTGATGTTCTTTCCCTTGCGGGCACCACCACCGTTCAACGAATGCTTGAGCGGGATGACTTCACTAAGCGCTATAAAGCAGGCACCCCTATTTATCTTCATGAATGTCTTTATCCTCTCATGCAAGGCCACGATAGTGTCGAGGTTCGGGCTGATGTTGAGTTGGGAGGCAGCGAACAACTTTTCAGCCTCATGGCTGCTCGCGATCTCCAAAAAAATGCGGGGCAGGAGCCTCAAGTTTGTATTACTCTTCCCATCCTTCGCGGTTTGGATGGCATCAAACGCATGGGCAAAAGCCTTGGTAATTATGTTGGTGTTGGCGATTCTTCCTACGATCAATTTGCCAAGATCATGAGCATCCCTGATGAACTTATGAAGGAATGGTTTGCACTGCTTACCAACCTTTCTTCTCTTCAAATTAACGATCTTCTTGATGCTTCCAAAACCCATCCGCTTGAAGCCAAGAAAACTCTGGGCAAGAATATTGTTGGTTTTTATCATGGCGATAGTGTTGCCAACGAAGCTGCAGAGGAATGGGTTAAACGCTTTTCGCAACGGCAGGACCCTACCGATATCCCAGTGGTTGTTTTGAATGCTACCCAGCTTGCAGGGTGCACTGTAACCAAGTTGCTTGTATTCCTTGATTTTGCCAAAAGCAATAATGATGCACGAAGATTAATCCAAGGCGGGGGCGTTACGATTGGCCCTGATAAAACTAAAATTATTGATCCAAATCAGGTCATCACTATTGAGGGTGAACTAATCGTTCGAATTGGCGCACGCAGGGTTGTTCGAGCAAAAGCTGAATGATTTAAAAGGGGCTTACTATGGCTAATCCCGTTAAGCCTACTTGGCCTATCAGCAATAATTTGACACCCCTTGAGACGGGCACCGTTCATATTTGGTCTTTTCATACCTCCAGGCCTTCTAAAGAAGTCGAATTATTATCACAGTTATTGCATAAAGACGAAATAAATCGTGCCATGCGTATGCGTTCGCTCGAAGTTCGCGAGCAGGCGATTGTTGGCAGGGCGGTGCTTCGAATTTTTCTTGCAGGGTATTTGGGTTGCGAGCCCCAAGCCATCATTTTTGCAAGTACAGGCATGGGTAAGCCCATTCTTGCAAGCCATCACGGGCTTTATTTTAATCTTTCTCATTCGCATGGCTTAGGATTGATCGCCCTTTCGAATTCTGTGGAAATTGGCGTGGATGTCGAAAAAGTCAGGTTGATCGAGAATAGCTTGTTTCTTGCTGAACGATTCTTTTCGCCTTGGGAATCCCATACCCTTTCCCAACAACCAGGCCCCGAGATGCAATCCATCTTCTTTCAAGCTTGGACTCGAAAAGAAGCCTTTTTAAAGGCTAATGGGCATGGTCTGGGGTTTGGATTAGATCGCGTTGAAGTCTCATTGGGGCGCAATGAAACCCCTAGAATTCGATTTGTTGATGGCTGCCCCAACGAGGCTGGCCGTTGGACTGTTTTACATCTTGAACCGGGCATAGGATTCATGGGGGCTGCTGCTTTTTTGGCTACTCAGAATATCCAATCCCTTACTTGGCATTGGGACGGTAAAGAGAATCTTAAAATGATGTAAAGGAACACCTTGGGCAACTGCCGTTTATTGAATATAATAATTTTTTGTATGCCCTTGTAGCTCAGTTGGATAGAGCAACGGATTTCTAATCCGTCGGTCACTGGTTCGAATCCAGTCAGGGGCATTTTTTTTCTTGAATATTCCAGAATTCATCCCCATCTTAATGCTCTCTTAACCTTACTTCTATTATAGTGCTAACTGCAATCGGAACATTTCCTTAACTTTAGAGGCTTATCATGCAGAAATATCTTGCTGGAATCGCAACTCTTGGATTGATTTGTTTTATGGGATTAAGTGTTTGGTCCCAGCCTCAGGATGGCAAGGGCGGGCCCGGAAAAGAAGGCGGCAAAGATTTTAAAAAAGGCCCCGGTGGTGATAAAAAAGGACCACCCATGGGTTTTGAACTTGGCAAAGTTCTACCACCACATATTGCAGACACCCTTGAACTTTCAGAAGATCAGTTGAAACAAATTGCAGACCTTGAAAAAGAAGTCAAAGCTAAGCTCACCAAGATCTTAACTGATGGGCAAATTAAAAAAGTAGAAACCTCCAGAGGCCTTGGCAAAATGGATGGCAAAGATGGCAAAGATGGCAAGGGAAAAGATGGAAAAGATGGCAAGGGAAAAGATGGCAAGGGAAAAGATGGCAAAGGTGATAAAGGTAAGGATGGTGCTGCCCCCGATAAAAAGAGTTCCCAGCCTAGGCCTGATATGGATTCCAAACTGCAAAAGCCTTCCAAGATCCAATGGTTTGCTTCTCTGGATGGAGGCTTGAAAGAAGCCCAACGAACCGGCCTTCCTATTTTGCTTCTTTCCGCTGCGCCTCATTGTGCTGGTGTTTCTGGTACTTGGTGACCAGGGAAATCCGAGATGGACAAGAGTTTCTTGTCTGATCCCGATGTAATTGCCGCTTCCAGAAAATTTGTCTGTATCCGCCTTCTTAGCTACGAGAACAAGGAGGAAGCTGCGTTTTTAAAAACCTTCAATGTGGGCCGAAATGGCGATGTGGAAAATACCGTTTTCTGTATCCTCTCGCCTGATGCCAAGCAGCGACTTTCTCGTGCTTCCCGAGGCACTAATCAAGTTTATGGAAATCCTAAAAACATGGCAGAGGGGATGACTAAGATTGCGTTGCAATACCCTGATGTTGCGGCAGAGGTCGGAAAGATTTCTGCTGTTCCGTATGTTACTGATTTGCGTTTGGCTTTAAATGTTGCTGGGTGTGACAAGCAACCACTTGTAATTTTTAATCCGGCTGCAAACGGTGATGCCTTGGAACTTGAAAAAAAGATATCAGCTATTGCTTGGTCGAGTGAGTTTCTAGGCAGGTTCATTTATGTAAAAGTCAGGGATCAAAAAGAATTAGAGTTGGTGATGGGCGCTGAAAAGGCATCGCAGATTTTAGTGGTTCAGCCTGATAGTTTCGGGTTGAAAGGCGAAGTGCTGTTTCAAACAGCAGAGGTTTCAACATTGCAGTTAAAGGAAACATTGAGCCAAGGGGTAAGCAAAGGTAAATGGCCTGAGTTAAGCTTTTGGAATCATGTGCAGCAAGGGCACCAAAAAGGGGTTTTTTGGGAAACCAAATTGCCAGTTACTGATAAGCAAGAGTTAAGTGCTCGCGAACGTGCCCGCACAAAAAATAGCAGTAAATAAGCTTGTTGGTGAAAACCTTATGCGAATACTTGTTGTTGAAGATGAACCGGACTTGTTGCGTACTATTGCCAAGGCTTTGCGTGAAAAAGGTTATGCAGTGGATGAAGCAACGGATGGCAGCGACGGCCTTTCTTGCGCTGCAATCAGTAGATATGATGCTATTATTCTGGATATGATGATGCCCGTGATGGATGGGGCTCAATTTCTCGCTAAGTTTAGAAAATTGTATGCAACCCCGGTCTTAATTCTGAGTGCCCGTGATACGGTTGCAAACAGGGTTGATGGGCTGAACCTTGGTGCAGATGATTACCTGACCAAACCCTTTTCGATGGCAGAACTTTTTGCGCGTTTACAGGCATTGATCAGGCGTTCTTTGGGTACTGGTGATAACATCATCACCATCCGGGGCGTTACCATAAATTTTGGTTCAAAGCTTGTCAATGTGGGTAGACGCAAAGTTGAACTTACTGCCAAGGAGTTTTCGATCATCGAACTCTTGGTCCTGAAAAAGAACAGAGTCATGAGCCGTTCTGATATCTATGAACATGTTTATGATGCCAACGAAGATTCCATGAGTAACCTGGTAGATGTTCATATTTCGAATATCAGGAAAAAACTCGAAGTAGATATCATTGAGACTAGGCGTGGCTTGGGATACATCATCAGTGTTTAAATCCCTACGCTGGAAACTACAGTTCTTTTACTCCGCATTGCTGGCCACTGTGATCCTTAGCAGTGGATCCATTTTTTATTATCAGGTATGGCGTTCAACCTTTACGGAGGTCGATCGCCGACTTGAAGCTGCAGCATTGTATCTCGATGTGACGCTTCGTTCTTTTCCCCCGCCTGTCCAGCAGGGGATTGAAGCAACGCTCATGCCACCTCCACCTTTAAGGCCCGATGGAACCGCGCCTCCTCCTCCAAGGCCTCGCCGTTCCAAAGAACAGTTCCTTGAGGAACTTCGCTTGCCTCAAGAGTTGAACATCCCTGGTATAAATAATCCCAGAGATCAACCCTATTTTATGGTGATGACCGCCAATGATATGTTGCTCAAGAAGGAATACTTACCGCAGGGCTATTCCGAGGAAGATAGTTTGGCCAAAAAGTTTTATCCTCAACCTACTTTGATAATGCTGAAAAATAACCTCAGGGAAGTTCGGATGATCGGCCCAGGTGGAACAAAAATAATTGCAGGAAAATCCCTCGAATACGAAATTGTGCGCATGCGTTACATTGCCATTCAATTTACCTTGGTCGGAATTGTATTCCTCGTTTTTGGTGTTGGTGTTTCTTTTGCAATTGCTTCTAGAATGGTTCGCCCTATTACTCAAATGTCTGCCACCGCAGAGCTCCTATCCGAGAAAGATCTGGGCAAACGGTTGAATATTAATCAGATTGATTCAGAATTGGCAGGGTTGGCGGAAGTCCTGAACCGGTTGTTTTCTCGACTGGATGCTTCTTTTTCAAGACAAAGACAGTTTACCGCAGATGCCTCTCATGAACTTCGTACCCCACTCACTGTAATCAGGTCCGCTTCTGAACTTGCACTTTCTCAACCACGATCTCCCGCAGAATATCAAGAAACCATCGAGGTTTCTCTCAAAGCTTCTGAACGGATGACTAATTTGGTAAATGGGTTACTTGCACTTGCCCGGCTTGACTCTTCGAACGCTGACTTCCATTTAAGGCAAATTAATTTAAGTGATCTTGCATCCGAATCTGTAAGCCTATTAAGGGCAATTGCTTCAGAAAAACAGGTTAGCTTGGTTTCTGATTTGCACTCTGTTCAAATTTTTGGCAACCCTGAAAGCCTTTCCCGAATGATCGACAACTTAATTACCAATGCTATCCTTTACAATAAGCCAGGTGGCAAGGTTTTTATCACACTTAAAAGCTATGATGATAAAGCTGTGCTAGAAATCAAGGACACTGGGGTGGGGATTTCTGAAGAGCATCTCCCTTTTATTTTTGAAAGGTTTTATCGTGTAGATAAAGCAAGATCTCGCCTTTCGGGCGGCAGTGGTCTGGGCCTTGCCATTTGCAAAGGTGTAATCGAAAAACACAATGGCGCCATCACGGCTCAAAGTGTTCTCGGTGAGGGCACCACTTTCCAAATTCAATTACCTATTTGGAATTATTAGAATTAGTACTGGCTAGCATCAACTACATTACCATCCATGCGATTGGCAAGATTTGCGTATACAGTGCCTTGGATGGAATTAGTGATTGCTTTTACCGACCCATCACAAAAAACAAATTGTACAACGCCTGAATGGCTGCTTCCAAAGCACCCAGTCCGGGGGTCGGTAGGGCCCTTGGAAGGTAAATTGGTGGCAGAAGCGCCTATGCTACTCGTTGCTTTGTCACCATTATAGGCTGCTCCATCTCGTGAGTTTAAATCGCCAAACTTTGTAATGGGAACATGCTTTTCACCGATGAGAAAAGTGTTGCTAAGCCCGTCTGGTATTTCTGCGATTCGATATCCTGTTCGATAAACGGTTTCACCCAGGCCCCATGGAGTCGATAACGGAAACACCCCATTGGTCGGGGTATTGGGAGTTCCATCGCCATTAGTCGTGTAAGCGTAATCG
>CALARU010000366.1 GCA_937888715.1 uncultured Planctomycetaceae bacterium | reverse complement strand
AACTGAGCTGCACCTAATGCGGGGTGGTCGCCTAGCCTGCATGAATGAACACCCAGCCCCCTTATAAATTACGCATCCGCGAGCACAGAAAAATCCGCGCAAGCGAACTTCTGGTGCATCCGCTAAACCCCCGCATCCATCCCGATGCACAAAAATCTGCGCTTACCGCAATCTTAAACGAAATCGGGTTCGCCCGTAGTTTACTTGCTTACGAGACCCCCGAAGGCAAGCTTCAACTAATCGATGGCCATCTACGCAAAGAGCTTTTCCACGATCAAGAAGTCATGGTCGAAATTCTGGATGTAAACGAACAAGAAGCGAATGCACTTTTATTATCGCTTGATCCCCTAGCTGCACTTGCGCAATTCGATTCGCCCACACTCGAAGCCCTGCGAAAAGCAGCATCAACACAATCCGAAGCATTGCAAAACCTTTGGGATTGCATCGATTCTTCCACCAGAAAAACCAAGGATGAACTCAAAGAAGCAATGCAAAAGAAAGAACCCATTCTTAAAGAACAATTCTTAGTTCTAGTGGAATGCGAATCCGAAGCACAGCAGTTAGAGCTATTAGATTCACTTAAAAAACAACAGTTTCGATGTAAGGCATTGCTTTCTTAACCCGGGAGAAATTATGAAAGTTGTTGTTGAATTAAAAAGTACTTTGGTCGATTCGCCAAGAGTTGCACAAGTGCGTGGCTTATTCGACCTTGAACCCAGCGCAGTTGATCATCATGTTCGCACGCATGAACTTGCGATTGAGGAAAAGCCTTGGAACCTTGGGTTGATCACTGGGCCAAGTGGTTCGGGCAAAAGCACTCTCTCTAAAGTACTTTGGCCTAATGCAGTTTTACCCAAGAACCCATGGCATCCTGCAGCATCTTTGCTCGATTCCTTCCCCACGGAGCTTGGTGTTAAAGAGGTGGTGGAGATATTATCCTCGGTGGGTTTTAGTTCGCCACCCGCTTGGCTAAGGCCTTTTGCATCACTTTCGAACGGGCAGCAATTCCGCGCAACACTCGCATTATTAATCGCACAAGCCAAGGCAAAGCCCAGCGCTACGCCGATTGTTTTTGATGAGTTCACTTCGGTGGTGGATCGCACGGTAGCACGCATAGGATCTAGCGCCCTTGCTCGGATCATCCGCAAGTTAGATATGAAATTTGTGGCAGTGACTTGCCATGATGACATTATTGAATGGCTACAGCCCGATTGGATTTATCGCGTGGATGAGGGGCTGTTCACATGGAGGTGCCTTCGGCGAAGGCCAGAAATTGAATTGGAAATCATTCGCACAAAAGCATCCGCATGGCATCTGTTCGCACCACATCATTATTTAACTAATTCCATAGCCCCTTCATCGATTTGTTATTTGGCAAGTTGGAACAAACAGCCTGTTGCGTTTTCAGCATGGCTGCCTTTTGTGGGTAAGGGGCCAGCAACAAGGAGGGAACACCGCACTGTTTGCTTGCCAGATTTTCAGGGTGTTGGGATTGGTCAGGCATTATCAGCAACGATTGCATCGATGTTTAAAGGCTTGGAATTAAGGGCGATCAGCACGACAACGCATCCGGGATTAATAGCTTCGCGGATTCGTAGTCCGCATTGGCAAATGAGAAGAGCGCCCTCGCTGGCGCAAGGTTCGCAAGGGAAAATGAATTTGAGCCATGCCCGTACGAGGTTGACAGCAGGGTTTGAATACATTGGTAAAGCAATGCCTAGCCGACTGGCGCGGGATCTTTTTCGCACCTATCAAAGTTGAATAGGAAGAGATGATTATGAACAAGCTACCCACACCTGAAATCACGCAGATGATAAGTTCTTATTTGCAAGCGGGTGGCACCCCTGAAGTTGCAGCGCAGGCAGCAGGCATTTCGGAGCAGACTTTTAATCATTGGGTTGCAAAAGGAAGAACAACCAAGGCGCCCAAAGCACTTAAGGCTTTTTATCATGCGATGGAGCAAGCACATGCACAGGCAAGATTACGAGCAGAGATAGCAGCGTTTAATAATAAGCCGTTGGAGTGGTTGAAAAGTGGGCCATGCAAGGGAGAAGTTGAATGGGGAAAAAGAGTGTCGGGAAAAAAACCGGTGGTAGATCCACTGCCCCAGCTTCATACCCAAAAATTCTTGCAACTTTTGTTGAAGGTTTTGCAGGCATACCCTGAAGCGAGAAAAGCCCTTGCAGATGCTATGCATCAAACAAAGGCTTAATCTACGATAAAGTGTTAAAGAGTTGAAGAGCCTAAAAGGCCGCCAGTGAAATAACCTGCTGAAACACTAGGCATGTTTGTAAATCCTGAACTGCTAAGTGATATATTAGGTGGAATGATATAGGCGCTTTCAGATTGGACTAATCCGGAAGTTTCAAAGCTGAAGATGGAAGCAATTGGTGATCCACCTGGCCCTGCGAGAGCAACTGCAACTTCCTGCCCGTTACTATTCCTTGCAACACCGGCACGGATTGCGCCACTAAATTTATTAAACACATTAGTTACAGGTATGCCTGTTGGTCCGTCATTAAGGATGACACCGAATTGATTGTTGGTGGTGCCTACGACAAGGTCGGTAATACCCAAGCCTTGGTCAAGGTCTCCAGCAGCGATACTAAGTCCGCCCCTACTCTTGAAATCGTTGAATGCAAAAAAGTTATCAACTAGTTTGGGGGAACTGCCCAAGCCATTCACATCGTAAGACCTGATGTTGTAGCCGCCGTTGCTAGCTGGAGCGACGATCACTTCTTCACCAGCATTACCATTGCGCTGGCCAGCGGTAACTACCACGCCACCATTAAACTTTTGTGGATATGCAAAGAAGTTATTAAGAGGCGATGCGGCATTAACTCCGGTAGCGGCGCCAGCATAAACAGTAACGCGAGGTCCACCGGTAGCGCCGGCGCCAACGATGATATCATCAAAACCATCATTATTCGTATCGCCAGCAGCGATGTAAACACCCCCTGTAAAGGTGGGTTGGTTAAAAGCATAGAACTGAGCAATAGGTTGTGGGTTGACACTAAAATCACCCGTTACAAGATCTTGATTAATGGTAAATACTTTGATATGCGGAGCACCGCTTGGGCCAGCAGCAGTGATGATATCACGATTTCCATCGCCATTAACATCACCAAGGGCAACGCGAACCCCGCCTGTGAAGCTTGAACTATAAGCAAAGAAGGATAAGTATTGCGGTCCATTACCCAAAGTATCAGTGTTATTAAATGTAATTGTAACGAGTGGGCCGC
>CALARU010000365.1 GCA_937888715.1 uncultured Planctomycetaceae bacterium | reverse complement strand
ATGATTGCTAGAAAAGGAGAAGATCTTCCTGATTCCGTAAGAAAAGGCCAACGCCTTACCACGATGACTTCGGGCCAGTCTAAATTTCCTATTGCCCCTTCCATTTTTAAGTTTGCTAAACATGGAAAGTCTGGCATGGAGTTAAGTGAATTGATTCCTGGAATATCTTCTGTCGCAGATGATATAACTTTAATTCGATCTATGCATACCGAAGCAATCAACCATGATCCTGCGATTACTTTTTGCCAAACAGGTTCTCAATTAGCTGGTAAACCTAGCATTGGTTCTTGGGTTAGTTATGGATTGGGTAGCGAAAATCAGGAATTACCTGCATATGTTGTCCTTACTTCATTCGGCAGTGGAAGGCCTGATGATCAACCTCTTTATGATCGCCTTTGGAGTGCAGGATTTTTACCTTCAAAACATCAAGGAGTAAAATTCAGAAACAAAGGCGATGCTGTTTTATATTTATCAAACCCCGCAGGTTTAGATTCCGTTGCTAGGCGCGATTCACTTAACAGAATTGCCGCTCTCAACAAAAAACATTTTGATGCTGTGGGCGACCCGGAGATTCAAACTAGGATAAGCCAATATGAAATGGCGTTTCGAATGCAGACCAGTGTTCCTGATCTATTAGACATTTCTAAAGAACCCAAACATATTTTAGATCTTTACGGTCCAGATGTTTCAAAGCCTGGAAGCTATGCGTCAAATTGTCTTTTTGCACGAAGGCTTGCAGAGCGTAATGTAAGATTTATTCAGCTTTTCCATATGGGGTGGGATCATCATGGCGGGTTGCCAAATGCGATCAAAGGGCAATGTAAAGATGTTGATAAAGCAACTGCAGCTTTGATTACTGATCTTAAGCAGCGAGGCTTATTGGAAGACACCTTGATAGTTTGGGGCGGAGAATTTGGTAGAACGATTTATTCGCAAGGTGGTATTACCGAGAATAATTATGGTCGAGATCATCATCCTCGGTGCTATTCTGTTTTTCTAGCAGGGGCCGGTATCAAAAAAGGTTTTGCATATGGTTCAACTGATGATTTTTGTTATAACATCACTGAAAATCCTGTAAGTGTATACGATCTAAATGCTACGATTTTAAATCAGCTAGGGATTAACCACGATTCTTTAACATTTAAATTTCAAGGCCTCAATGCCAAGTTGACTGGTGTCGAACCTGCGAAAATAATAAAAGATATTTTGTCGTAATCGTGTTAAAAGAATTTGAAAATGATTGTAAGTTTAAGATGACATTATAATCGCATTTTATAAAATAAAGATCATGATTTCTTAGCCAAGATTTAAAAGCTTTGTTTTATTAATAACTTTTCGGGATAAGTTTTTTTTGATTATTTAAAGTTATAGCTTTATAGTTTTAGAGATTTAACTTATTTGTTTTACAGTTTTAATTAATTTTTCATTACAAAAATAAAAGGCTTATCATGAAAATAATACCTCGAACATTGGACTCTGACATACATTTGTTAGGTGAGATTCATGGGAATGCCGTATTAAAGCAAGCTGGGAAAACGGCTTTTGATCTAATTGAGGAAATCAAATCTAAATCATTGGTAATTCGAGAAACTAATAGTCTTGTTGAAGCCCGAAAATTGATTTCTAAACTTGATGGAATTGAAATTAAAGATCTAAGGTTGCTTATTAGGGCATTTGGCGTTTATTTTGATTTGTTAAACCTTGCAGAGCAACAAGCAAGAGTAAGGTCACTCCGTAAAAAAGAAATGCTGAATAATGGTGAGCCACTGCGGGAAAGTGTTGAAGCAGCATTAATAGAACTTCGTGAATCCGGGGTTAAGGGTTACGAAATTCAAAACCTATTACAATCTGCTAATATTGTTCCGGTATTTACTGCTCACCCAAGCGAAGCTCGCCGAAGGACAGTTTTGGACAAATTAGATTGTTTGGCTTTATGCCTTGATCGATTGGAATATGAAATCTTATTACCTAGTGAAAAAACCGAAATATTAGATTCCATAGGCGAGCAAATTGAAACTTTCTGGGTAACCAAATCCGTTCGTGACGACAAACCCAAGGTCATAGATGAGGTTCGTCAGGTCATAGAAACGGTTATGGATAGTTTGGTAAAAATTGTACCAAAATTTTATCGGGATATTGATTACGCCTTAACCAAAGTTTATCCTGATGAAGTGATAGATGTTCCTGCATTTCTTAGTTTTGGTTCTTGGATTGGTGGAGATCGTGATGGAAATCCTTTTGTTACACACGATGTCACGGAAAGTGCAATTAAGTTAAATCAAGAAACAATTTTGAAATATTATATCAATCAAATTCATTTTCTTGGTGGGATTCTTAGTCATGCTGATCTCTTTATATCTCCTGGCCAAAAATTAATTGATTCAATATCAAATGACAAGTTATTGTTCCCTATAAATGACTTTGGGAATATGAATGAACCTTATCGTTTGAAGTGTTTGTTAATTGATAAGAAGCTAAATAGCACTCTTGCGTACTTAAAAACATTACAGCTAAGTTGGGGTTCACCAGTTGAATTACCTAAAAATATTTATTTTCATTCTCAGCAATTACTAGATGATTTAAAAGTTATCGCTGATGATTTATTATCAAAAGGCTTTTCTAATGCAGGAAATGGATCAATCAAGGATTTGATTTGTTTGGTTAAAGTGTTTAAATTTCATTTGTTTAGCGTAGATATAAGGCAAAATAGTAATAGGCATGGTCGTGCCCTCGCTGAAATATTTAAAAGTGAAGGTGTACTAGATAATTATGCACAATTAGATCCCACAAAAAAAAAGGAATTCTTATCTGAGGAATTAAACAAAAACCGCCCATTGATTCCAGCACGTTTAAAATATTCCGAAGATACCTGCGAAGTTGTTAAAACATTCCGAACTATGGCTTCAATAGCGGAACAACAAAATCCTGAAGTTTTGTCTACTTATATAATTAGTACGACTACCGATGCTTACCATATTTTAGAAGTTTTGGTTTTTGCTCGAGAAGCTGGGCTTTTTTCGATCAAAGACAATTACAGTTTAATAGATATTGTGCCTTTATTTGAAGCCTTGCTACCTCTCCAATCAGCAGATTCAATCATTCAACAATTGTTATGTGTTCCTGCTTATATCGCTCAATTGAAATATAGGAATAATCTGCAAGAAGTTATGATCGGTTATTCTGACAGCAGTAAAGAAAGTGGCATGCTAGCATCTTCCTGGGCATTACATAATTCTCAGGTAAGACTTGCTAAATTAGCAATTGATCGTGGTATTCGAATTCAAGTATTCCATGGTCGGGGTGGCGCCGTTGGTAGAGGGGGCGGCCCAGCCAATAAAGCAATTCTTGCTCAACCCCGTGGTACTGTTAATGGAAGATTACGAATAACAGAGCAAGGTGAGATGATTGCTGATCGTTATCACCATACAGGAATTGCGCGAAGGCATCTTGATCAGATTGTGAACGCAGTATTACTTTCAAGTTTTTCTAAAGTAGATACTGTTTTAGATGCTTCTTGGAAAGTATTACTTGATGATTTAGCGTTATTGTCTTGCAAATCCTATAGGGGATTAATTTATGAAAACCCTGGATTGCGAGAATATTTTGAGCAGTCTACACCAATTAATGAAATCGGTGAATTAAGGATTGGTTCTAGACCTGCTAGAAGAGATTCAAACAGAAAAATTGATGATCTTCGCGCAATTCCGTGGGTGTTTAGTTGGATGCAAAGTAGGCATACAGTGCCAGGATGGTTTGGTATTGGTAGTGCGCTTGATATTAAAATTAAAGAAAACCCTGATCACCTTTTATTGCTGCAAAAAATGTATGATTCTTGGCCTTATTGGAAAAGTTTGGTAGATAATTGCCAAATGATTCTTGCTAAAGCTGATATGACCATTGCAAGGCTTTATGCTGATCTTGTAGAAGATAAAAAAATAGCTGAGAGTATTTATAACATTATTTTTGAAGAGTATGATAAATCGGTGAAAAGCATTTGCTTAATAACAAAACAAAAGTACCTATTGGAGCAAATGCCAGTTCTTCAAAAATCAATTGAGAAAAGAAATCCTTATGTTGATCCCCTAAGTTATTTGCAAATTGTTTTGCTTGGTAAATCAAGATCCGAAGCAACTTGTTCCGAGGAAATAAAAATTGGCGTAATGGAAAGTATAAGTGGCATAGCTTCTGGTTTAAAAAATACAGGATGATTGGTCACTCTGCTCCAATAACACTTACTCCTACTGTTATGGTGTGGTTTTCACCACCCAAAATGACACCTTTTACTGGGCTAACATCATCATAATCTCTACCCCAACCAATAATGATGTGTTGGTCTGAAGGTCTAAGATTATTGGTTGGGTCAAAATCAAACCAGCCGATTCCAGGACAATAAACTTGAACCCAAGCATGAGAAGCATCTGAACCAATCAGGTTCGGTTTATCTGGATTCGGAGTGGTCAGCAGGTATCCGCTAACATACCGGGTTGGAATTCCTAAACTTCGCAAGCAAGCGATTTGAAAATGTGAAAAGTCTTGGCATACTCCAGACTTTTGTAGGAAAACTTCATGCAAAGGAGTTGCTATGGTTGTTGCATTTGGTTGATACTTAAAGTCAGTGAAAATTCGTGAAGTTAAATCCATAACCGAGTTTAAAAATAAATTCCCAGGCCGGAATGATTCGCTTGCATATTCTTTCCAATCTTCATGTTTGTGAACGTAATAAGAATCATATAAATATTCAAGCGCTTGAATGGTTTCAATGGAAGAATCTGCGTGCAATAAATCGATTACGTTTTCCCATGGTTGGTCTAAAAAATCGTTGTAATTTTTTGGTGTAACTTCTGTTTCGTATTCAGCAATAATTGTTAAATTTTTGTGAGGTTTCTCTATTGTAAAAAAATAAACTTTGTTTCCAAAATAATCTTTTTGAGACTCAATTATTTCTGGAGTAGGTGTAACGGTTATATTTTCAAAGATATTGCGTTGGTTTTCGTATTCTCGCGGTGATACATGGATGATATTCCTGCAAAGGGACACCGTATCCATATAGTTGTAACAAGTAGTGTGTTTAATCAGGTATTTCACGAATTAGATCCTGATAGATGTCTTGATAATTGCAAATGTCCAAGATAATGGTGAGCGATTGATTCTGATAGTTGTGACAATTCTAAAAACAAATTGTTTAAAAGATTTTCTAGATATATCCTTTTTCCAGATTCGTTTGAACTAACTAAATGCTCGATGTCTGCCAATAAAACAGAAGTGTGCATTGACATTATGGATTTTTCTTGAGGAGTAATACGACCAGCATCTTTCATTTTGGAAAGATGGTTTATATTGTTTTGTAATGAATTTAATTGGAAAACAAGTGATCGTGGATTTGATGAATCGGAAAGAAGTAAATCTAAAACAGCAGCAGGATTTATTTTGTTTAAATACCTTCGTCTAAAAGTCATTAAACTATCAGCGATTTCTAGAATTGATTCGTATAAGGGTATCTCGGATGTTGAAACATCTACCATACATCCTTTTAATAAGCGTATGGTTTGTGAGGCCCTTTCGATTTTTCTGCCCATATCCAAAAATCTCCAAGCATGCCCTCTAGTCATACTTTCAGCAATTAAACCGCCAAATGCAGCTAAAACAACAATGTTGTGGTTAAGTAGATCAAGAATGGTAATCAGGTTTGAATGTTCAGGTTGCTCTAGCATCATGTGTAGTTCTGGGTTTGAAGGGATTTCCAGAGTGCTTATAACACGCCACATATCAATTGATATTCTATCTCGGGAAGAACTTGCAGTACGGTAGATAGCTTGAAGATCATTTGCGAAAGTGCCTATTCTTTCTCTGTCGTAAACCATCGATATCAAGTGATTTCCTGGTTCCTCTTTGTCGCTAGGTTCAGAATTGATAGGCGAAAAAGCTTGCGAATATTGAGAAAGAATTTTTGACAAAGATTTAATTTCTGCGTTATCAGCAATTTTAAGTGATTCAATTAGCTTTAGAAAAATGCCACGAAGCAGTCTAGCTAAGCCATCTGCTCTTTCAGTATATCTGCCCAGCCAGAAAAGATTATCTGCAGATCTACTTGGAAGATCGCTACCCCCCCTGCTAATTTCAATTGGGTCGGTACCTTGGTTAAGTAGACTAAAAGTGCTAACTTCCCCTGAAGATAAAACCCAAGTATCTTTGCTACCGCCCCCTTGTTGCACCGATATAAGCTGAGTGGAAGGGCTTGATGAATACCTGCATAACCCCCCTGGCATAACAGAATAACCAGAATTATGAGAACATAAAAATTTTCTTAAGACCAAAGGTCGAGGTTCAATGCCATTTTCCCCCATTACCGGAACGGTCGAAAGGTTAAGTTTTTCTTGTGCTACAAAATTTTGTGGGGAGTTTTTAAGTTGAGCTATTAATTCTTCACGTTTCTTATTGGCTAATGTTTCTATAAAAATTGGTTCTGATCGCCTTGATGTGAATGCGTTTTTTAAGACCATGTTGTCAAGATTGTTTAATACATATTTCAGGGATTCGTGATCCCCGCACCAATAAGATGGGACGCCTGGTATTATAAGTTCCTGACCCAAGAAAATTTTACAAAGGGCTGGCAAATAAGTTGTTAAAGATGGGGCTTCCATAAATGAACAACCAATGGAATTAGCGATAGCTACTCCGCCTTTTCTCGCACATTGAAGGAGGCCCGGGACCCCTAGTAAAGAGTTGGCTTGAAGTTCAAGTGGATCGCAGAATCGATCATCAAGCCTTCGCATGATTACATCGACTGGATGTAAACCATCAAGAAATTTAAGATAAACTTTGTTATCCCGAACCGTAAGGTCTCCGCCCTCAACAAGTGTTAAACCAAGATACCGTGCTAGGTAAGAGTGCTCGAAATAAGTTTCACTTCTAGGCCCGGGCGTAAGGAGTACTGTTCTGGGGTTATCTTTGTTGTTAGGAGCGATTGATTTGAGGGTTTCTTTAAAAGACCTAAAAAACATTGCAAGTCGTTGGACATTACAATTATTAAAAATATCAGGCAACATTTGCGTCATTACAATGCGATTTTCTAGAGCGTAACCTGTTCCTGATGGGGCCTGCAGTCGATCACTGATGGCATGCATAGTCCCGTTGGAATTACGAGCAAGATCTACTGCAAGCAAATAAAGATATTTATTTCCTGCAGGCTTAAACCCATGGCAAGCCCTATGAAAGTTTGGGTTTGCAAAAACAAGTTCAGTATGTAAAAGTTTTTCTTTAAGAATTCTTTGTGGCCCATAAACATCCCGAAGGATTAATTCAAGTAAATGCGCCCGTTGAGCAAGGCCTTTTATCAAATGGTTTTCTTCGTTTTCAGAAATCAATAAGGGAATAGGGTCTAGTTGCCAGGGTCGGTCCATACCCCGGGTATCCGAATGAAGATTGTAAGTGACACCATTAATTCGAAGTTGTTCTTTTGCTTCCTTCCATCTTCGATTAAATTCGCCTGGTGATAGCCTTTCGAGCGAACGAGCAAATATCTTCCAATGATCCCGAATATCTATACCTGATTTTAATTCATCGAATGCCAATTTTGATGGAGTGTAATTTTCCAAAAAATATTGGTTTTGAGGTAAGTGGTCTTTTTTAATAGTAGTGTTAATCATTGATGCTTTTTAACTAAGTCCACTAATTACTGGGGAAACGATGCCGTTTACTTTTGAACCTTTAGGCCGGATATCATAAGAATCTGCTTCTGAAATTTTATCATTAGAATGCTTCTTGAACCATTGATGTTTTCCTTCATATCGGAGATCAAGTGTGAACGGCGAATCAGGCCGGATTTCTTCATCGATAATACCGAACTGATCCGCAGTGTGCCCTTCCTTGATGAACCGTGATAATCTTCGCCCTTCTGCTTCAATTGCATTTACAGGGAACCTATCATATGATCTTCCACCCGGATGTGCAACATGATAGGTGCATCCACCTACAGAACGACTCATCCAAGTATCATAAAGATCAAATACCAATGGGCAATGAACAGGAATGGTAGGGTGCAAGCAAGAAGAAGGTTGCCAAGCGCGGTAACGGATTCCAGCTACATATTCGCCATTTACACCTGTAGGATGAAATGGAATCCTAGAGCCATTGCAAAGAATAACATGTCTAGTGTCTATTAAACCTTCAACTTTAAGTTGAATTCGTTCGAGTGATGAATCTACAAATCGAACAGTTCCAGACGGGTTATTTTCTTCACCAAGCACCCTCCATGGTTCAAGAGCGCCTTGAAGTTCCAGATTAATATTGTCTTTGCAAATAGATCCAATTTTAGGGAAACGGAATTCTAGGTGAGGTTTAAACCAGTCTTCTTTCAAATCAAAACCAAAAGCTTGAAGCTCCAAAACGACATCTCGCAAATCGTCTTCTAGAAAATGAGGAAGCATAAATTTATCATGAAGCTGAGTTCCCCATCTAATCATTTTCTGTTTATAAGGTTTGTTCCAAAACATTGCGATAAGTGCATTAACCAAAAGATTTTGAACCAACCCCATTTTTGGATCTGGTGCCATTTCAAAACCTCTTAATTCCAAGAGGCCTAGCCTTCCTGTACTACTATCAGGGGAATAAAGCTTATCAATACAAAATTCTGACCGATGAGTATTTCCAGTGGAATCAACCAAAAGATGTCTATAAACCCTGTCAACAAGCCAAGGTAAAGCGTTACCGTTGTCGGGGATTTGTTCAAATGCAATCTCTAATTCTGTGATGATATCTAGACGAGACTCATCAAGTCGTGGGGCCTGGCATGTAGGACCAACAAATAAACCTGAAAAAAGATAAGATAATGAAGGATGATTGTTCCAATAAGAAAGCATGCTACGGAGTAAATCAGGTCGTCGTAAAAAAGGACTCTCCGAAGGCGAAGGCCCCCCAAGTACAATATGGCTTCCCCCACCAGTTCCTGTATGCCGGCCATCCAGCATAAATTTTTCAGAACAGAGCTTGGTTTTTTTTGCTTCTTCGTGAATGATAAAAGATTTTTCATAAAGATCATTCCAGCTTGAGGAAGGATGAATATTCACCTCAATTACGCCTGGATCTGGAGTGATTTTGAAATTTAAAAGCCTACTGTCATAGGGTGGTGGGTAACCTTCGATTTGAATAGGGTAACCAAGAAAGCGGGCCGTTGATTCAATGTTTTTTAGGAGTTCAAGATATTCAACCACAGAATCTAAAGGCGGAATAAATACTTTGATTCTCCCGTCACGGGTTTCAACACATAAACTGGTTCGTATTGCAGAATCTGCTGGTAATATTGGGACTATATTTTTCGTATTTATACTTGAATTAATTTTCGATTGAAATGTTGGGAGTAAATCAACATGTGTTAAAGGGCAATGATTAAATGTTTGGTCTCTATCTTTAGGATCAATCCAAGTAATAGAATCTAATGGCAATCGATAACCCATCGGAGAATCGCCGGGGATCAAAAAAATATTTTCCCTTCTTAGTAACCACTTGCAGCTTATCCAATGCTTATTGTTACTTAGCGAATCATACTTTAAAGGAAGCACATACCCAACAACTTTGCCTAACCCTTGGTTGAAAATTTTCGAGATGCGATTGCGTTCTTCGGGATTATCATGATTGTTTTTTAATGGTGAAACATTCGTTGGTAATCGTTGTTCTCTCCACATGAAATACCATAGGTCTTCATAAGCAGGTTGAACAAAATTAACGTTGACGCACAATCTTCCAGCAAGTTCATCTAAGAATTTTTTAGCTTCAACTTCAGAAAAATTATAGGTGGTGTTTTCTCTTGCAAATAAATCTGAATCCGACCAAATAGGAACGAGGTCTTTTCTCCAATAGCAACTAAAAGCCCACCGAGGAAGGCTTTCGCCTGGGTACCATTTTCCTTGGCCGTGGTGTAAAAAGCCTCCTGGGCTAAATTTGTTTTTTAATCGGTGTAAAAGAGAGTCAGCAAATAAAGATTTAGTTGGTCCAAGAGCAGAAGTATTCCATTCTTCGCCATCTTTATCATCAACGGAAACAAAAGTCGGCTCCCCACCTAAAGTTAATTTAACTTCATAGGAGTTTAGATAATTATCGATTTTGCTACCAACATCACAAATACTGCTCCATTGGTCATCTGTATACGGCTTAGTGACTCTAGGGGTATCTTCGATTCTGAAAATGGACATATTGAATTTAAATTCTGACTTACATTCGTCATCAATAATGTCTGGATTTTTGTCGAATGTGAATGAGCCGGAAGTAGGGGCAGCCTGCCCAGGGTCAGCACTGCAGGCAAGAGGGATGTGGCCTTCGCCAGCAAGCATACCAGAAGTGGGGTCAAGTCCAATCCAGCCTGCCCCCGGAAGGTAAACTTCTGTCCAAGCGTGCAAATCCGTGAAATCTTTATCCGTGCCTTTGGGGCCATCTAAAGACTGGGTGTCTGCGATTAATTGAATCAAGTAACCAGAAACGAAACGGGCAGCAAGCCCTAAGTTTCTTAAAATATGAACAAGCAGCCATGCAGTATCCCTGCAAGACCCTTTTGTTGCAGTCAAAGTTTCTTCGGGTGATTGAACTCCTGATTCGAGCCGAATAACATAACCTATATGTTTTTGAAGATCCATGTTTAATGAAACAAGGAAATCAACCGTTCGAGATTTTTTGTTTAAATATTTCTCAATATAGGAAAGTAAGCAGGGCCCTTTTTCCGTGGTTTCTAGGAATGGTGCAAGTTCTTTTTTTAAACCTTCTTCATATAAGAACGGAAAATTATCGGCGTAATCTTCGAGAAAGAAATCAAAAGAATTTATGGATATCATCTCGGCTATAAGGCCAACAGTTACTTTGAATTTTCTGGTAGGCTCAGGAAATATAATTCTGGCAAGATAGTTGTTGTAAGGGTCTTGCTGCCAATTAATAAAATGCTCAGAGGGTTCAATTTTAAGAGAATAACTTTTAATTGGAGTTCGGCAATGAGGAGCAGGCTTTAACCTGACCACTTGGGGAGTTAAAGTTACTGGCCTATCGTATATGAACTCGGTCGTGTGTGTAAGTGCAACCTTGATAGCCATTAACTTTCCTTATTATAACTAGGAATTAACTTTTTCGATTTCATTCATTTCTAAAAGATGATCATCAGGATTAAAATCAAAATAAGTACTGGTCATTGAATCACTTATCGAATGAACATTGTCAACTATATTAGTAAGGACAGCGTGAAGTTGTACCTTAATTGACTGCTTGGCCTCATCTTTTGAAAGCCAAGAGTTTAATGTTTTCAAAGACTCAATTGTTGTATTCCTGATTTTTGATTTTGATCGGTAAGAAATTGCTGTAACGGAATTAAGGCATTCTTTAAGGCAATATAGAACAGATCTAGGAAAAGACTCTTCAAGAATAAGGAACTCTGCAACAGCATTTCCAACTTGATTTTCAATTATATTAGCATGCTTCAGAAAAGGTTCATAACCTGAGCAACTCTTTAAGATCGATGTCCAGTAAGATATCTCGATATTTGATCCGGAAATATCAGGATTACTTTGAACCATATGGTATTTGACATCTAATATTCTTGCTGTTTGGCCCGAACGTTCCAAGTGCCTACCGAATTGGTAAAACTCCCAAGCTTCAGTTCTAAGCATGGTACTTTCACCAATGCCTTGAAGAAGTTGGTTGATTCTTTTGATCTGGTTGTAAAGTTCGTACCGATTGTTGTCGTATAAATCTTTAGCTGTATTACTTTGAAGCCAAAGATAATTATAATTGAGTCGTTCCCACATTTCAGCACTAATAATTTCTCTTATGACTCTCGCATTTTCTCTTGCTTGAGTCATCGAAGAAACAATACTGCATGGGTTTTCATGATCCCAAGTCATGAAATTAAGAATGGATTCCTTGTCAAGATTACCTTTGTAATCATGAATGCCACTGATAATTAGGAGTGGTTTCCATTGTAGTTCAACTGGAATATCAAAGTCGAGCAACCAATTTTGATTTACCTCCAGTAAACGAGCGATGTTCTCTGCGCGTTCAATATATCTGCTTAGCCAAAAACAGTGTTCCGCCAAGCGTGATATCATACATCGGTCTCCATCACCCAAGTATCTTTGCTCCCGCCGCCCTGACTTGAGTTAACTACTAGTGAACCTTTTACCAAAGCAGTTCGGGTAAGGCCACCGGGCAAAACCCATGTATCAGCTCCACTAACAACATAAGGGCGAAGATCAACATGCCTTGGTGCCAATCCTTCCTCTGTCCAAGTTGGACAAGCGGACAAAGTCACGACAGGTTGGGCAATATAGTTTCTCGGGTTTGCCTTAATCTTTTCTTTAAATTCAGATCGTTGAGCAGCGGTCGATGATGGACCCATTAGCATGCCATAACCACCGGATTCGTTGACAGCTTTGACTACCAATTTTTCTAAATTAGCAAGCACGTAGGAAAGGTCATTCTTTTTGGAGCAAATGTAGGTTGGTACGTTTTTAAGAATCGGCTCTTCAGAAAGATAATAACGAATCATATCTTCGACATAAAGATAGATGGCTTTATCGTCACAAACGCCGGTTCCAATAGCATTTGCAATGGTCACATTTCCTTTTAGATAAGCACTAAAAAGATTAGGTACACCAAGCATGCTGTCTGATCTGAATGCTTTAGGGTCAAGAAATTCATCATCTACCCTTCGATAAATGACATCTACGCGCTTAGGTCCACCTGTGGTTTTCATGTAAACACGATCCTTATGAACAAAGAGATCGCTACCCATTACAAGTTCAATACCCATATTGCCTGCAAGGAAGGTGTGTTCAAAATATGCTGAATTAAAAGGGCCGGGAGTTAATAAAGCTAGCCGAGGATTAGGGCCAGAATTTTCTGGTGCTACCGAGCATAAAGCATCCCGAAGTTTTTGAGGGTAATCTTCAACTCTTCGAACTTTTATATTTTTAAATAAATCTGGAAAAATCCGTTTCATGACAACGCGATTTTCAATTACATAGCTAACGCCTGAAGGAGTCCTGCAATTATCTTCAAGTACTAAAAATTCACCTTCAGGATTTCGTATTAAATCAGTGCCAACGATATGGATATATTGCTTGCCTGGCGGTGTAAAACCAATCATTTCTTTTCGGAAACCTTTGGAAGATTCAACCATTTCTCTTGGGATTACATTGTCTTTAATAATATTTTGGTCATGATAAACATCAAAAAGAAAAAGATTAAGAGCTTTAGTTCGCTGCTTAAGCCCCATGTCTAATCGGGTCCACTCTTTTCTCTCTACCGGCCTCGGCACAAGGTCGAAGGGGAATATCTTTTCAACCCCTCTACAATCTGAATAAACCGAAAAAGTTATACCTTGGGTAACAAAAGCTAGATCGGCGGCAGACCTTTTGTCTTGGAATTCATTTGAAGATAGTTTTCCGATTGAATCTACAAGTGTTTTACAATGCGGATGTGGTTTCCCATTCCAATCGATAAGTTCATCTCGCGCATTAAGGTGAGGCTTGTAAGAATGAAAAATAGATTGTTGCCTAATTGCCGAAGAATCTTCAATTCCAAGTATTCTATTTAATGAAGATGTTTGCGAACCCATGGTAACACCCTAGAAAAGAACCAATATGGAGCACCCCTTATTAATAATGTGAGCAAATTGTATGCCAATGAGGATTTGTTTTTGCTTGCCAAAGCTAGAAATGAGTTTTCAGCTAAAACAACAGTAAAAATGATAGGTAATAAGCTAAATGATTTAGCGGTCTGTTTTCTAAATGCTTAAAATATAGCAATGCTGCTTGTTTCTTGAGCGATTGTTGCCACTTTATTGAACATACACATGGCTATTTATGAGCAGATAAGGGGAATAATTAAATTTAGGGCATTGCTATTAATCTGCTTAGTAGTTGTATTCCAAGCTAAAAGTAAGGCCTTGTGCCCAGATTGCGCTTTGAGCCATGCTAAGTGAAGGCCTAGCTGGTCCGCCAGTCGTAGAAGAGCCTGGAATAAGATTTGGGTTAATCGTAGTATCAACCATGTTTGCAGACCTCACCACACCGCTCCAAACTAATAAGTTGTAACCCAAACTCGCTTTAATTGAATCGGTGATCATGTACCCTGCTCTAGTATTAACTTGTGGGATAATCGAAACTGCCTTATTACCTACATCTCCAATATTGCTGGATAAAGCATAAAGTCCACCAACCGAACTGATGCTGTCGGTTCCTGGTACAGAAGTTGTGGTACTACCATTAACTTTTACATTACTTTGAGTCATACCCAAGGCAATGCGAAACGAAGATTGAAAAGAGAATTTACCGGTGTTGTATTCACCCGCAAATCCTGTGTCAAAACCATTAAATGTATTCGATGAACTAAATCTATCGGATGCATTTATTGAGGTGCCAACTGCAACGAAATTTGCATTATCAGGGTTTATGCTTGTTAAGTTTGAGTCAATATTTACTTTGTCAGAAAAAGTCATTGCGCGGTAACCAACAAGGGCATCAAGTCTAAAATTGCTAGTCTGAAAAGAGGTAAGATTCTGCCTTAAACCAATGCCGCCGCCTACAAATCCGTTGGTTGCAACTTGAGCAGAGATACTCCCGGAAACATCGCCAGGATAAGCAATGCGAACAGCAGAAGGTGTTCCATCAAGCGCATTATTAAATGGTCGTGCAAGAATTGTAGAACCATCCGAGACTGCATTATAAGATTGGCTAAGATTCTGCAAGAAAAAGAAATCTGCTTCGACAGCAATATCTTGTGCGTTATCAAGCCAGTAGCCTGCAGAGAACTTTCCACCAGTACGCATGCCATCATTGGCCCATGACCCCCCGATAATTGTTGAAGTGCCAGGTGCACCTAGTACTCCAGCTTGGCTTGCACTTGTACCGGCAGGGTTAGTAGTTGCGATTGCAGGTAAATTTTGGCCCCTCATCCACCAAAGTAAGAATTCGGCATCAGCCCATGATTTGCTTCTGGCATTTGGTTGAGCACCAATAAGTGCGTCGTTTACTTCAGCGACTTCGGATTTGCTGGCTGCAGGTGCACTATCTCCAGGTAATTCTTTTTGACCATAAGCCAAAGAGGTGATCGCCAACAATGCAAATAATGCCTTTAAATTCTTCATAATAAGCTCCCAAGCTTTGCAATTACATGTGGTAGTTTTTGTTACATTTTAATAAATGCCTACCATCCACAAAGTAATTATCGGCAATAAACTGGGTTAACTTTGCTAATTTTATTGAAAATACAGATTGCACCAATTTTGCACAAAATGTGCTTCATAATGATTGCAAGGCTAGCAAAGGCTGGGGGGATAGGTTGTCACATCTGGGATTATTAAATTTTTTTGATCATTTTTTAGCCTCTCGCCTATAATTTATTTATCTTTATGCCGATTAAGTAATTCGTAGGGATTGTTCATTGAATTCATCGATGGCTTTATTTTTATTTGGGGAGATATAGATGTTAAACAAACTTTTAAAATTGATAAGAGGCGCTGATGTTAAGAAAAGCAAGAAGCCATCTAGGTTATGTTCCTTTAGACCGGAATTAGAATCTTTTGAAGAAAGAATCACCCCGACAACAAATATCATATTTGCCAACGGCTTGCTCACTGGGTCCGTCATAGTTGATGGGGGTATCAAAGGTGTTTCGGGGGTGAATATTGGAATTACAGGCGAAACCACAACTGGTCGATCCGTAAATTATTCCATAGTTACTAATGCAAATGGAAATTTCTCCATCGATCAACTTCTTCCAGGTGCTTACACAGTTACTCGATCAACTCCTGCAGGATTTTTATCTGGTACAACTGCAACCTCTGCTCAATTGAATATTGCTGAAGGACAAACTTTATCGCAAAATCTTGGTCTTGGCGGGCTTACCCCTGCAAAGGTTTCATTAGGGCTTTGGGCTTCAGGGGTTAACTCTGGGACCACAGCCCCTACCGCTGGCTCGGGTACTGCCACCGGTTTTACCATGACTCAGATAAAAGCATTTACTGACTCTACCGTCGCAATAAATTCAACCACTTATTACAACCTTGCGGCTTTTAATTTAAGTCCTGACACCACGGACACGACCATTACTTTCAACACCTCAAGCGGCGCAATTGATGTTACATTATTGGATTCCGCTGCTCCAGTTTCCGTGACGAACTTTTTAAGCTATGCTCAAAATGGTTCCTATACTGATGATTTATTCCATCGCATGGCAAATCTTTCGGGTTCTGGTGCTTCCCAAATCCTTCAAGGCGGTCAATTTACAACGAATGCATCTGGTAGCCCTAGCACGGTTACTAGTTTTACCGATGTGGCAACTTATCAGCCCATTGCTAATGAATTTGATGCTTCTCGACCAAATAGTATTGGCTCATTAGCAATGGCACGAACATCTGCTTTAGATAGCGCTACAAGCCAATTCTATTTCAACCTTACGGATAACACGACTTCCCTTGGTCAAACGGGTAATGGCTACGCGGTATTTGGAAATGTTGCTGATTCTGCAAGTTTGGCGAATCTGCAAAGTTTTGCAACTAGTTATACTCCCCAAGCTGGAACTATTAATGCGAATGTACTCGCATCGTTACCTGCCCTTACCGGTGCTAGCCCTGCTGTTCCCAACGATCCAGTAGGCACTGCAACAACTAATCTAGCAATTACGAATACCATTACAGGTACTACTCCAGCGGGGTTTTTGAATTATCTTGTAACAAGTAGCGATACATCCATAGTCACCGCGACCATTGGAAGTTTAAATGGTACTTTTTCACCTAGTCAGGTTCAGTTGGTTGCAGGTGGAAATGCTGGAACAGCAGTAATCACTGTTACGCTGATTGATAATCGTAATGAAGCAACGATTAAAACCTTCAATGTAACTGTTCAGTAATCGATAAGTAGAAACCAATAAAGCCAGTGGGGAGAGATATTCACCCACTGGCTTTATTGGTTTAGTGGCGTTTAATAACCATCAAGGGCATTAAACCAATCAAAGATAAAATGTTTTGCATCTGTAGTGTTTTTCAAATCGCCAAACACTTCGCCATTGGAAGAACGATAAACAATGTCTTCTAGTGCCCAGTTTTCTTTAACAAGCCTGTAGATAGCTTGCCATTGTAGAAAAGATTCGGATTCATTGTTTAAAACAGCATTAGAAGCAAGTTCTGTAGTTTCAAATTCTTTTGACGTTTTAACTTTGGCCCGAAATTTGATCACAGCAAAATAGGGAATAATTTTATTCCCTGTACTTGTGGTTTCTATGTTGTAACTAACAAGCTCAAACTTTCGTTTGAAAAAAGTTGTTTTGGTACCATCCTTAACAGCGATAACCCTTTCGGCAGTTCCCTTGATTTTCAATTGGTCAAATTTTTTTCGGATAATCGAGGTGTCTGGCTCTTCGAAGCCCAGAACCATGAAAACAAATAAACTTATCTTAATCATCATCTTGCCACCCTTGGAATTTAAATTATCGCATTCACTTCTATACAAGATATATTAATGCATAAAAACCAATATAGTTACACACTAAAAATCATGTACACATAGAACAGTGGTTATTCTTCGATTGCAAAAAGATGTTTCTCACCACGAATGAACAGCGTTTTACCTGAAATGGCTGGAGAAGCATCGATCGATTCATTTAATCTGTTGGTTGCAATTATTTCAGGCTTTCTTCCAGTTTTAATAACTACCGTAGTGCCATCTCTGTCCATAAAATAAATCATACCATTTGCAATAACAGGAGAAGCGTACAAGATTGATGTATTTTCTAACCTAAATTCTTCGAATATTGGTTTCCCTGTTTTTAAATCAAGCGCAGTTAAAATGCCTGTATTAGCTTTGGTAAAATACAACATGTCCTCATTGATAATAGGGGATGGAACATAAGGCGTCCCTTTTGCGTATTGCCAAGCAACTTTTTCGGGTGTGTCCAATACCCCGGTTGAATTTAAAGGTATCGCAATAGCAGAGGCGCCACGATAACCGCTCATCACATAGGCCATACCATTTGCAGAAATAGGTGAAGGAATGGCATTGGTAGTCATCCCGGAAGTTTCCCAAATCAAGGATCCATCCGCAAGGTTGTAAGATCTAACTCGATTAGTCCCATTTAAAATCACCTGGGTTTTATCTAGATGGGTTACAATTAAAGGTGTATTCCATGTTGTTTTTTCATCGCGATCTTTCTCCCACTTTGTTTTTCCAGTGTTGCAATCTACCGCAACGATTTTAGAATTTATTTCTTGATCAAGATTTAGAACCAGCGAATCATTAAATAATGATGGTGTTACAGCTTCGCCCCAACCTAATCGGGTGGTTAACCTGCCAAAATCTCTTTGCCATAATAAATTTCCAGACATATCGAAACAATAAAAACCAAAAGAGCCGAAGGATACATAAAGCTTTTTGCCATCGGTGACACAAGATCCCGCTGCATAAGAATGAGTAGAATGGTGGCCTTCATGTGGGAAAGCTTCGTTTGCAATTTTGTTCCATTTCAATTTGCCAGTATTTTTGTCGAAGCAGAGGACTTCGAAACGGTAAAAATTTGCTGTAGGAACAGTTTTGGCTTCAAAATTTTCGTTTCGCTTTGGTTGCTCATCTTTTTTTGCAATACGATCAGTCTTGATTGCAGTTGTTAAGAAAATATCATCCCCCCAAATGATGGGCGAGGAACTACCTTTCCCCGGTACTTCAACCTTCCATTTGATATTTTCTTTTTCACTCCACTTAATGGGTGGTGTTGCGTTTTTTGGGGCCATACCATTAGATTGCGGGCCCCTCCAAGTAGGCCAATTTAATGCTTCGCCAAAAGAGAAACCAGCAATTGCTATTAACACAATTCCTGCAACTAAAAATCGAGACATTTTATTACCGCTCCATGAAACTAAATTTAAGAAGGTATTGCCCTGTCTTTTGGTTTTAAACATTATTTCAAGATTGATTTCTTAAACCTGTTTGCGAGGTCGGAATCAGCGTTCGAGAAATATTCTATGCTTTTTAAAATAATCTCTTTCTTGCTGACTCTGGAAAGACCACCCGTAATGTTATCCATCAATCTGGCTTTCTCAGCTTCTCCCATAATACGGTATAAATCTCCACCTTGCTCCACTTCTACAAAAAAAATGTTAGGGTTCCGATTTAAAATCATCAGACCAATCTCTAGTTTTGGATAATCTTTTAAAGACCAAACCCTGGTAACATCAAATGGGTTGAATCGTTAGTTGTTTGCATTTGATATTGGCATGATCTGGACATAAACTTTCCGGGAAGGAAAATATCTTTTTGGTTTTGTTATTGA
>CALARU010000364.1 GCA_937888715.1 uncultured Planctomycetaceae bacterium | reverse complement strand
CTAAGATATAGTTCCTACACCAACGGATTAACATCCGCCGCTCGAGAGGGATAAAAGCAACCGGCCCTCACACTCTTTGCTATGAAAGCAAATGTGGGTAGGAGTGAGGACTACGTTCCATGGGTTTTCTTTTTTGATTGATGCGAGTTAGAGTTGGAAGAGGGCGGTGCCCCAAGTAAGGCCCGCGCCGAAGCCGCTCATCATTACCTTATTGCCTTTTTCAAGTCGCTTCTCTGTAAATGCTTCGTCCAGTGCGATGGGGATAGATCCACCCGAAGTGTTGCCATACTTTTCAAGATTATTAAATACTTTGGAGCGGGTGATGTGAAGCACATCAATTGCAGCGTTGATGATACGGATGTTGGCTTGGTGTGGAATATAAAGGTCGACCTGTTCGGAGGTAAAATTGCTATGCGTAAGAACATCTTGAATGGTGTCGCAAAGGATAGCAACGGCCCAGCGAAAAACAGCTCTGCCATCCATGTGCATGTAGTGCAAACCTTGAGCGATGTTTTCTGGAGTGGGAACCATTCTACTGCCACAAGCGGGTCTGGAAAGTAAATCACCGCCGCCGCCATCAGCGCCCATGCTGAAACTAATAATGCCTTGATTGGGAGAACCCTTGGTAAGAAGGACAGCGCCCGCGCCATCGCCAAAGAGTGGGAAAGTTTTGATATCTTTAGGGTTTAGAACTCTGGAATTACAATCAGCGCCAATGATGAGTGCGTTATCGCTGACGCCTGAAGCCACATAGGCTGCGCCGGTGATAAGGGCATACATGAAGCCCGCACATGCGGCTTCGATTTCGATAGCGGCGCAGTTTAAGCCAAGTCGGTCTTGTAGTAAGCAAGCGGTAGAGGGAAAAGACATATCGGGAGTGAAGGTGCCAAGAACAAGGAGGTCGACATCCTTGGGTTTTATGTTAGCTTTTTTGAGGCAGCGGTTACCAGCTTCGAAGGCAAGGTCGCTGGTGGCTTGATAGGGCCAAGCGTGTCTGCGTTCTAAAATGCCTGTTCGTTTGACGATCCAATCGGCATCGCAGCCAAATTGTTCTTCGAGAGCGGCGTTGGTAATAACTTGATCGGGGACATAGCTGCCTGAAGAAATTATCTGCACGCCCATAAGGCTGCGACATCTAGGTCTTTGGCTAGGCGCTCGTTCTTCGCTCATGAAAAAAACCATGAAATAGGCCCGGTATTGCCACTAGGCAATGAGATGAACCCGAAGGCCTTAACCCTTGCAGTATACCTAAAAAGCAGAGCATTGGCCAATTATAATTATGAGCCTATGGAGCAGACTTGGAGATATAAGGCATAGGCGGCAACACAATGGCTGGTGTAATCGAGTCGGAGGTCGCCATCTTGCGGGGAATTATGAAATCCGCCTAGAACTCTTGGCCTGAACCATTCTGCAAAATGAATGGCATTAGATTCCGTGTATTGGATGGTTTGGCTAAATTGTAATGCTTGGGCCAATCGTTGCATGTATTTGTCATGCCTAGCGCTATCTGCCGATAATTGTGCGGTTAGGCAGGCAACAGCAAAGGATTCTGCAAGGATGCAAGACATAACGCCTGGCATCAATTCAACACCTTGTGCAGAAAGTGTTTTCATACCACCATACCATGCTGGTTTGCGGGGATCAATCTGATCGTATTGCATGGTGGAAAGTCTGTCCGCAAGTTCGAAAGCAAGTTCTGCATAGGGTTTTTCTGCAGAGGTTTTGAAAGCTTCGTGCAATGCGAGAATGCGCCAAGGGTAGGGAGCAGTTTCTTTTTGGTTTTTCCAAGCGTTCCATCGAGAAATGATGGCTTTTTTAGCGACATCAGTTTTCCAGGGAGCAGGGCGAAGTTGATTACTTTTCAAGATAGCAGCGATGGCGACTGCAGATTCGCAGCCTTTGCCATCGAGTTCTTCGACCGCGGTTTCTTTATCGATGGTTGTGGTGTCTGCAAGGGTGGAGCGGAGGAAGTTAGCGAGTTGTTCACCTGCATCAAGGAGGTCAGCTTTAGGGTTTGTAAGCTCGTGGATTGCGAGGAGTAAGAAGCCTGCAGAAAGTTGCCTATCGAGGATTTGATTGGGTAAAATGGTGTATCGTGAGGCGGGGTTTTTTGGGTCGGTAATGGTATCTTCGAGTAGCAGCAAGATAGCTTGGCTGGAGCGAACGGAAAAGCGTTCATCTTTATAAACACGGCCTGCACGGGCCAATGCTAGGGCAGCGCCTGCCTGATGAATAAAGCTTTCGTTTTCCATTTCAACTTTAAGAGAAGGCCGGATGCCATTGATGAATCTGCCTTTGACGGTGTTCATGCGGTAGAGCCATTCAGCGCCACTTTTTCCGGAGTGGAAGAATTGTTTTTGCAGGGGAGTGAACTTACTATCATCGAGGAGTTGGATTTTTTTATCTGGGTTATCGCCTGATTTCACAGAAACCGGAATTATCGCTTGGCCCAACGGGGTTGGAGTTTGCGCAACAGAAAGGCTGCTGGAAAAGAAGATGAGAGAGATTAAAGCAGGAACCGAGCGCAAAGAAAACATAATATAGTCACTCCATGACAAACCGCAACCATTCAAGATAATCTTGAAGTTTGGATACTATGTTTTACTTCCAAATGGGAAATTGAAACAAGAGGAGAAATAGCAAAAGCCCCTCGTGAATTACGAAGGGCTTTTACATAAGTCTTTAAATAACAGAAGGTTACTATGCAGAGATAGTTTTAACTTTAACACAGGTGTAGTGTTGGCGATGGCCTTTAAGCCTGCGGTAGTTCTTGCGTCTGCGGAATTTTTGGATACGAACTTTTTCGTTAGCTTCGCCCACAATTTCAACAGTAATCTTTGCGCCTGTAACCAAAGGTTGGCCGATTTTAAGATCAGCACCGTTGGAAATTAGCAAAACACTGGTGATTTCAAGCATATTACCAATAGGCTCGAGGCGCAGATCGATGTTGACCACATCACCTTCGGATACCATATATTGTCTAGAACCATCTTCAAAAACAGCGTACATCGTAAGCTCCATCAAAATGAAATTAGAATGTCATATTATAAGAAAAAGGGCGTGGTGACTACAGAAGGCAAGGATAAATCAGCTTTTTTGATTCATTCCTAAGGTTAATATAAGTAATTCCTTTGTTTTTCCCCTTAGAATTGTTAGTTTTGATTAAAATGTTAGGATGTCAGATCTTAGATATTAAGGAAAAAATGTTCGGCTATCATCAAAAATATTTGAAAATCGATGTGGAAACGGGGGCGTCTTCCGAGGTCCCTATTCCGCTTGAAGTTTCACGCAAATTCATTGGCGGAGTAGGGCTGGGAGCGTGGATTTTATTCCGCGAATCTAAACAGGGTATGAATAGCCTGGCCCCCGAGGCACCTTTGATTTTTTGTTTCAGCCCTTTGGTGGGTACGCCACTAACAACTTCAGCGAAGTTTGCAGTGCTTGCGAAGTCGCCTTTGACTGACAGGATTAGTGATGCGTTATCTTCTTCTCATTTTGCAATAGAAGCGAAAAAGACGGGTTTTGATGCAATTGTGATTACCGGCAAAAGCGCAACCAAGCGTATTGTGATTATCGAAGAAGGCAAAGTAACTTTGCAAAATGCGGATGATTTGCAGGGATTAAGCGCATTGGCGACCTCCGAAAAGTTGCATACGAGGTTGGCGCCTGGGTTTCAGATAGCAGCAATCGGCCTTGCTGGGGAAAACCAAGTGCTGTTTGCAAACTTAAGCCATGAGCGAAGGCATGCGGGCAGGGGCGGGTTGGGCGCAGTTTTGGGCTCGAAAAATATCAAGGCAATTGCGGTTAAGGGAAGTACGAGGATGGCGGTTGCGAATCCTGCAAAGTTAGTGGAAAAAGCGCGAGAGTTATCTGCAAAAAGCTTTGGCCCTGCAACTGCTAAATATAGGGAACTTGGAACTGTTTCAAACCTTTTGGTGTTTAACAGACTCTCGGTTTTGCCCACTCGTAATTTCCAGGAAGGGCATTTTGCAGCCATTAAGATGCAAGATTTTCAAGAAGTGGATAAAGCTGCAAAAGTCACAAGGCATTCGTGTGCTGCATGCACAATTGGTTGCGAACATATTTATGAAAGCAAGCTTGGAAAAGTTCGGATCGAATACGAAAGTATGTTTGCGTTGGGTTCGCTTTGTGGCATTGAAAGCGCTGAGGATATTGCAGAATTAGTAGGGCTTTGTGATGAATTTGGGCTGGATACTATTTCCACGGGTGGGACCATTGCCTTTGCGATGGAGTGCGTAGAGAAGGGATTGCTGGCAGAACCTTGGTTGCAATTTGGTTCGATGGAAGCGGCAAAAAAAGCGATAGGATTAATTGCGACAAGGGAAGGGCTGGGAAAGATTTTAAGCTTGGGAAGTAGGCAGGCTGCACTTTTAATTGGTCAGGGTTCGATTGCGTTTGCGCCCCAGGTAAAGGGGCTTGAAATTCCGGGTTATGAACCTCGTGGATTGCAAACGATGGCTTTGGGCCTTGCGGTAGCATCGCGGGGAGCGGATCACAATCGCTCGGGGGCTTATGAGGCTGATTTTTCGCCACCCACGGGAGAAGTGCTGGATAATTCTGCAATAGCCCGTTCTGCGGTGGATTCTGAGAATCGCAGTGCATTGATCGATTCTCTGATTCTTTGCAAGTTTTTGCGGGGTGTATTTAGCAACCTTTTTGCTGAGAGTGCAGAGCTTTTATCTTTGGTGACGGGCTGGGATATGGATGAAGTGGAATTAAGGCTGGCAGCAGAACGGGTTGTTGCGATTAAAAAGCTTTTTAACATTCGGGAAGGTTGGAGCATTAGCGAAGATACGCTTCCTGAGCGATTTTTTACGGAAGCATTGGAGACCCAATCGGGCGGGCAGAATAGGCTTTCTAAATTAGCTCTTCAGCAAAGGATAGCAGCCTATTATGAGGCTAGAAATTGGGATGAAGTTGGGGATATTGGCATCCAAGAATTAAGGCGTTTAGGGCTTGAAGAGTTCTGTAGTGACCAGTGATTTGCACATTATAAAAGGGTAACTTTTGATGCGATACGGTGGGATAATACTTTGTGGCGGAAAAAGCAGCAGAATGGGGACATCCAAGGCCCATTTGCAGTTTGGTGCTGAAACCTTGTTGCAGCGGATTGTTCGGATCATGGGGGCGGTGCTCGATCCTTTGGTTGTGGTGGCAGCAAATGGCCAGGAGTTACCCAATTTAGAAGCAAAGGTGATGATTTGTAGGGATAAAAATGAAGGGCAGGGGCCGTTAGAGGGGCTTGCAGCTGGGCTGGAAGCATTAAAAGAGAGGTGCGATGCGGTTTTTCTTTCTTCTTGTGATGTGCCTTTTTTGAAAAAAGAATTTGTTCTCGGGATGACCGAAGCTTTAGGTGAAAGCAGGATGTGTATTCCCAGAACCGAGGGTTATTTTCATCCCCTTGCCTCGGTTTATCGGGTGGATGTTTTGCCTGATGTGCAGCAATTATTAGGGGAAAAGAAGCTAAGGCCCTTTTTTTTGCTAGAGAAAGTAAAAGGGAAAATCATTGAAGAGCCGCAGTTAAAGCAGTTTGATTCCGAACTTTTCTCGCTCAAGAATTTAAACACCCCAGAAGATTTTCAGCAAGCGTTAAGCGAATTTCAAAACGCACAATCCTAGTTGTAAGAAATGTTGAAGAATGGTTTCTTGAGAATGGGAATCTTTTGTGCTGTGATGTGTTTTACTTTGAAGTATTTCCTGTGAATCTTTTGATCGTTCATACGATATTATTGTTGTGGTTGAAGAAATCACTTATGTATTGGCTTAGAAATTGCAGGTAAATAAAAACTAATGAGGTGATGCATTGTTGTTGTTATTCAATTTGAATAGATTAAAGGCTTGGGTTTTGGGTATAGAATTTGATTTTTAGTTTGCTAAAATGTTTCATGAGCATTAAGTTTTGCAGAGTCGAGATTTGCTCATTACGAAATTTAAGCGATTTCTGAGAGGATAAGATGGCTCAGGTTTTTCCCCGTTATTCTAATGTTTTGACTTGGGTTGTGATTGGTGGCGTGGTGCTGGGCGCTTCAACCTTGGGTATTGCTGCCATGGTTTTTGCTCGCACTCCATATGCCACGCATACAAAAATTGCTTTGACACAACCCATTCAATTTAGCCATGCACATCACGTGAGTGGTTTGGGTATCGATTGCAGATATTGCCATACTTCGGTCGAAGAATCAGGGTATGCAAACATCCCTCCAACCAAGACTTGCATGAATTGTCATTCGCAGATTTGGGTTGGTTCGAAGATGCTTGAACCTGTTAGAGAAAGTTATCGCACTGGCAAATCTTTAGAGTGGAATAAAATTCATCGTTTATCTGACTTCGTTTACTTCGACCATAGCATTCATGTGACCAAAGGTATTGGTTGCGTTTCGTGCCATGGGCGGGTTGATCAAATGCAAGCAGTGTATCAGAATGGCACCCTTCTGATGGAGTGGTGTCTGGAATGTCATCGTGCACCTGAGAGGCATCTTAGGCCGCGCGATCAAGTGTTTAACATGGGTTTCCAGCCTAAGGATTTGAATCAGGCAGATGGTTCGCCTCACACGCAAGCCACGCTTGGATCAGAACTTAGGAAGAAATATGATATCCGAAGTCTCATCGAGTGCTCAACATGTCATCGATGAACATGAAAGAAAAACCAGCCATGGACCTCGAGTCTGTCTTAAATAAGCTCGAGAGCTCAGAAGGTAAACAATACTGGCGTAGCTTGGATGAACTCGCTCAAGGCGAAGGCTTCCAGGAAATGATCCAGCGTGAGTTTCCCCGACAAGCTTCCGAATGGACCGATCCTGTAACCAGGCGGCGTTTCCTCACCCTAATGAGCGCATCACTTGCCCTTGCGGGTTTAAGTGGTTGCAGGCCACCGGGTGGAAAAATCGTTCCCAACATCAAAGACCCCGATGGTGTAATCCCCGGTAGGTCGATGTTCTTTGCCACCGCTATGCCTTTGGCAGGCTATGGCACCGGATTGCTTGCTGAAAGCAATCAGGGACGGCCCACTAAAATCGAAGGTAATGTTGATCATCCTTCAAGCTTAGGTGCAACCGATGTGTTTGCACAAGCCTCGGTTCTTGGTCTTTACGATCCAGACCGCGAAGCTGGCCTTACCTACTTGGGTAAGCCCAGGTCTTGGGATGATCTTGTTGCCAACCTCAAAGATGAACTTACGAAGTTACCCAAGGGCAAGGGTTTTTATCTTTTGACAGAAACCATCACTTCGCCTTCGCTTGTTCATCAATTAGAAAATGAGCTACTTAAGGATTACCCTGAAATTACGTGGGTTCAGCATGAACCCGCAGCTTCAGATAACGGTATCACTGGGTTGGCTAAGGCCTTTGGGGTTCCTTTGCAGCATATTTATCAGGTTAAATCTGCTGATGTTATTTTATCGTTTGATGCAGATCTTCTGGGCCGTGGCCCAGCGCATCTTCGTTACACACGCGAGTTTTCCTCCCGCAGGGATTTGGAAAAGCTCGATAGTATGACCCGCCTTTATGTTGCTGAAAGCACTCTTACTAATACGGGTGTTAAAGCGGATCACAGGCTTGCTCTGCGTGCCATGGAAATCGAAAGGATGGCGTTCCTCGTTGCATTCCATCTGAAGATTGAAGGCATTGCCAAGCCTAAGGGGCTTTCTGCCGAAGCTCATTTGTGGGCTGAAGTGGTTGCAGATGATCTCTCGACACGAGGCAAGGGTACAACCCTTGTGATTGTGGGCGAAGAGCAACCTGAATCTGTTCATGTGATTGTTGCTGCGATCAACGATAAGCTTGGAAATATTGGTAAAACAGTTTCCTACATTGATCCAGTTCATGTGAAGCCAGGCGAAAGATCAAAGTCCTTGCGTGGCTTGGTCGACGATATGAACTCTGGCAAGGTTAAGGCCTTGTTCATTTTGAATGCCAACCCTGTTTATACAGCGGGTGCTGATCTTGGCTTTAAGGCTGCATTCGAAAAAGTTCCGCAGCGATATCGCATGGGCCTTTTCCATGATGAAACCTCGCGCCTTTGTCATTGGCATATACCAGATTCTCACTTCCTTGAATCTTGGGGCGATGTGCGTGCATTTGATGGCACCGCTACAGTTATTCAACCTTTGATTGCGCCGTTGTACTTCGGGCATAACTTCCAAGAGTTACTTAGTGGGCTTTCATCCAAGCCTAATCGCGATGCTTCTGCGATTGTAAAAGATTTCTGGAAGAATTGGTACGAATCGCCTGCCCAGACCGCACTCAGAAGCACAGTTCCTTTCGAAAAGTTTTTCCGAAGGTCGCTTCATGATGGCTTGATCGAAGGCACAAGAGCTTTAACTAAACTCGTTAAATTGCAAGTTGAAGCAGTTACTGCTGCTATCAAGAAGTTCGAGGCTTCTTCAGAGTGGAAAGAGGGTTCTAAGGATAATCTTGAAATCACTTTCAGGCCTGATGAATCTGTTTTCGATGGTCGCTTTGCCAACAATGGTTGGCTCCTCGAAATGCCTAAGTCTACCACCAAGATTACTTGGGATAACGCTGCGATTATGAGTTACAAGACTGCCCTCGATTTGGGTGTGTCTTTGAACACTGAAAAACGCCCTGAGTTGGAAGATGGTGTTTATCGATCACCCGCAAGTTCCTATGGCTACACAGGTGGCGAGCATGGTCGGGCTTATGTCGATACTATCAAGCTTAGTATTCAAGGTCGAGACTTGGTTCTTCCCGTTTGGGTTGTGCCTGGTCACCCTGATAATACCGTTAATGTTCAGCTAGGTTATGGTAGAGAGCGTGCAGGTAAAGTTGGTACCCGCGATGTTGGTGCAGATGTTTACAAGCTGCGTACTTCTTCCGAACCTTGGAATGCACTTGGCTTAAAAGCTGTGACAACGGGTAAGCAGCACGTGCTGGCTTGTACCCAAAGTCATCATTACATGGAAGGACGCCATTTGGTTCGATCTGGTACTGTTGCAGGTACTAAGGAAAACCCAAAATGGGTCGAAGCCATGGGTTCTGCAGGCGCAGAGCATGATGAACATGCAGGTCATGATCATAAGCCAGGCGAACACAAACATGAAGAACACAAGCCTGAAGAGCATGGCAAAACTCCCTTGAGTTTGCTGCCTGAGGCTGTCTCTGAGAAATATGCTTACAAACAACACAAATGGGGCATGATCATTAACCTGACCACTTGCACGGGTTGCACCGCTTGCGTGGTGGCTTGTCAGGCGGAGAACAATATCCCCGTGGTAGGCAAGATGGAAGTGACCCGAGGTCGTGAGATGCATTGGATTCGCATCGATCGATACTTCGAAGGCAATCCACTTAAAGCCAATTCACTTAAGGCGCATTATCAACCCATCCCTTGTATGCAGTGCGAAAACGCACCATGCGAACAAGTTTGCCCCGTAGCAGCTACTGTTCATAGCTACGATGGCCTCAACGATATGGTTTACAATCGTTGCGTTGGAACCCGCTATTGCTCGAATAACTGCCCCTATAAGGTGCGCAGATTTAACTTCTTGCAATACACCGATTACGCTTCTGTTTCCATGAAAATGGTAAACAACCCTGATGTTACGGTTCGAAGCCGTGGCGTGATGGAAAAGTGCACTTACTGTGTGCAGCGTATTCGTCATGCGGAAATCGAAGCTGAAAAACGAGGGAAGCTTAAAGCTGAACGCGAAAATCGTGCTCTTGACCGTGCCAAGGATTGCCAGATTCAAGATGGTGAAATTGTTACTGCATGTCAGGCCGCCTGCCCTGCAGGAGCTATTGTCTTTGGCGATCTGGTTGACCCAAACAGCAAGATAGCAAAATTGCAAAAGAAGGTTGCCAATATGAATTACAGTATCTTGGAAGAGCTAAATACCAGACCGCGCACCACCTATTTGGCGGAAGTGCGAAATCCCAACCCTAAGTTGGAAACCACTGGAAAGGGACACGGATAAGCCATGGCAACTGAAGTTTCTCCAAAAGGTCCAGACCTTCGACCAGACCCACAGCCTCCAATGGTTGGTGGCAATCATTCATTTGACTCCATGACCGAAAAGATCACAGGGGTCATCTTTGCAGCCACACCCAAAGGGTGGATTGTTGGTTTTGCAATCGCTTTCATGATTCTTCAAGTTCTTCTTGTTTCAGTGACTTATCTGGTATACGAAGGCATTGGCATCTGGGGTGTTAACATCCCTGTGGGCTGGGGCTTTGATATCGTGAACTTTGTTTGGTGGATTGGTATCGGCCATGCTGGAACCCTGATTTCTGCGATCTTGCTACTCTTTAATCAAACTTGGCGAACTTCAATCAATCGTTTTGCAGAGGCCATGACTCTTTTTGCGGTGGCTTGCGCAGGCCTTTACCCCTTGGCTCACATGGGTAGGCCTTGGTTTGCATACTGGTTGCTGCCTTATCCGAATACTATGCAGCTTTGGCCTCAGTTTCGCAGTCCTCTTGAGTGGGATGTGTTTGCTGTTTCCACTTATTTTTCGGTCTCGCTTATGTATTGGTACATTGGTTTGGTGCCTGACTTTGCATCGGTTAGAGATCGTGCGCCTAATCAACTTCTTCGCATGATTTATGGTGTTTTATCATTGGGATGGCGTGGTGGTTCGATGCACTGGCATCGTTATGAAACCGCTTACCTTATGCTTGCAGGCTTGAGCACCCCGCTGGTGCTTTCCGTTCATACAATCATTAGCTTTGACTTCGCAGTGGCTAACTTACCAGGCTGGCATGCCACCATTTTCCCTCCTTACTTCGTTGCGGGTGCGGTTTACTCCGGCTTCGCAATGGTTATCAACCTTGCAGTTCCCATTAGGCACTTCTATGGCATGAAAGATTTCATCACCGATAAACACTTGGACAATATGGCGAAAGTCATGCTTGCAACCGGCTTAATGGTGTTTTACGGGTACGGGGTTGAAGCCTTCATGGCTTATTACAGTGCCAATGAATTCGAACGCGACCTTATGATGAAGAATCGTGTTTTCGGGCCTTATGGTTACTTTTACTTTGCTCTGATTTTCTGTAATGGTTTGATGCCCCAGGTACTTTGGTTCCAAAGGGTGAGATCTAATGAAGCAGCTCTGTTTTTAATTTCTTTGGTTGTGAATGTTGGTATGTGGCTTGAACGATTTGTAATTCTTATGAGTTTGCAGCGAGACTTCCTGCCTTCTTCATGGGGTCAATACAGCCCGACCTTCTGGGATATCAGCACCTATATTGGAACCTTTGGGTTATTCCTAAGTTTGTTGTTCCTTTTCTGCAGGGTTCTACCAATGATTTCTATCGCAGAAATGAAGCATTTGCTCCCAGAATCGCATGTGCATTCGCACAAGGATTCGCATGATCATTCAGATTCCGCACATGGAGGAAGCCATTAATGGACGCTCCTAAGGTTAAGATTTATGGTCTGGTTGCGGAGTTTGAAACTCCAACCCAAATTGTGGATGCAGCCAATCAAGCTCGAGAAGCAGGCTACACTGCAATGGAAGCCTACAGCCCTTTTCCTGTCATGGATCTGCATGAAGCCGTTGGTTTCAAGCGTACCATGTTGCCCACTCTTGCGTTTTTTGGTGGGTTGACAGGGTTTTTTACAGCCTTCACGCTGACCACCTTTACCTCTGGTGGGGCGCCCTCATTCATTAACCCTTTTCTCCCCGACTGGTTTTACTACCCGTTAAATATTGGTGGAAGGCCTTTGAATTCATGGCCAGCATTCATTCCCCCTGAGTTTGAACTCACGGTTTTGTTTGCTTCCATCACCTCGGTTTTTGGCATGTTGTTACTGAATGGGTACCCAAGACTTTACCATCCTCTTTTCAATGTTCCAAGATTTTCGAGGGTAACCACAGACAGGTTTTTCTTGTGCATCGAAGCAAAAGATTCAAAATTTGATCTGCAGGGAACCAAGCAATTCCTTGAAGGATTGCAACCGTATGAAGTTTCGGAGGTCCCAGAGTAATGTTTAAATTAATCGCACAATACCTTATTGGCTCTTCCCGCATTTTAAATCTTTCTCTTGCAGCTTTTATTGCTGCGGGAAGTTTGGGTTGCCAGAAGCAAGACATCGGTTGGGGTTTTTATCAGCAGATGGCTGAACAACCAAAAATTAAAATGCACACTCCTTTCCAATTCTTCACCGATGGTAGGGGTAACCGGCCTTATGAAGAGGGCACTGTAGCGCGCGGCATGCTTCAGGAAAATGAACATTTATATTCTGGTCTTCAAGAGGGTGGCACCGCTGCTGCTTGGAAAGATCTTAATCCTTCCAAAGAACCGATGACCATCGTTCAAGCCAAATCTCCTTATTTCGAAACTTTCCCCATGGAAGTTACGGAAGAACTGATTCTTCGTGGCAAGGAAAGGTTCAATATTTATTGTTCGGTGTGCCATGGGGTTACAGGTGCGGGTAATGGCATGATCGTTCAGCGTGGTTATCTTCCGCCGCCTAGTTTCTTTGTGGATCATTCTCGCGGATTGAAATATTTAACCGGTGCTTCTGTGCCTTTGCCTGAAGCCCCAGCAGGTTATTATTTCCAAGTAATTACACATGGATACGGCGGGATGGGAAGTTATTCGGCGCAGATTACTCCCAAGGATCGATGGGCGATTATCGCTTATATCCGGGCTTTGCAGGAAACATTTGGAAAGTCGGCTGGCCAGGCTGTGGCCCAAAAGGAGGCCAAGTAATGGCTACTATTTCTGATCATGTAAGAACCAACATGGCACTTGTGCAAAGGATATCTTTTGGTGTTGGTGTTTTGGGTCTTGGGGTTTCTGCAGTTATGATTGGGTTTGAAAAGAAGGAATTCTTTGAATCTTATCTGATTGCCTTCATTTACTTCTTTGCAATTGGTGCTGGTAGCCTAGCTCTTTTAATGATTCAGCATGTTGCAGGTGGTGCGTGGGGATTTTCAATCCGCAGATTGCTTGAAGCTGGTAGTAGAACGCTTTTATTACTTGCGGTACTTTTTGTACCCTTGCTTTTCGGCTTGCCTGAACTTTATCAATGGGCACGACCAGATGCTTTAAAAGATCGAATCATCGAGCTAAAATCAGGTTACTTGAATGTGCCTTTCTTCCTGATTCGACAGGCGATATTTTTCTCCATCTGGATAGGCTTGGCCTATGCACTCTCTTACTTTTCCAGGAAAGAAGATGAGACTGGTGATGAATCTATTGGTTGGTGGTTTAAAGCACTTAGTGGACCAGGCCTTGTTGTTTTTGCAGTTACCGTTGGTCTTACTTCCGTCGATTGGGCAATGTCTGTTGATGTGCATTGGTATTCTTCGATGTACCCTGTGCTATTTGCTTTTGGGTGTATTTTAAGTGCATTGATTTTTCATATCGTTGCAATGATTTTACTTTATCAGGGCGGCGATCTTGAAAAGTATTTGACCAAAAATTATCTGCGAGACTTTGGTAGTTTCCTTCTCGGCTTTATTATTTTCTGGACCTACCTGACTTTCTCTCAGTTTTTGCTTATCTGGTGTGCAAACCTAAAAGAAGAAGTTCCCTATTATATAAATCGTATTTCGGGTGGTTGGCAGATTGTGACCATCATTCTTGCAATAGGCCATTTTGCTCTGCCATTTTTGTTTCTTTTACGACGCGAATCCAAGCGCGTTCGCAGTAGTCTTTTAATTGCTGCTTGCTTCATGCTGCTTATGCGGTTTGTAGATTACTTGTATCTTCTAGGGCCTAGTTTTAGCCCCAAGCATTTTCACTTACCTGTTAGTCAGGTTACCTGTCTGCTTGGTATTGGTGGATTATGGCTCTCGTTTTTCATTTACCAGTGGAACCTTTATCCGCCTATCGCTGCTCGTGATCCACGAGCCCTTAAGGAACCGGTTCATGGTGTGTAGGCTTATAATTTAGTGAGACATTTGAAGGGTGGTTTTTAATTATGGAATCTAAAGATCAGATAAAAGCGAATGTTGAACATACTGATGTTAATTTTAAGATTATCGTGGCCGTTGGCGTTATCTTAGGTTTATTGGTGATGTTGGGCTTTTTCATTGGATTGCATCTTTTTGAGTTTTTGGTCGCATTCGAAAACTCCCGAAAAGTTTCTGAGTACCCATTGATAGCTAAGGAAATCACCGATAACCAAGCCAACTTAATGGCTACGATTATCAAGGAAGCGGAAATTGACAGTTTGGATAGAAATAAAAAAACAAATTTGATCAACCCGAAGAATGAAGCTGAGAAAAAAGAACGCGCAGAAATTCTTGCAAAAGATCCTGTATTCAAAGAAGCCAAGGAGCAGATAGAACTCACTTTTGCTAAGCGTCAGGATAATAGGATTTTTACTACCGGGTATTTCAGGCCCGCGCATCCTGGCCCTTCATATGCTGAAGCCGATGTGAATTTATACAAACAGGGTACCAACAAGGCTTCAAGCGATGCGGCGATTGCCAAGGGAGAAAAATCAAAAATAATCGTGTCTCGGTTGGAAGGTATTGATCCTTTGCGCCCTATGATGAGTGGTATATCGGGTTGGCCCACCTATGTGAATGTTTCAAAGGCCACTGGTGAAAAAGAACTAAAAGATCGCAATATTGATGCAGGTATCAAGAGCTTTGCCAAAAAATACATGGAACAGAACAAAGAGTTTCATTCCAAAAATAAGATCTCTGCTAAAGTGAAAAACGATTTTGTCCCAAGTGAATCCAGCGCAGGCCGAAGGCCAGAAGGAAACGCCAAGTGAGGAATGGTTTTGCTAGCTTTTGTTTGGTTTTAGCCATTGGCTTGCCAAGTGCATTTGCAGATGGTTCATCTGGATTGCGTGGTAGTGCTCGTGGGCCGGGCGATATTGATGCAAAGATTGGTTTACCCAAAGAGATCCAAGATAAAATTGGTATCGATCAGAAGTTGGGTAATCAGGTTCCATTGCAGTTGGAGTTCGTAGATGAGTCGGGCAAAACGGTCAAGCTTGGAGATTTCTTTACGGATGGTAAACCCGTTATTTTTGTACCTGCTTATTATCGTTGCAGGCTGATTTGTAACCGGGTGTTAGATGGTATGTTTGATGGGCTCAAGAGAATTGATGCAAAGTTCAGGCCTTCCGATCATTTTGAAGTTGTGGTGTTAAGTATGGACCCAACTGAAAATGCGGAACATGCGGGTAATAAAAAAGAATCTATGTTGTCAACCTTGGGCAGAAGAAGGTCAGTAGGTGGCTGGCATTTTCTGACAGGTTCAGAATCAAACATCAAGCAGGTTATGGATAGTGTTGGATACCGTTATATTTATGACGAAAAGCGTTCTGAATACTTGCATGCAACTGGGGTTATGATTCTTACCCCTGAAGGAATTGTTTCTCGTTATTTGATGGGAATTCGTTATATGCCAACAGACTTGGAACTTTCGCTTGTGGAATCATCTAAGAATAATATTGGAACCCTTGCAGATCAGATTAAATTGCTTTGTTATGCCTACGATCCACGTAGCGGTCAATATAATCTGCTTGTTATTCGATTAGTTCAGGCTGGTGCGTTGGCAACCATCTTTAGTATTTGTTTTTTCTGGTTTTGGTCTCCGCTGGTAGGTTTGTTTAGAGGCTCTAATAAAGCCCATGTTGTAATTAAAAATGTAGAAGTTTCTGCAATAGATGGCCAAACAGATGTTAATGGCTCATCTCATGAAAGGCAGGCGTGATTTTCATGTTTGAAGAGTTTAAGTGGTTACCTGAGCAGGCATCAACCGTGGCTCCGGAAGTCGATATGTTGATGCTTTTCATTGTTGTCGTAACTGTGGTCATCACCGCAGTGGTGGCGGCTCTAACCTTAGGTTTCGCAATTGCTTTTCGGAGAAAATCCGAAAGCTATATTCCAGCGCCGTGGTTTGGTAACATACCACTCGAAATAAGCTGGACTCTTATCCCTGTGGGGATTTGCTTGGTTATGTTTTCTTGGGGTGTAAAAGTTTATTCGAATATCGTTATCCCTCCAGCCGATGCCATGGAAATTTATGCAGTTGGCAGGCAGTGGATGTGGAAAATCCAGCATCCTGAAGGTCAGCGCGAAATTAACGCTTTGCATGTTCCCATTGGCAGGCCTGTTAAAGTTACTCTGACTTCTGAAGATGTTATTCACTGCTTTTCGATTCCAGCTTTTCGTATCAAACAGGATGTTGTGCCTGGCCGATACAGTAGCCTTTGGTTTCAAGCAACCAAAGCAGGAACTTACCAGCTTTTCTGTTCTGAGTATTGTGGAACCGAACATTCCCGAATGATCGGCAAAGTAATCGTGATGGAAGAAGCTGATTATCAGAAATGGTTATCTGAAGGTGCTGAAAGTGGTCAGGCTTTGCAAGGTAGGAAGCTTTATACAAAATTGCAATGTGTAACCTGCCATACTGGAAATGCTGAAGCCAAGGCCCCGAACTTGGAAGGTATTTATCGCAAGCATATTCCGATTTCTCATATTGATGGTGTAAAAATAAAAGATGGTACGAAAGTATTTGCGGATGATTCTTATATTCGTGAATCGATACTTTATCCTAATGCCAAGGTCGCAGCGGGTTGGGAATCGATCATGCCAACCTATCAGGGTTTGGTAACCGAAGAAGAATTGTTGCAAGTGATTGCCTACATAAAATCGCTTAATCAGGGGCAGACTCCGCCGAGAACCGAAGAGACGCCAACTCCTGCAACCATACAAAATAAGAGTCCTAACAAGGAGGTAAATTAATCATGGCTTCTGTAAGTCTAGAATCTGAAACTTTTAAGAAGTTCGCTGATGTAGCTGGACGTGATAATGATGTAAATTACCTCAATCATGACCACAGTATTACATCTTGGTTGTTTACCTTGGATCACAAGCGCATTGGATTGCTTTATCTTGTTACCATCACCTTGATGTTTCTTTTGGGTGGTGCGTTGGCAGGGGCGATTCGGTTAGAGCTGCTAACTCCGAAGGGTGATTTTTTAACTGCTGATACCTACAACAAGGCTTTTACCGCCCACGGTATCATCATGTTGTTTTTCTTCCTGATCCCTTCCATTCCTGCAGTGCTGGGAAACTTTCTTGTTCCACTCATGATTGGAGCGAAGGATGTTGCTTTTCCCCGATTAAATCTTTTCAGCTACTACCTTTACTTTGCAGGAAGTGTAATAGCTCTTACCGCATTGCTTTTGGGTGGTGTTGATACCGGTTGGACTTTCTATACCCCCTTTAGTTCGACGTATTCCAACTCCTATGTGATTGTGATGGCAGTGGGTTTGTTTGTGGTTGGTTTTTCTTCCATCCTCACCGGATTGAATTTTATTATTACCGTTCATCGAATGCGTTGCCCTGGGTTGACTTGGTTTCGCCTGCCTTTGTTCATATGGGGCATTTATGCAACCAGTGTTGTTCAATTGCTTGGTACACCAGTCATTGCTGTAACTTTGGGATTGTTGGGTGTAGAAAGAACGCTTGGTGTGGGTATCTTCGATCCCCGCCTTGGTGGCGATCCGATTTTGTTCCAACATCTTTTCTGGTTTTATTCGCATCCTGCGGTTTACATTATGATTCTTCCATCACTTGGTGTAGCTAGTGAAGTGATTGCAACTTTTAGTAGGAAGAATGTTTTTGGTTATCACATCATTGCTTTTTCAAGTATTGCAATTGCAGTATTTGGATTCATTGTTTGGGCCCACCATATGTTTACCACTGGCATGTCACCCTACGCAGCAATGGTTTTCTCGCTGCTTACTTTTTCTGTTGCAATACCATCAGGCATTAAAGTTTTCTCATGGCTTGCTACGATGTATGGTGGTTCCATTAGTTTTGATACCCCTATGATTTATATCTTCGGATTCTTAGGTTTATTTACTATTGGTGGCATGACTGGATTATTCCTTTCCACCTTGGGCACTGATATTCACTTGCATGATACCTATTTTATTGTTGCACACTTTCACTACATTATGGTGGGTGGTGCAGTTTTGGGTTATATGGCGGGATTACATTACTGGTGGCCAAAGATCACTGGCAGATTGTATTCCGAATTTTGGGGCAAGCTTAGTGCTGGCATCACTTTCATTGGTTTCAATTTTACCTTCTTCCCCCAGTTCATTCTTGGTTACCTTGGTATGCCACGAAGGTATTATGAATACCCAGATGAGTTTCAAGTTTTGAATGTCTTTTCTTCTGCCGGTGCAACCATTCTTGCAATTGGGTACTTGATGCCTTTGGTCTATATGCCTTATTCATTCTTCTTTGGAGAGAAGGCTAATTCTAATCCTTATGGTGGATCCACTTTGGAATGGACCAATACGACTTCGCCACCCTCGCCTCATAATTTTGAGAAGACTCCTGTTGTTACTGAAGAACCCTATCATTACCATGGAAAAGAGGCCGCGGTTGTCAGCCACTAACGAAATCGTGCAAGACCACGGCCAACATCATCACAAAGATTTGGCTCATCACTTTGATACGCTTGAACAGCAACACGATGCCAATACCCTCGGTATGTGGGCATTCCTATTGACTGAAGTTTTATTCTTCGGTGGCTTGTTTGCAGCTTATACGATTTATCGTTATAAGTATTCCGCCATGTTTGAAGAAGCCAGCAATCATTTGGATATCACTCTTGGTGCTACCAATACCGTGATTCTAATTCTAAGCAGCTTAACCATGGCACTTGCTGTGCGCTGTTCCCAAACGGGTAACTCCCTTTGGACAGGCCGGTGGTTGCTTATCACCATTGCATTTGGTTTGATGTTCCTCGGTGTTAAGTTTGTTGAATGGAAACATGATTACCATATCCATTTGATGCCTGGCAAGGATTGGTCAGGCAAGGATTATTGGCATTGGCAGTATGCTAAGAAGGCCAAGGATATGGAAACGGAAGCTCATAAAAATGGTTCCGCTGAGCATTCTTTACCTGATAGAAAAGATGTCCTTGCAGATAACGACCCAAGCCTTGGGGTTCGAGGTATTCAAGAATCGCAGCAAGCTAGGCTTTTCTTCCTGCTTTATTTCTGCATGACTAGTCTTCATGCATTGCACATGTTGGTAGGTTTTGTGCTCATTGGTATTATTGCCTACTTTGCCTATCAAGGGGCTTATTCTCCGGAATACTATTCCCCTGTTGAAAACATTGGTCTTTACTGGCATTTCGTTGATATAGTCTGGATCTTTTTGTTCCCGTTGCTATATCTTCTTGGCGCCCACATGGGGCATTAATTTTTAAGGTGTATTAATGGCTACTACAGAACATTCAACTCATCAACCCGCACCACTATCGTTGTATTTAGCAACATTTGGTATGCTAATGTTTTTGACAATACTTACCATCTTTGCAGGGTTTCAAAACTTTGGCATGTGGAGCACTCCTATTGCCTTGGGGATTGCAGGGGTAAAGGCGGCATTGGTTGTTGTTATTTTTATGCATGGTTACAGTAGCAGCCCTTTGACTTGGGTTATTATACTTGCGTCGATGTTCTTTATGACCATCATGCTTGGGCTCATGCTTTCTGATTATATGAGCCGTGGTTGGGCTATGTAATAACCGTTATTAAATCAATAAAAGAAGCCTTGGGAGTTAAACTTCCAAGGCTTCTTTTATTGGTCTGGATGAAAAGATCTTAACGCATAGCTGCTGGGATACTACTCTCAGAAATTGATGATTTGATTATATCCCATTCTTTTTCTAATAAACCTGGATCTGCTTTGCGCCAGCAGTGTGATGCGAGTTTGGCATAATCATTTGCTTCCTCTTTTCTACCGGTAACTTCGCATAATCTGCGTAATCCAAGAGCAGCATGCACATCCCCTGGATCGTGTGCTAGTGCTTCCAAGAAAGCTTCTTCTGCTTCAACAAAATCTTTGTTTGCGAGAGCGATAAGTCCTAGCTTTTCCATGAATATTGAACCATTACCCCATGCATGGTGGGAATAATCGGACTTGGATTTGTCGATGGCTCTTTTCAGAAGGCGTGCGCTCAATTTGTACTGTCCTTGTGCTGCAAACAACAACCCTTGTACTTCCCAAACCCGAAACTCCTGCAGTTTTTCTTTCTTACCTGTAATCCATGATTGTTGCAATGATTCGAACCAGGGCATTGCGCTTTCGGGGTTGTTTTGTGCGAGGTAAAGAATAGCTAAGAGGTATGCTGCTGTGTTTTTTTCAGTCTTCAGGAATTTCTTCGCTTCTGTCTCTGCTGCTGCATAATCCTTGCTTGCTAGTAGAAACTTAAACCAAGCGACCGAAGCTTTGCTTTTATCAGGGCGAATATCGTTTAAGGCTATTGCCTCTTTGAATCTGCCATCATGCGTAAGTGAGATCAGCAATGTTTGCACATGATGCTGGAACTGGTGATCTTCGGAGGGTTTTACATTCATTTCTTTGTGGTAAGCCGTTTCAAGTTGCACTGCCTTTGTGGAACGATCACTGGTTTTGTCCCATTTCCCTAGGCGGGTAGCGAGGTGTGCTTGCATGTGGTTGGCATGGTGAATGCCTGGCGAAGAATTTAAAAAGCCTTCTGCATGGGGCCAACCGAGTGCGGGGCGTTGTGTACCTTCGTAAAAGTGAATGAGTTCGTGGTTGGCACCAGGGTGGAGTGGGTTGATTTTAAGAAGTGCCTTGTAAAAAGGTGCAGAGCTTGCATTGCCACCAAAGGTGGCATAATTGCAGGCGATTTGCGCTCTAGCGAACCAAAGTTCTTGATCGTCATCGTATTGCGAAAGTGCTTGGTCGATGATGATAGCAGCGGCTTTTTGTCTGGCTTCCCCAGCAGCGGGGGGATTTTCGTTCAATCCATATTCCACTAAAGCCGCTTGAAGCAAGGCTTTTTCGTTGGGTGCAGCTTTTTCTTCCAGGCGCTTGGCGTCTTTGATCACTTTGGTTGATTCGCTCTTTTTACCCCATCGTTCCAAAGCCTTGGCGAGGCCAATATGGGCCATTACGCAATCGGGATCGTGCTTTAAAGCTGTTTCAAAACTGCGTGCAGATTCCATCCAGGCATAGGAATATAAATATGCCAACCCTTGATCATTAAAGGCTTGGCATAGCGGAGAGTTGGTGTAGATTCGGTAGCGATATAAGCAGAGTTCTTTTTCGACACGGGAAGGTTTAAGCTTGGTGTGTGCCAGAGTTTGATCTTTGGCATCTGCACTGATGGATAAAACGGAGGAGAGAAAAAGAGAGATCATAATAATAACACCTTAAAAAAGAAGCCCCGGAATAATAGTCCCCGGGGCCTGTTGATTATTCAAGCTGAGGCATGCATTATGCTTTAAGCATTTCATCATGTCGCATTCCGCTTGGTGGTAGGTCTGCTTTTCTGCAATTAGCAAGTGCTGATTTAGCACCTGCATGTTGCTCTGCATCGTTGTCTTCCCACTCGATGCTGACAGCACCATCATAACCTACTCGGTTAAGTTCCACAAAAATTTCTTCAAGGGAATTTGCATCCCTGTCAGTTCCTGGGGTGACGAAATTCCAGCCATTAGTCCAATGGCCCATGGGGCGATGCCCACCAAGCCTGCCTGCTCTGCAATGTTCTTTCATCACTTGAACACCTTTAACATGGGCGCAATGGATTCGTTCAGCAAATTCACGGATGAAGTGAATCACCGAAACATTCTGCCATTCCATGTGCGATCCATCGAGGTTGAATCCAACCACGCTTTGATAGCCTGCTTTATCCATGGCCTTGAGGTAATCGTTTGCGGATTCGAGGTCGCCCATGGCGCGTTCGCTTGGGTGGCACTCGAGGTCGAAAGTAACGCCGTATTTCTTGCAAGCGTCCAATACTGGTGCAAATCTTTCAACCAGAAGTTCCAAGCTGGTGTCTCGTACATCAGGGATATTATAGCCCCCGATGCTACTTGGAAGAGGTGGGAACAAGAACCAATGGCTCCAGCAACCAGCGGGTGACCCTACGAATCCTGGAACTGCAACTTTTCTATTCTGCAATTTTCCGAGGTAATGGGCCAGCCTTACGATGTTGATCAAATCGGTGCGAGATTGATCCTGCACTAGTTTTGCTACTTCGGGGGGAACATAATAAGGATCAGTGCGGGGTGGGTTGTTGCCCTTGCCACGCCAAGATTTATAAGCTTCGACAGCTTCGCCGCCCACAAATTGCAGGGTTTTTGCAGAGGGCTCATCGCCTAGTGCCTGGCCTTGAAGGTGTGACGCAATGGTGAAAATTTCCAAGTTATGCTTCTTGGCCAAATCGACCCTTTCTTTTGCATAGGCTTCTGCCCCAGCATCGGTGGAGCAACGGGCGAGATCAAGTTCCCAGCTTGCTTCTTCCCAGCCGTCAAAGCCGGACTCTTGGAGGAATTTTACCCATTCAGCAAAGGGCACATTGCCGTATTGTCCGCGGACTAAGCCGATTTGATGATAGGAAGATTTGCCAAAGCGGTGTTTATCAGTTTGCTTATGACCCACATTAAGATTCCTTAATTAAAGTAACATTAAGACAGAAAGCCATTTGAATATAACTTTTTCAATCGGCGAAACAATGATAAATTTCAAGCAAAGAGCTATTATCGGGATAATTTTCCCGGTTCTACAAATTGCTTAAGAAATGGTTTAACCAATAACAATAGGATTAGTTGGTACCAAACCAATTGTTGTCCCACGAAGCATGGAGGTTGCTTAGATATTTATCCCAACTCTCCTGAGATCGGTATCGTGGGTAGGGGATGGGCCTGAGGGGTTTGCCTTCGTTTCCTTGGATGATTTCGAATTTACCCGGCCCGATGATTTTGCCAAACCTTGGAACCAAATAGGTATGGAGAGTGTCTTTATCGATTTCAACAGGCCCACCTGGGGCTGCGAAAGTTCTGCCTCGAATTGCTTGAAGCACTTTGTCTGGTTCAAATGATTTTGCTTCTCGGACTGCCTGAATCCATAAGTGAACACCATAATATCCTGCTGTCATACTATCATTTACAATGGTGTCATTGCCGAGCTTGGTTTTAACTTTCTCGAGGAACACCTTGTTTTGTTCGGTTTCGATGGAAGGGAGATAATTCCAGCCCACAAAATCGCCTATGCAACTTTCGACATCAAGTTCTTGAAGAATTTCTGCACTGATATGGAAAGACAAAGTTGGGATGGTGGAGCCTTTGATTCCCTGAGTTCTAAGAGCGCGGAAGAAATCGCGGTTGGCATCGCCACTAAGCGTGTTAATGATAAGGTCGGGTTTTGCTAGGACAATGGCTTTGATCACGTCATCGAATTTGAAATTACCTTGATTCAGTAGTTTTTCGCCTGAAAGAACAGTTGAGTTGGTTTTATCTTCCTTTTTTATTTCTTCAAGTTGCTGGGTAAGGATTTCGGAAGCGACCTTGGAATAAACGCTGTTCACTCCAACATGAAACAGCTTTTTTTTGCCTAGCTTGTTTATCATGTGGTTGAAAGTGAATTCAAGTTGTTGATTGGGTGCAGCACCAAGGTAAACCACATTAGGGTTTTGTTCCAACCCTTCGTAGGAAGTGGGGTAAAAAAGGATGTTGTTATTTTGGTTTAAAACATCGAGGCATTCTTTGCGGTCTGTGGAATTCCAGCAACCAAAGATAGCCTTAACCTTTTCTTGGGTGATTAGTTTTTCTGCTTGGGTTGCGAAAGTAGCGGGGCTGGATTGTCCATCAGATTCTACGGCAAGAATTCTACGGCGTGAAATAGGGGCACCATTGTCGGAGTATTCAAGAATACCCCCACTTTCGTTTATTTCCGAAATTGCCAACATGGTGAGATCTTTGACATTTTTACCCGTGGTGCGCATGTAGCCCGTGGTGCTGTGAAGAACCCCTATGCGAATGGGGTCGCCGAAAGAAAGGCCCTCAACCGAGTTTGAATTAGCACCAAAACTGCTGAAATTGAATGCGAGGAGCCCAAGATTGATTATAACAGCCAAGGCAAACAGGCCGATTTTCCAGTTTAAATACCATGGAGTAAGGCTAGCTTGGTAACCCTGCCCGGGCAGGTTTGGCGTGGGCAAAGCGAACGATGCTGAATTGTTTATATTTTGACTTTCATGATCTACTTTGTCGATTTCATCAATTATTTTGATCAAGTCGTTGGCAGAAAAAATCCGTTCAGAGGCCTTTTTCGCCATCAATTTTTGAACAAGTTCTGCAACTCTGTAAGGAACCGAGGTGTCGACTAAATTGAGTGGTTTGGGTTCGTGCAATGCAAGGGCATTCATGATTTTTAATGCGTTATCGCCTTTGAATGCGAGTTCCCCGCTTATCATTTGATAAAGCACGCAGCCTATGCTGAAAAGATCGCAGCGATGATCGAGGGGCAATCCTCGGGCTTGCTCGGGTGCCATGTAATGGGGCGTTCCCATGATCATTCCAGATTCATTGCTACCTTCCTCAGTGCTACTTACTGAGGTAGCCAATCCGAAGTCAAGAAGTTTTACCCTTTTCCAAGGCCTGCCTTGGCCATCCGATTCGAGCCAAATGTTATCGGGTTTGATATCCCTGTGAATTAAGTTGGTTTCATGGGCTGCAGCAATGCCCAAGGCAACTTCCCGAATGATGCGGAGCGATTCTTCAACAGGGATTTTCCCTTCCCTATTTAACCTTTCACCCAGAGATTCACCCTGTAAAAATTGCATCGCAAGATAGGGAACATTGTTTTCGATGCCAACTTGAAAAACGGTTGCAATGTTATCGTGCGGAATTGCTGCGCCGGATCTTGCTTCTTGCAAAAAGCGCTGGCGATGATCCGGTTTGATTGCGATTTCAGGCTTCATCACTTTAAGGGCAACCTGCCTGCGTAAGAGTGTATCTTCCGCTTCAAAAACAAGGCCCATGCCGCCTGCACCCAACAGCTTGATGATTTTGTAACTTCCTAACCGGCCTAGTTCGTCAGGGCCTTGCGGGGAAGATAAAAAGCTTAATGATACTTTGGTGCCTTCAGGTGATATTTTGAATTCTGGCACCGAACTGCCGTCGCTGTTGTATGCGGTCGTTACCTGGCCTTTGGTACCTAAAAAAAGGTTGTCCGTTTCGAGTTCCAGCTTTGGCATGGAATCGGTATTTCGGGTGACTGAACTGCTTTCTGTATTAGTCAACTCAGAGGGAAGGTTAATACTGTCATCAGGCGATGTGCGAAGCCTGAGTTTGGCTAGTGCCCTTTGGCAATACACGCAAGACTCAACATGCTGACGCAAGCCAAGGGAAGTCCACTGAGACAAATTACCCTGCAAAAGTTGTTCTAAATCTCGTTTCGGTGGGCAGGTTTTTTTTTCTTCCAAAATATCCATGCATCCTCATCAAGGGCTTTGCTATCCATAGCTCTGATATTTAATAAACACTTATAAACTTTTAAAAAGTTAGCGACACACAACTATGATTAATCATAAATTTTTACACTATTTCATTCTAGG
>CALARU010000363.1 GCA_937888715.1 uncultured Planctomycetaceae bacterium | reverse complement strand
CCCAAACTAGTTGACGCCAAGGCCAATTCATCCGAAAAAAAGTTTGCTGTATTGTCTAAACTTTTTTCAAGTTTTGCAGAGATAAAGGTGTTAAAGACAAGGCGAGCAGCCAGAAAGGCGGAATTCCGCCAATTTGCCCGCACATTGTAAAGGCGACATAACTCTTCAACCATTAACAAGGAATTCACAATTACAATCAACGCATCCAAAAAGCCTGTCGGACACAAAGCTGTTTTAATACCAACTCGTTTGGAATAATCCGACACCCGCTGACTGGCAAAGTCGTCAATTTTCTTGACGAAAAGGCTGTCGCAATCCTCGATCCATTTCGATCTCCCCGCACTGTCACTTTCCTTAAGATCGGCTATGTCCTTTTTAAATTTCACCTCCTCAGCTTCAGTCATTCCCGCCATGCGGAGAAGTTTAATTTGCTTGGGATCTTCAATGGGGTATTCCCTGACGAGGGTAACTAATGCCTGATATCCCTCCTCAACCTGCTTATTAGCCTTATTAGCAACTTTTTTACGGATAATTGCGCGACTGTAAGGATCGCGAATTTCATCTAGTTGCACTTGCGGGCTAATTACGAATAGGCGATAGGTCATCACCAAGCGAGCCACAGCCCAAACAAAAGCAATAGCAAGACCTGAACCAACAACAACGCCTGCCATCTGGAAAAGGAAAGGTGCGGATTGGACAGCTTGAATAAATTTAAACAATTCGCTCAGAATGATAATCGCAAAAATAGTAACGCAAAGCGCAAAAAAAGCAACCAATAAGGGATTTGAAAAAAAATATCCTAAAAACCGACTTACAGTCATCTCTTCCGCTTGGCGTGGATCAGGCTCATCCTCATCCTCTTCATCATCTTCATCATCTTCACCGTTCGGAGGAGAGGTTTTATTTACCGGCACCTGCGGAGGGGTGCCACTCCCCGTTTCGTCCAATTCTTCGGGGTTTATTACTGGGGCTTTATTCCCGGCGGCAGGAGGTTTAGGGGGCAGAATGACCCCATTATCAAGCCCTTTCACCTGCGGTTTTGGTATACCAGCGGTAATTTGAGCGTCATCGCTACCTTCCTCATCATCACTTGACATTTGCATTTCCCCTAAATTCGTTACTAGTTCTTCGGAGATTGTTACTGGGGCTTCCTGCCCTACTTTATGGGGAGCGACGGAGGATTTAGCGTGGAGCAGAGTGACCCCGTCATCACCTTCATTATCGTTCCCTTTATCAGGACCTTTAAGAGGTTCTACCGTGGGTGGTGGTTGCGGGCAAATTCGGACTTGCTCAGCAGGTAGTTCTGTAGGAAATATAACTGGGGGTAAATCCTCTGATTTTTGGTCAGCAACATTTGTTTTGGCCTTCGACTTTTTTACCTGCTTGTTTGGTGTACCGGCGGTAATTTGCTCTATATAGCTACCTTCCTCATCATCGCTTGACATTTTTAATTCCCCTAAATTCATTACTTGAGCAGAAACTCAATCACATCATCCATGGCTAAATGATCAGGGGCAAGAGTCGTCCTCTCCGGAAACTCGGGCGCAACATCGGGGTATGTAAAATCCCCTTCTTCCCATTTCCCAGGCCAATTTCCAGGAACCTTTGAAACATCATATTCAGACTTGTCTTCCTCTCCTAACAAGCGACCTTGCAATCTCCCATCTTTTCCTTTCCTCGTCGATCTTACTGCCGAGCAAGCAAAGTATTTGTACTCCAAATGCAAGGAAAGATATTTGTATTTTTCGATGAGTCCTTCCGTCATTTCTTTGACTAGATCCTTCAATTTATCCCGCTCATCGAAATGGACCTTATCCGCCTTTGTTGCAATGATCGCAACTTGAGAACTTCCACTCTTCCCCCAGTGCCCCCCCGAGCCCACTTTTCGAATCCAATCCATCCCCAGTCCAAAAAGGCTATCGCCAGGTGACAAAATCTGGAAAAACTGATCCAGCAATTCCCGGTTACCGTTGTACATTCCCGTGTTGGCAGCTAGTAGAGTCGTGACATCTACAAGAATAGCTAACTCATTACAATCGAAAAGGATATTGGTTAGAGGGATTGCGACTTTATCACGATAATTCGAGTAATGACTAGCAAACCTCTTTTCCAAATCAATATTATTTTTTCTCGCTTTTTCGGGTAGTGGCACAAATTGCTCATCCTCACTTAACCCACTAAAGGAACTAGATATGTCTCCACGATCCACTTTAACGCCAAAAAATTTCCCCAACATTTCTTTTGAATTCCCATGTTGCAACAGAAATGTTGAAGGTGTGATAACCGGCCGATACGACTTATACAATTCGGCAAGAAATTGCCGGTACACCAAGGTTAGTCCTTTCTCATCCAAAACATCCCGGTCGCATTCGGCCAAGAACGCCTGGGCTAGATCACGATATTGTTTGTCCTGAAATACTTTGTTAAAGAGCCAGTCCGACCATTCGGCGTAAGATTTTTTTACCATGGCTATGTCGGCCAATCGCTCCCCTGGGAAGTCGAAAAGGTCAAGTTGACCTTTTGTCATACTCCAGTCGCTTCTATAGAAACTGCAGCTATAATGGTAAATATCTTTTGTTTTTGTGGGCCAACGACCATTTGCTTCGTTCCGAAATTTTTCGTAAGGAAACCTTGTAAAACCATTTTCTACTGGTAGCTCTTTGTCATATGTTATTTTAACACTTCCCTTTGGCTCGCCAATCTTAAGTTTTTCACGATCATGATACATGACATGATTAATGAAAGAAGTGATGAATGCTGTTTTGCCAGATCTGTAAATACCGATCACGGCCACCTTATGCTTGCTTCGAAATATTTTTGGTAGCATTAGATCTTATTTCCCCCGGAGTAATATTGGTTTAGCTTTGGAAACGGCTTTATCTAAAACTTACAATTTCACTTAAGCATATAATAATATTCTTAAATCGCAACCATGAAACCTTAACGCATGGTTTAATAAATACCGGCTGGGCGATGCCGGCAATTAGGCATATCTAGCCCAGCATTAGATATATCGTGGGTGCGTAACAAGAACTTCGAATATTCTGACACCGAAGAATTTAATTGCCTTCAACCACCCGGAAGCCCTGATTATTTAAAACTTGGTCTGGGGCGAGGTAGCCACGGTGCGAGGATCGTAGAAAACTATTCATGTCGATGAAACAGCCCCCGCGAATCACACGAAGGG
>CALARU010000362.1 GCA_937888715.1 uncultured Planctomycetaceae bacterium | reverse complement strand
CGTTGATCTAAATTTAAAAAGTTGATAAGTTCATGTTCAATTGTAAATAAAAAAAGCAACATGATATAATTAACGAGAGCAAAACATTAATAGAGACATCATCACTTCTGAAGTAACTTTTGAAACCAGTAGGTCGGGTGGACCAGGCGGTCAAAATGTGAACAAAGTGGAAACCAAAGTTAGGTTGCATTTCAAACTTTCGGATTCTAAAGCCTTGTACCCTGATCAAGTTTTAACAATTGCAAACAACAATGAAGTAAAAAAATTTTTAGATTCGCAAGGGTGCATTGTAATTACAAGCCAGAAGTATCGGACCCAAATTGGGAATAAATCCGATGCGCTTGAAAAATTATGCCTGCTTTTAAAAAATGCTCTTAAGCCAGTAGTATCCCGCAAGCCTACTAAAATCCCAAACTCCCAGATCCGTAAGCGACTGCAAAACAAAAAACATACTTCAGAAAAAAAATCATTTAGACGCAACGAAATTAAAGATTCAGATTAAAGCTTCGATTCTGCGGCTTTTGCCCCGCTACTATCGAAAGGCAAATAAAGATAGTATCAGTAAATCAAACTTGTGGATAATAGTTCAACTTAAATACGATAAATTAACCTTTGGAGAAACTGATGATAATAAGAGATACGAAAATTGAAATAACGACAGCCACCGGTTTAATGAGAACCTATATATATTCTCCTGATGAATCAGGAAGAACAGACCGGAAAAGACCCGGCCTAATACTTTATTCCGAAATATTCCAACAAACACTTCCAGTAAAACGATTGGCACTACAGTTTGCATCCATGGGCTATATTGTCGCAGTCCCTGAAGTTTATCACTCCCACGAACTTCCCGGCTGCGTCCTTGGTTATGATGAAGCAGGCAAAAACAGGGGCAATAACCTTAAAAAAATTATTACAATGGCTGAATTTGATGCAGATATCCTGGCGACGGTGGAAACATTACAAGCATATCCAGCATGTAATGGAAAATTAGGAGCAGTTGGGATTTGCCTAGGAGGTCACCTTGCATACAGAGCCGCTCTATTGCCCCAAATTCTTGCAACCGCTTGTTTCTATCCTACCGACCTGCATTCGGGAACCCTAGGCAAAGGCGACCATGCAGATTCACTTGCAAGGGCCAAGGAAATCAAAGGCGAAATGCTAATGGTATTTGGAAAACAAGACCCTCATGTTCCTTTAGAAGGGAGGCAAACAATTTATAAAGCACTTGGAACTGCAGGGGTTTGGTTTACTTGGCATGAATTCAATGCTGCCCATGCGTTTCTAAGAGACGAAGGCGAGAGATACGATCCTGCAGTAGGGAAACTATGCATCGGGCTAGCTAGTGATCTTTTTCAAAGAAATTTATAAGACCATCAACTGAATTATTTTAATCATCCAAAATGGGCGTTTGCTCTGTTCGTTTTTTTAAAAGTACATTTTGTTTTTGGCGTTCAATAGCTCGAGAGCGAGTTTTCTCTGGGAGATTATCAAAACAGTACGGGCAGGAAACACCTAAACGAAATTTTGATGATTCACGATCCTGGGGCGAAACAGGATGCCTACAAGCATAACATTGCTCATGATCCCCTACAATCAAACCATTACCTACTGCAATTCGTTGATCAAATACAAAACATTCGCCATCCCAAAGGCTTTTGTCTGCAGGTATTTTCTCAAGGTATTTAAGAATACCCCCTTTTAAATGAAAGACCTCTTTAAACCCTTGTTGCAGCATGTAGGACGAAGCTTTTTCGCACCGAATGCCACCGGTACAAAACATAGCCACTTTTTTATGTTTATCAGGATCAAGGGTATCGCATACAAATGCCGGAAAATCACGAAAACGTTTTGTTTTAGGGTCTATTGCACCTTTAAAGGTGCCGATATCAACCTCGTAATCATTACGGGTGTCCACAATTATCACTTCAGGATCACTGATTAATTCGTTCCACTCTTCAGGAGAAACATAAGTTCCAACCAATTCATTTGGGTTTACGGTAGAAACGCCTAAGGGGACTATTTCTTTTTTCAGCTTTACTTTCATGCGATCAAAAGGTGGTTCGTTTGTAAAAGATTCTTTATGTTCAATATCGTGTAAACGAGGTTCCGCTTTAAGAAATGAAATTAAACAATCAATACTATTACGAGAACCAGCAACAGTGCCATTAACCCCTTCTGCAGCAAGTAAAATAGTACCATTGATATTTACGGAGAGGCAAAATTCAAGAAAAGGCGCCTGTAATTGTTGAAAATCAGGTAATTTTGCAAACTTATAAAAGGCTGCTACTACAATTTCTGACATAAGTTCCCATCGATACGAATTATTACAATTAACCTGAAACTATTTAAGGTTTGCAAGAGCACCAGTACTATCACCAAGCCTGTCGATATTAATATCCATTCGATTAAGCATGGAAAGCCAAAGGTTATTTAGAGGAGTTTCTTTCGGGAAACGCAAATGCCTTCCAGAAGAAAAAGTGCCACAACCTCCGCCAGCTAGCAAAATAGGGAGGTCATCGTGATTGTGAGCATTACCATCAGAATTACCACTCCCATAAGCAATCATTGAATGATCCAAAAGATTGCCTTCGCCTTCTTTGGTGGCCTTCAATTTCTCAAGGAGATATGCAAGTTGGGAAACATGAAACAGATTGATTTGTTTTATCTTTTCTTTTTTCGCTTGATCATTACCATGGTGAGACAAATCGTGATGACCTTCAGGAACCTTAATGAAAGGATAAGGTTTATTACTGCCTTCATTGGCCAAAACAAAAGTTACAACCCGCGTAATATCAGCTTGGAATGCAAGCACGATAAGATCACACATTAGTTTAATATGCTCTTCAAAAACAGCAGGAATGCCTTTAGGGGGTTTAGTATCAGGAACTTTAATTGCAGGAAGTTTTTCAGAGCGCTCAATACGAAGCTCGATATCGCGGATTGCGGTAAAATACTCGTCTAGCTTCCTAATATCTGATTTTCCAAGTTGGTTAGCAATGTTTTTTGAATCATCACGCACATAATCAAGAATGCTTTTATTTCTAGCCTCGCGTTTAGCTTTACCAGCATCAGGGCCAGTTGCAAATAGCCTTTCGAAAACTAATTTTGGATTAACCTCTTTGGGAAGAGGCTGTGTGGACGAACGCCAAGACATGGTGGATGAATAAACACAACTATAACCAGAATCGCAATTACCAGCCATGGACCCCTGCTCGCAACCAATCTCGAGGGAAGGAAGTCTAACCTTGTCCCCAATACGAGAAGCGGCCACCTGATCGACTGAGATACCAGAACGAATATTGGTACCATCAGTTTTACGGGGTTGGGCGCCGGTAAGAAAAGCGCTTAAAGCACGAGCATGATCGCCACCGCCATCACCATGAGCCCTCGCTTTGTCAGCGGTAAGACCACTTAACACCAACAATTTGTCTTTAACTTTAGCAAGAGGCTGAAGAATTGGGGTAATGTCAAAATCAGTGCCTTCAGATTTCGGAGTCCAATCGGCCATATTTTTGCCGTTTGGCACATACAGAAAAGCCATGCGATTAGGGGCAATATTCTGGCTAGGGCTTGCATTAGCCCATGCGGTGACCGGCCCCATAGCCTCGAGCCAAGGCAAAGATACAGAAATTCCCAAGCCTTTGAGAATAGTTCGGCGAGATAGAAGGCTAAATGGTTTCATCGAAAACTCCAATTGAATGCATTACTTAACCTATTATCCACAATTAATTTTACCAAATGCAAGGGAGAAAAAGAGATATTTTACGCATTGACCTAGCTAATTCTCAACTTTCAAACATTTTTGGAAAGCATCGCTTTGCACAATTGCGGAAACCAAAGAGGAAAACTTATAGTTATTATCGGAAACATACTTAACAATCTTTTCGATAACTGGCCTATCGTAATATTCCAACCCCCTGCCTAAAGCATAAATCATCATTTTTTCAGCTAAACATCTTGTAAAATCATCTTTTTTAAGTTTAACAATGTTTTTAAGATCTGCAGGCCCTTTAAAAGTTGTACCATCTGAAAATTCACCCGAAGCATCGATATCAAAATTCCCATCTTTAGCTCTAAAAGCACCAATGGCATTAAAATTTTCAAGCGCAAAGCCAATCGGATCCATTTTTGCATGACAATTAGCACAACTAGGATTTTTGCGGTGCTGCTCCATCCTTTGCCTAAGGGAACCTTGGGCGACAGATTTATCATCTGCAGACAATTCAGGAACATCAGGAGGAGGCGGAGGCGGAGGCGAACCTAGAATTTGCTCAAGAACCCAGCGCCCTCTTTTTACCGGGGAAGTTCTGGTTGGATTCGAAGTTGCAGTAAGGATACTGGCCTGGGTTAATAATCCCCCGCGAGATTTATCTGAAAGTGCAACTCGAAGAAATTCATCGCCCCTAATAGGCAATCCACCCGGTTGAGTTATTTTTTTACCAATCATATTACCTTTGGTATCAATAATCCCGTAATGCTTAGCTAGCGTTTCATTCAAGAATGTGTAATCTGAATCAATCAAATCTAAAATACTTCGATCTTCTTTAATAATCGAAGAAAAAAACAATTCCGTTTCAGTTCTCATCGCTGAACGAAGTTTTAAATCAAAAGAAGGAAATAGCTTGATATCCGGAGAAACCAAATCCAATCGTTTTATCTGCAACCATTGGAGAGCAAAGTTTTGTACCAATGCAGAAGATTTAGAATCCTGCAACATCCGAAGAACTTCCTTATCAAGATTCGGACCAAGTTGTTTTTTAGATGCCAGATCAAACAAAATCTGATCAGGCATGGAGCTCCAAATAAAATAAGAAAGCCTTGAAGCAAGTTGAAAATCATCAAGTTTTCTTACTTCAGCATTATTCGGCTTACCATCCATCTCCAATTTAAACAAAAATTTAGGGGAACATAAAGCCGCCTGCATCGCAAACTGCATGGCAGACTCCCACTTTTCACCCTTGTTTATTGCATTATCTACCAAAGCAATTGAACGCTGAATCTCATCAGGATTAGGCGGGCGCCTATAAGCCTTAAAAAGAAATCGAGAAATAACTTCACGCGTTTGTATATCCTTGGATTTTCCTGAATCAACTAACAGTAATTCGCGGTGACTGGTTGGCCGACTATCGAGAGGGCCATCAAGCGCCATATACTGAACAAATGCTTTATTGCCAGTCTTACCAGGCATAGTTTTGTAAAGAGCTATAAGGACTTTATCACGATATTTCATTGCAGGAATTTTAACTTCAATAACCTCAGCATTGGCAGGTTTGTCAGCTTTAATCTCAAATGTTTTAAAAATGAAAGAGTTCTTAGGAAAAATGCCAGCTAATAACTCAAGTTCAGAATCAAGCGACTTAGAAGAAAGATTTTTGTCAGAAATTAAAACTGCTAAACGGACAGGTTTTGAATCACCACTATTAGCGTATACTTTGGCCCGAAAAACATATTCACCATCACTTTCCCACATGTAATTAGTATGCAAAGGCCCGGACAAATTGTTTTCTTTGAAATCTGATTCCATTCTTCTAAATTGACCTTGAATAAATTTTGCAGCAGCCTGATCCGAAAGCGAAGGTTCAGTATACCTGCTGGATAAATGACGTTTAATAACAGGGGCGGGATCAGGCACAATTGCCCTGCTCATGATAGTTTCAGCAGCAGAAAGATAGCGCTCCATCAAAACAGGAGATAAAGTTAATACATCACCTATGTTGTCAAAACCATGGCCAATATCATCCGAGGGAAAATTATCTGTAGGATCAAAATCAATCCCAATTAATTCGCGCACCGTGTTTTTATACTCAGCACGGTTAAGCCTTCTCACAGTAACATTACCCGGGTTAGGTTTTGCATTCTGATCATTAAAATTAAAAATTGACTGAACTAGGGAAATGAAATTTTCGGACTCTTTAACAGTCGGCCTAGGTTTGTTCATTGGAGGCATCTCACCAGAAATAATATTCTTAACAACATTATCCCAAACTTTTCGATTTTTAATCAAGGATGCTGAATCTTTATAAACATCAAGAGATAATTCAGCTTTAGGTTTAGCTCCAGAATGGCAAGAAAGGCAATTTTTCTGCAAGAAAGGCAAACCTATAGAAGAAAATTCTGGACCTTTATTTTCTGCATTGGCAACAGGAATATAAATCAAGAATAAAATAAATATAAGAATAAGCTTGTAACAATTATTAGTGAACATAAAGCCTCATAACCC
>CALARU010000361.1 GCA_937888715.1 uncultured Planctomycetaceae bacterium | reverse complement strand
CTAGGAAGAGAAGACTTGAAAAATTATCGCAGCAAGGAATTTGATGAATTTCGAGATGTGCTGCTTTCGAGGAAAAAGACAGTGGTGCTATGCACTCATCGCCATGCGTTACAAGGATTAAAGCAATTATTGCCTGATGAGTTGGAAGTAAAGCAGGAGTACCGGCTGAATTTAAAGGAGCCTAATTTTCTGCCAAAAGACCTGGCAAAGAGGGCGCCCAAATTATTGGGGGAAACTGCGTTGGGGCTGTGTGATATTGCAGTGATCGAGCACCGTGTGGGAAGCACGATTCGAAGTACGAGCTTTAAACCTGAAAATGAAGGAAAGCGTTAACCGTTCAGAGCATTGATGTAGGGACTAAACATTTTTATAATCATAAAAACAATAAAACCTGCAGTGCATAACCAGACAGCGCCGCCCATCAAGTAAAAAATAATCGAGAGTTGCCTACCTGCTTCTTCAGAGTGTTGAAGGGCGAGCCGTTTGCAGGTTTCTGGGATGGAACCCGACTCTTCAGCGACTTCAATTTGCGCCAGATATTCTTCTGGGAAAATACTGCACTTAGATAATGCTTCAACGATGGGTTGGCCTTTTTTAATCGAGGCGAGTACAGGTTGGCAGGCTTGAATAAAAGCATCATTGGAGGTTATTTCCATGCTAAGCCGCAGTGCTTTTTTGGTGGACATTGGGGAATTGAGAGTCAGGCCAAGGCCGATAGAAAATTTCCCCAAAGCGCTTTCTTTAAGGTAGGTGCCTACCACGGGAAGGTTGACAAAGATTGCTGATATTTTTGCTTTGAATGCAACATTGTTTAAAACGATTTTCCAGAGTAAAATCCCACCGATTATTATGCTGATGATAATTCCCAAAAAGAAGATGGAACCTGATGCCCCTTTTAGTCCCCAGCCCAAGGGGTCGTAATCTGGTTGGCCTTGTGCCTTGGGAAGAAAGCCTAAAATAAGAATTAAAATTGCGATGACAGCAATGGCCATGAGTAATTGAAAAACAGGCATGGTGATCTGGCTTTTGAGTTTGCGTTGAAGCGTGGCTTGTTCGCCATAATGTCGGGAAAGTTCATTAAGGATTTCCGGTAGACTGCCGGTTTCTTCACCAACTTGAATCATGGAAAGCATAAGCAGTGGGAAAAGTTTTGAATGTTGGTCAAAGCTTTCTTTAAGAGAATCGCCCTTTGAAAGAGAATCTGCAATATCGCCTGAGGCTACAGAAAGAGCTGAACCGCCTCTTTTTTCCTCCATGCGAAGAATTCGAATGGGGTCTAACCCAGCATGTAGGCCCCGGGATAAAGTCCTGCAGAAGTTTTCTAAAGCGGTGGCACTTAATTGGGAAGAAAACAAAAGAAACCTCTTTTCCGATAATGTAGTGCAAGGGTCGAAAACCCATCTTGCTACTGACTATAAATATCCTAGTGTTTATAATTCATTAAGTTATTGTAATTGGTCATGAGCATGGATCCTACAATATTGGAGAATTTTGATGGTAAGGTGAGGCTATTCCCTCTGCCCAATGTGGTGTTATTTCCGCGTGTTATCCAGCCATTGCATATTTTTGAACCTCGTTACAAGCAGATGGTGGAAGATGCCCTTGATGATAACGGTTTGATTGCATTGTGTTTGCTGAGGCCATCTGCTGGTTATGGTGCCAACAATGTGGCGCCTATCTATCCTGAAATTTGCATTGGAAAGATAATTCAGGAAGAGCGATTACCTGATGGTCGGTTTAATTTGCTATTGCAAGGGGTTTCACGGGCGAAAATCATCAAAGAAGTGAACGATGGCAAGCTTTACCGTACAGCTAAAGTTGAAATTTTGCATGATGTGCCACTTACTTCTGAAGAGAATGCAAATCGAATTCGAGCCAAGTTGTTAAAGCAGATGACCAAGTGGTTTACGCAGCAGCCCAGCGCTAAAGAGCAACTCGACAGGTTGGTGAAAAGTGATTTAAGCCTGGGTAATCTTTGCGATGTATTTAGTTTCGCATTGCCTTTAAGTGTAGATTTGAAAATTCTTCTTTTACAGTTGGTGAATATAGAAGATCGAGCAATGTTGTTGCTTGAAGTGATCGAACAAATGACACCAGAAATTACGAAGCCTCAAGCAAGCCCCATGGCATCCAAAAAGTATCCACCCGATTTTAGTGCTAACTAACGCGTTCCATGCTAACTAACCCGTTCCAGCAAGGTTGCAATCCCTTGGCCACCGCCTATGCACATTGCAGCAAGAGCGTACTTGGCATTCGATCTTTTCATTTCGTGAACCATGGTGGTGATAATCCTTGCGCCCGATGCGCCCAACGGATGGCCCAATGCCAAACCCCCACCCAGCTTGTTGATTTTTTCGGAATCGATTTTCAGTTCCTTTGCCACTGATAGCACCTGTGCTGCAAAAGCTTCATTGATTTCAATAATCTCTATTTCATCTAAAGAGAGGCCTGTTTTTTCAAGTATTTTTTGAATTGCGGGCACTGGGCCTATCCCCATGAATAAGGGGTCATTTCCCGCGATTGCCATAGCTTTGACTTTTGCAAACGGAACCAGCCCTAGCTCTTTTGCTTTTTGATCAGCCATGACCATGACTGCTGCTGCACCCACGCTGAAAGGTGAAGCGTTGCCCGCAGTGATTGTTCCATTTTCTAGAAAAGCAGGTTTTAGCTTGGCGAGGGCTTGTAGGGAAGTATCTGGCCGAATGGTTTGATCAGTTGAAAAAGGTTGGAATTCACCTGTTAAGGTATGTCCCCAGACGGGAAGTATTTCGTCAATGAACAAGCCATCTTTGGAGGCAGTTGCGGCCCGTTTGTGGCTGCGTAAAGCAAAGTCATCCTGAAGTTCTCTGGAGATTTGGAATGTCGATGCAAGGTGTTCGCAAACCATCCCCATATTAAAGGCATCTGCGCAATGGCGTTTAAGCATCTGTGGGCTAAGCTCGGGGACGGTATCCCAGCCCGCCTTATGCATGTGTTCAACGCCCCCTGCAATTGCAACATCATTTTCGCCAGTAAGAATTACCCTGGTTGCCTGATGAAGGGCCTCGAGGCTAGAACCACAATTTCGATTGACGGTGGTGCCACAAACCGTCAGGGGAAGCCCAGCAATTAAAACGGCCTGCCTGGCGACATTATAACCTTGTTCATTAATTTGTCTGGCACAGCCCCAAAAAACATCGTTAATGAGATTGGGGTCGATGCCAGATCGTTCGACAAGGTTTTTTAGAATATCGGCACTTAGATCGTCGGGCCTGACGAATCTGAAAATGCCTTGTTCGGGATGGGCACGAGCTATGGGAGATCGCACGGCCTGAACAATCCAAGCTTCAGTCATAAATTGATCCTGTTTCTATTTCGCTTTTGCGGAAGTAGTTTTGTCAGAGATACAGTATAGAGAGTTCCAGGTACGAATGAAAATTTCGCCCTTGGAAATCGCAGGAGAAGCATAGCACATTTCGCCAAGTTCGTTCTTGGAAAGAATTTCGAATTTGGGGCTGGCTTTGACAACCCAGGTATTGCCATCATCATCAGCGATATAAAACTTTCCATCGCCATAGACAATGGAAGCGTGGTGCTTTTTTCCTAGTTTTTCCATCCAGAGTCGTTTGCCGGTTTTTGATTCGATGCAACCGAGATATCCAGCATCGGAAACGACATAGAAATGCCCTTCGTGAGCGATGGGAGAGGGAACATAGGAAGCGCCCTTGGGCCCGTTTTCTTTGTGTGGGATATGCCAAACGACATGGGATTTGGTGACATTGCCACGGCCATCTGGGTTGATGCCCATGAGGTGATATTCAGGGAACCCGGTAGAAAGAAAAAGGATCTGGTCTAAAAATACGAGGCTAGCGACATATTGTTCGGTGGGTCCATCGATGATCCAGAGTAGTTTTCCAGTATCTGCATCGTAACCAGTGACACACTTGCTGCCGCTGAGAACAAGCTGGGTGACTCCGGGGAATTTTTCCGTGTTGATAAGTAAAGGGGTACAATAGCTTCTGGTTTTGTTGGGACGATCAACACGCCATTTTTCTTTGCCCGAGTTTTTTTCGTAAGCCACGATATAGCCTTCAGCATCTTGATCGCAATTGAGGATTACAAGATCCTTGTGAAGAACTGGGGAAGAGCAGAACCCATGGCGGGAGAGAAGCTTGCCTGGGCTTTGTTCCCAAACCTTGTTGCCTTCGAGGTCGTAACAAAACAAGCGAACAGCAGGGAAATCCATGAAGCTGATCCAGAGGTGTTTGCCATCGGATGCGGGAGTAGCAGAGCTGAAGCTGTTTTCGCCATGCTTCTTTTCAAGGTCGGAAACTAAAAGAGGTTTGTCCCAAAGCACCTTACCGGAATTACGATCGATGGAAAGAAGTCTGCGTTCGTGTTTGTCTTCAAGGCAGGTGGAAAGGAAAATGCGATCGTTGATGACGATGGGTGAAGAGTGGCCTTTACCAGGAATGGAAGTTTTCCAGCGAATGTTTTCAGTCTTGCCCCATTTAAGTGGAAGGTTTTTCTCGGTAGAAATCCCATCGCCTCTAGGGCCACGCCAAGCGGGCCATTCCTCTGCGGACAAGAAGCTGGATAAAGAGAACAACGCAGTTAAGAAAAGAATGTTCCGACGCATCTGGGAAGTCTCCAATGTAAGGAATGCCAATCAATCAAATTGATGTATATATCCTAATGCCTCGAGAGGGTTTTTTCGCCCTTTTTCTTCAATGAAAAGCCCATCTTTTGTGATTTCCCCGATTTGAGTGATCCGGATGCCCTTTAATGGTTGGTCTTTTAACAACTGTTGGGCCTCAACTGAAGGTAGGGTAAACAAAAGCTCAAAGTCTTCGCCATCCCCCAAAGCGTGTTGCAGGGGCGTTTTATCATCCTTCATCTGGAATGCCGCATCAGCAATAGGGATTTGATCCGCAAGAAGAGTTGCACCACATTTACTTTCAGCGCATAAGCGATGAAGGTCGAGTGCAAGCCCATCGCTAATATCGATCATAGAGCTTAGGTTAGCAAGCTGCGAAAGAAGCTGCGCTTCTGCGATTTTAGGGGAAAAATCAAGATGTTTTCCAAGAATTGAGCCGCCCAAGTGGCCAGTAACCAAAATGGCATCGCCCGGTTTGGCAGTGCTTCGAAGTATAGGCCCTTTTGGCCCGGGGTAACCTAGCAAAGTAATGCTGATCGCAAGGGGGCCGTTCCAAGAGTTGGTATCCCCGCCCACGATGGCAGTATCAAAGAGATCTGCGGCTTGCTTTAGCCCGTTAAAAAGTTGTTGAGCGAGCTGTTTTCCGCCATTTCTAGGCAGCGCCAAGCTGACCAAAGCAGCACGAGGTATGCCAGCCATGGCTGCAATATCGCTTAAATTGACGTTCATGGCTTTGCGGCCGATGCTTTCTGCGCCAGCTTCTGCCAAGATAAAGCAACTGCCTTCCAGTAGCATGTCGGAGGTTACGAGGCATGGTTTACCATTGGGCCAGGCAACAACAGCGGTATCATCCCCCGGGCCAACGGGCACCCAATCTTTGGGGGTTGCCTGGGTTCTGAGCCAGGAAATAAATTCAAGTTCAGCTTTATCGCCCATGTTTAATAATCCTTTAACAATTAATTCTTATGTTATTGTTACGATAATGAATGCAGATTGCAGTAAAGTGTGTAAAATAATTTATGATGGTTTTGAATTCCTGATTAGTAATGTACCACGCGAAATGTACTATGCGAACCGACAACTCATTAAACCTGCCCATGGAATCCGCCTCAATCTTGGTTCGGGTGTTTGATAAAAGCCCCATGAGAACCGAGAGCGACATTTCCGCTCTTACCTTTAGTAATCCACATACGATCCTGACGATCGAAGAAGATGGGTTTTTGGGGTTCTGGAATATCAAAACCAACCAAGAGCAGATAAAAAAAGAACTGGAACCGATGATACCGCTGTGGCGGTTTAATCAAGATGCAAGCTTGGCAGCAGGTGCATCTGATTATATCCATGTGATGGATGTACAATCTGGGGAACACAAATGGGGCGCCCGATCTTTAAGCTGGGTTACTTCCCTAGCTTTTTCATTCGATAGTAGCCTTCTTGCAACCGGCCATGAAGATGGAAAAGTAAGACTCTGGAACCTTAAGAATAAAAAACCCATTGCGGAGGTTCATCTTTCCAAGTTGGGAGTTAGCGCACTTTCATTCAAACCTGATGGGCTTGAACTTGCAGTGGCCACCGAGGATTGCAGTATCACGCTTTTGGAAACCACAAACCTGAAACCCGTAGGGAAACTTATAGGTCATAAGGATCGAATTCCCTCAATGGTATGGTCGCCCGATGGTAGCAGGCTTTATTCTGCAGGGTGGGACACAACGGTAAGGGTATGGAATTCTGTAGATCGCAAGCCTATTATTCTGCTAAACAGCCACGCTATTCAAGTGCAGGCAATTGCTTTAAGCCCAGATGGGAAATATCTGGCCTCTGCAGATTCGGATCTGCTGGTGCGCATTTGGTCGACCGAATTGTTTCAGGAGGTTAGTGCCGCCCGCGAGATGGATGAAGAGGTTCGCTTTCTTGCATTCAGCCCCAATAGCAAGACCATTGCAAGCGGGGGTGTTGTTCACATAACTGCGTGGGATTTTGAACCCCAAACTAAATTAGCCCTTTCTGTACATCCGGGTATGCTGCGCAATTCTATTTGCGTACATCCGGTTCAAAACGAACTCCTAGTTCTTAACCCAGGCAATGCACTTAACATTTGGAATATCGATAGCATAAAAGAAAAACCCTTCCCTTATGGGATGAATAATCCAGAAGACTTCCTTTCGTTTGCTCTTTCAAAAGATGGCGAAGTTCTTGCGGGATCTTTTATCTTTCAAGGATCTAATCAGCAGCGTGGAAACCCTTCAGGCTCTATCGCCCTTTGGGATTATCATGCAGGGAAACTCACTAAAATCGTGGAGAGTTCCTGCTCTCCTGCAACTAGCTTGGCTTTTTCACCCTGTGGGAAATTCTTGGCATCTGGTGGCGTTCTTACCACTGAAGTTTGTGTTTGGAATCTTGAAAATAACAACCCTTCCATTCAACTCACTGATGCAGTTGATGGCAACTCCATCGCTGATATTGTTTTTGTCCCCGATGCGAATCGATTGGTCGTTGCAGGGGTCGATTGGTTGGCCACCAGCGGTAAAGATGGCCAGATTGCGCTGTGGGATTTGGATACCAATAAGCTTGTTCATAGTTGCAACATGGGTGCATTTCACTTGGCGATAAGTGTTGATGCAAAGTACTTGGCTTGTGCGCTTGTTTGTAAGCAGGTCATGGTGCTGAATCTTCAAACTTTTGAAAAAATTGCAATGCTCTGCGAGTTCCAGCACTCAATCAACTCTATTTGCTTTAGCCCAGATGGAAAATTTCTTGCAGCATCATCGGAAGATCAGCAGGTTCGATTCTGGTCTGTCGAAAACTTCTCGCACCTTGGTACCCTGACCATTGATTTTCGAGTCAAAGCCATCGCTTTTGGTACCGATTCCAACCACCTATTTGCCCTAGGCAATAATGATTATTGCTGTCAGTACGATGTGCATCAGTTTCTTGGTTTTTCCTCCGCAGAAAAATAAGGCTCTGTAATTAGGTGTTAACAACCTAAGCTTTTTATGAATACCCCTGAGAATCTTAATTCCCAAAGTAATTCAGCCCCCGCTAAATATAGCGACCTCGGTGGCAAATTGATTGGCGATTTCAAAGTGCTTTACAAATTAGGCCATGGCGGTATGGGCCAAGTCTTTCTTGCGGAACAGGTTTCACTTAAACGAAAAGTTGCACTCAAGATTTTAAGAGCCGATCTCGCTGAAGATAGTGATTCCCTGCAACGATTTAAAAAAGAAGCCGAGGCTATCGCTCAGGTTGTTCACCCTTGTATCGTGCAAGTCTATGCCATTGGTGAAGCTGAGGGTCAGCATTTCATGGCACTTGAATATGTTGAAGGCAGAAACCTTAAGGAATATCTCACCCTAAGGGGAACTCTTGATATTCATTCCCTAGTCAGTGTATTAAGGCAGGTGGCATCTGCATTACAGCGGGCAAGTGAATTGGGCATTATCCATCGCGATATTAAACCAGAGAATATTCTTCTTACTCGAAAAGGTGAAGTAAAGGTTGCAGATTTCGGCCTAGCTCGCTTTGCAGCGTCAGCTCAACCTCTGAACCTTACGCAAGCAGGAATGACTTTAGGCACGCCTTTATACATGGCGCCCGAGCAGGTTGAAGGAAAACAAATTGACCAGCGTACGGATATTTACTCTCTTGGTGTGACTGCCTATCACATGATTGCGGGTCATCCGCCTTACCAGGGAGATACCGCTGTGGAGGTGGCATTTAAACACTTGCGTGGAGAAGTGGAATTACTTGAAACCATTCGCCCTGATTTTTCCAAAGATATCTGCGAGTTGGTGCGAAAAATGATGTCGGTCGATCCGATGAATAGGCCACAATCATTTGCTGAGGTTTTGAATTCTCTGGTGCAGATTTCTAAAAAAGAAAAGATAGATCTCGAATTGCTTGCATCCTTTCCGAGTATCACTGCGATACAAAATAGTGATATTCAGATGTTTCAAAATGGAACTACAGGGATTTATAAAGCGCCTGTTAATCCGTGGGGTATGATTTCAAAAACCAGACTACTTTTAATCGGGGTTATCCTAGGTACGGTCATTTTGGGTGTTATAACAGGCCGTTACTACAAAAGTAATCAAACTTCACATTTGGTAATGATTTCAAACCTGCATGAAACTGATGAAGATATTCTGGACAACAGTTACAGTGAACAATCCTTGAAACTTACTGTGGATCGCTATTTGAATTCCAATTCCAAGTCCAAGAACACCGCTGGTGGGTCCGGGGTTTGCACAGATCTTGGATTGCTTTATTTGGGCAGTCATAAGCTTAAAGAAGCGGAAAAACTCTATCAATCCTGCAAGCTAAATAGTAGGTATGAAGGATTGGGCAATCTTGGATTGGGGATAGTTTATGCTTTGAAAAGTGAGGCTGAAAAATCGCAGGAATACCTTGACAAGGTTAGCCCAAGTTTCGCAATCAACATTTGCAACACTTATCCGGAAATGAAGTTTTGGTTGAAAGAGGCTTTTCATTTCAATGCGCAAAATGGGGTAAAGGATGGGCGAAATGTTTCGAGATTACTGAAAGATGCGGGGCCAAAGATTAATAAGAAGAATCCTGATCTACCAAATAATAAAGGCCTTCCCCTACCGAAGTAAGGGAAAGCCTCTTGTGTTTTAATGAGTTCAATGAAGTTTACTTCGAACCCAAAATCGCATCTTCAATCATTTTGCCTGGCAATTTGCCTTCTAAAGACATCATCTTTGCCTTGGAACTGGTCTTCATCGATTTGACAAATTCCAAAACAGGAGTGAGCTCTTTTTGCTGGGCAGCCATCAAACCAAGAAAACCTAAAGCTTGTGCCATACCTTGGTCCATGGTCTCTTTGAGTTTCTTTGCAGAATCCTCGTCCTTGGTGAAAACATTAACACTTAAGGTTACATCTTTGTCGATGCCAATACCGCCACCGATTGAATCAATGCCTTCGATGATAGCCTTTGCAGGTTCTGGAATGGCTTTGCTAGGAAAAGCACTGCTGACAGCAACCATGGAAATGGCAAGATTCGGATCAAGTTTTTCAACGAGTGAAGAAAAATCTTTGTTAGCAAGCTTGCTTCCAGCGTTAGCAAGAGCTTTTTCAAGATAATCTTTTTGGGTAGAAGCGAGGATGGTGCTGTTGGATGCGATCATCATGAACATGGGAACTTGCTGTTCAGGGATGATCACTTCGAAAATAGTCTTATCGCCTGCTTTGTGGGTTTTTACTTTGTCTTTGTTGTTTTTAGCTTCTTCATTAGCCTTTGCAACAAGCTTTTCTGCTTTGAACTTGCCTACGACAATAATCAGGCCTTTTTCCATATCCCCGCCACCAGGGGCAGCAATAGTGATGGAGTCGATATCTTTAAGGGGGTCGAAGCCCATTTCAGTGAGTATTTCGCCACCCGGAACAGATTTGATTATTTCGGATGCTTTATCAATGCCCATTTTTTTAGCAAGGGGTGAATCAATCATAGCACGGAAATTAAACCGTATAAGTGCCTGGGTATCTGCGGGAAGTTGAATCTTAGAAGCTTCTTGTCTAGATTCTTGAGCGTAAGAAATTGCAAACGAGCTTACTACCAAAGCCAAAACTAACGCAACAGGTGTAAACCGCCAAAATTTAAACATGAATAAAATCCTTTCAAACAATGCGTTTAAATAAAACTACGATACCTCTACAACACAGTATCAACACAACAAAAGAACACAAATTACATCACCCGAGTGATAATACACTTGAGATAATGGGATTCGAGGCAGGTTGCAGCAACTGGATGATCAGGGGAAGGCCCCCTGCGCTGCAATACCTGAATGTCTCTTTTCTCGTCAGCCCCTACTAAGGCCAATATCTGTTCCATCATATCCATGGTGATGAGTCCAGAGCAACAACAACTAATCAGAAATCCGCCCGGTTCCAAAAGTTTTAGCCCTAATGTATTTAGCCTTCGGTATCCTTTAATCGCCTCATCAATGGCACTTCGCGAGCGGGCGAATTTTGGAGGGTCTAACACAACGACACCAAATTTTTCGCCTGTTTTAACCAATTCGGCCAAAGTTTCAAAGGCACTACCCAAAATCCACCTGCTTGGGCCCAGATTGTTTCGCTTGGCATTATCCGCTGCGAGATGAAGCGCTGATGCCGATTGATCGATTCCTACTGTTTCAATCGCCCCATGCTTTAAAGCATGCAGGGAAAAACCGCCCCCATAACAAAAGACATCAAGGACCTTCCTACCTTTCGCAAGCTTTGCAGCTTCTAAGCGGTTATCACGTTGGTCAAGATAATAGCCGGTTTTTTGTCCTTCAGTGAGGTTAACCATGAATTGGAGGCCATGTTCTTGGATGGGTATGGTTCCTTCGGGAGGAGTCCCTCTGCAAATTTCATCCTGAAGGGAAATGCCTTCTAGTTTGCCGATGCCCTTTTCCGTTCGCAGATAAATGCCCTCGGGGTTGATTAATTCCTGCAGGATATCTGCAAACATTTCCCTGCGGTTGGCCATTGCGAGCGAGGTGAATTGCATCACAAGCCATTTACCATATTTGTCAACGCAAAGTCCGGAAAGGCCATCTGCTTCACTAAAAACCAATCTGCAACCGACCTCGTTATTGTTAAGGCCAAGATCGTTTCGCAACTTGATTGCATTTTGGAATTTAGATTTGAAGAAATCTTTGTCCAAAGGTTGATCTAAGTTCCAAGTATAAAGTCGCACTTGGATTTTACTTTGGCTGTTATATAGTCCGCGTGCAATAAAGTTGCCTTCAGAGGAAAAGACTTCAACTTCTGCACCATCTGTTGGAGAATTTTCTGTTTTGGAAATTGCGCCTGCAAAAACCCAGGGATGCCTTCTATAAAAAGGCTTTGCTTTGCCTTGTTTCAATATGATTTTTGGTAATGACATGTTGCTTGTGGTACTAGCGGGCGGGGGATTGAATTCCGCTTTGCTGTAGTGCCTCCAGATAAGTAAGGGTACGGGCCAGGTCGTTGGCAGAGTGCCTAGCCTTTAAAAGAGCATTAATGCGAAGCAAAAGCTCGTTTTGTTTGATGGGTTTGGAAATAAAATCATCAGTCCCTGCATCGACTGCGCGTTCCACATCTGCAAGCTGATCTAACGCAGTTACCATGATAACAGGTATGGTTTTCGTCTCGGCATTGCTTCTAAGCCGTTTGCAAACTTCAAAACCACTCATCCTAGGCATCATTATATCTAAAAGTATTAAATCAGGATTCCATTCAGAAACGATTTTAAGGGTTTGTTCGCCATCACCTGCAGTTTTTACCAAAAAATCGGTGTCCGCAAGGTAGGCTTCAAGAAGTTCTGCACCTTGGGGATTATCATCCGCGATAAGAATTTTGAACTGATTACCACTCATTCGGAAAACCTCCACAAAAGCAAACGGATCCTGTACCGATCCATCTATTATAGGAGATCTTGGGCAGAAATGGAAAAAGAAGCAGGAGCAGGGATTAATTCCCCACTCCTGCTTCTTTTGGATGATTTTTAATTAGAAGCTGAATTCAACCCGTCTGTCGGTGAGTTGGGTTTGCAACCTGCTAACAATGCTAGAGTGCATCTGGCTTACGCGTGATTCGCTAAGATCAAGAGTTGCGCCAATTTCTTTCATGGTCATGTCTTCATAATAATAAAGAATGATAATGAGGCGTTCATTACGATTAAGGCCCCTGGTAACCATTTTCATCAAATCGCGGTTTTGAATTTTCTTGGTAGGGTCTTCAGCTCGTTTATCTTCAACGATATCGATTTCACGAACATCTTTGTAGCTGTCGGTTTCATACCATTTTTTGTTAAGGCTGACCTGGCTAACTGCAGTGGATTCGCCTTGCAACTTGTGGAATTCTTCGAGGGGAACGCCCATTTTTTCAGCCATTTCTTCAGGCAATGGAGCCCGGCCCAACAAAGCTTCAAGCGATTTCCTAGCTTCTTCCATTTTGCTGGCCTTGCTGCGAACCAATCGTGGAACCCAGTCCATCGAGCGAAGTTCGTCAAGCATTGCGCCACGGATACGGGGTACACAATAGGTTTCGAATTTTACGCCTCGTTCGGTATCAAAGGCACTGATGGCATCCATCAAACCAAAAACCCCTGCACTAATAAGATCATCAAGTTCTACGCCATCGGGCAGACGCGCCCAGATTCTTTCAGCATTGTATTTAACAAGGTGGAGATATTTTTCAATGAGTTGATTTCTCATTTCATCGCATGGGTTTTTTCTGAAGTCGTGCCAAACCTGCATCTTATCTGGAGTCACTTCTGTCGCTATGGTTTCTTCGTTGTTGCAAGTCAGGTTTTTATTGATTTCTTCCATGTTTATCCCCTTAATTCAGTAGCATCCGAGTGAAAGTGGCTTGACATCTTTTCTCGTGAAAAAACTCGGCGGAGAATGGTTTGAATAAGGTTAATTATAAGATCTTTTAAGACTTTATAATTGTTGTTAAAGATTGGTTGTTGCCCAGCCCCCCGGCTGTTGGCGCTTTCACGCCTGCATCTGATCAATCTTTTTCTCCTCAGCGCATTAATCCCCGGCGAATCTGGACGGAACTAGTCCAGTGTGTCTGCCATTAACCCCCAATTTTAAAATGTTTCGTTTGCACGAAGCACCCCATTAACTTTTTCACCGACCATTTCGCTTTGCTGGATTATCAAGCAAGCCCTTGGTCGATGATCTGAGCAATCCTTGCCCAGATTCTTAGGCCTTCGTTTTTCAGGTTTTCACCTGCCTCGTTTGGTTCTTAGCTTTGGGTTCCCCAACCCGTTTGCTGCAAACCGTTCGAGCGACTTAAGTGAGGGCTGAGATACCCTGTTTGTAATAACTGTCAATATGGGATTGAATTACTTTCAAAGTTTTGAAAAATTTTCAAATGGCTTATTTAGTAGCTGTAAAACAACGCTTTTTCTAAGCTTTGTGTTTTTGTTTGGAAATTAATATTAGATTTTCTGGCAGATAATGTCTCAGATTAGCTGATATAAAGACTTTATGCTTGTTTGAAAAAATTCCCGATCCATAATTGATTGTTGGGCCTTTTACTAACCGGAGATGTTTCGTTGAGTACATTGGAAATTCATCAGAAAGATGGCACTATCTGGAGCATGGATGTTTTAGGTTCCTTGGAAATAGGCAGGCAGCGCATTGGCGAACCCAATCCCATTGCGTTCATCCAAGGTTCGGGTGAAAATGGATTTGACCGATTGGTTGTCGCACCCTTGGCAGAGGCATCCTTCAGCAGAAGGCAAATCACCCTTGAATTGTTAAACGCTAAAACCTTACGGCTGACCAATACTTCGAAAAAACCTTGGCAACTTGATGTTGAAACCATGCTTGAGCCCAATCAGGTTGTTGAAAAATCCATTCCTTGTTCTTTTGCTTTGCATACCTTGTTGTTCAAGATCCATGCTGATTCTCAAAATATTCCAGTAGAAGAAGTCGAGATTTTTCATTCCATCACTGATTCCATCAGCGGTCATGCCACCATTCTTGAGCAATCCAACAAGCTTGCCAATGTTACCGATGCGGAGTTTATTGATATTGTCAACTGGTTGCAAATGACCATGCAAGTCCTTCAAGGAACTATTGGAAGCCAAGATTTTATAAAGGAAGCTGCAGTTGCCCTAGTTGATATTGTGGGTCTTGAGTCTGGGCGGGTTTTACTCGGGACACCCGGAAATTTGAAAGTTGCAACCGCTCATCCTCCAGAGTTTTTTAATATTAAAAACTGGGAGCCAAACAAAAACATTGTGAAAAGGCTTTCTGAATTTAAAAAGACAATTTGGCATACTGGCGAAATTAAAGTCGGGAAAACTAATCTAGGAGCCATGGCTGTGGTGGCTGCACCTATCATGGATTCTAAAGGTAATTTTCTTGGTGTCCTGTATGGTGAAAGATCCCCCACCGGGCATGAGCGCCGCTCTGCTATTATCGAAGGCCTTTTAGTAGATATGCTTGCTTGTGGATTATCCACCGGCTTAGTTCGCCAAACGCATGAAAAAGAGGCTGTGCAGGCTCGGGTGCAATTCGAACAATTCTTTACTCCTGAGTTGGCTAGGCAACTTGCCTTGGAACCTACCTTGCTTCATGGAAAAGAAGCGGACGCAACATTATTGTTTTGCGATTTAAGAGGTTTTAGCAGGATTAGCGAACGCATTGGGCCCGAAGGTACCAATAAATTGATGAGCGCTATTTTTGATGCGCTTTCTAAATGTGTTCAAGATCAATCCGGGGTTTTAGTGGATTACCTCGGTGATGGCATGCTTGCAATGTGGGGTGCGCCCGGGCATCAACCAGATCATGCAAAGCGGTGCGTAATTGCAGCTCAAAAAATGCAAATGCAAATTCCCCTGATCAATGAAAAGTGGAGTAAGCAAATTGGCGAACCGCTTGCCTTGGGGATTGGTATTAATTCTGGTAAAACTTGGGTGGGAAACACCGGGTCATCGATAAAATTTAAATATGGCCCGCTGGGCCCTGCAGTGAATCTGGCAAGCAGGGTTGAAGGGCTTACAAAATATCTACGCAGTTACCTTTTGATTACTGGTGCCACCAAGAAATTACTAGATGATACTTTCCTCACGCGTAGGGTTTGTAAAACGACCGTGGTAAATGTAGTTGAGCCTGTTGATATTTATGAGGTTTTTGTCGAAGCGAACGAAAAGAGTAAAAGGCTGAAACAAGTTACGGAACAAGCTTTGATAGAACTCGAAAAAAACAATTTTAGAGAAGCATCGAAGATCTCAGGGTTTAGCCTGGCAGAATT
>CALARU010000360.1 GCA_937888715.1 uncultured Planctomycetaceae bacterium | reverse complement strand
CTTTGAGTAGATCGACGAGGGATAATCCTGAAAGGCCCATTGCGCCTGCGGTGAGAAAATGCCTTCGGCTTGATTTTTGATTGTAGTTACCAAAGATGGAAAGCATGAATTCATCCAGGTGGGAGGGTACGAAGCTTGCTTAATAGAACAATAATACCCCACGAATGGGTTTAGATCAAGTAATAAAAGGCTCCTAACCATTCTGTTCTATTGCATTACTTTTCTGCAAATATAATAGAATCCGTTCGTTTTTATCGTTTAGGATGTATGAGGCATATAGTCTTTTAACTATCGAAATATCAGGGTGACTCCATGATTACAAGTTTTAAGCTCGTTAAAATTATTAGTCTTCAGTCCTTAACAAGGATATTGCTGATAGTTATTGCATGGATGGTTTTAAATACAGAGGCAAGGGCGGGGCAGTTAAAAGCTGGGGTAGGCAGGGAAGATATAACCAGCAAGGTTGCATTGAAAAATGACACTTTGTATGTGAAAGCCTTGGTGTTGCAGGATGCTGCAGCAACTGCGGTGATCATTACCGTGGATGCAGTTGCGATTGAAGAAATAGGTTCGATTAAGAAAACCTATCTTTCAACAGTGAGAGAGCAGTTGAAGAAAGAGTTCAATATTTTACCATTAAATGTGATGGTGAACGCGAGCCATTGCCATGGAATTGTTTGCCAGGATGTAGAGGAAAGAACGGTGAAGGCGGTGCGGGAGGCGATGAAAAACTTGGTGGAAGTTGATGTGGGCAGTGGCATTGGATTTGAAAATAGGATTATGGAAAATCGCAGGGTAAAGCTGAAGAATGGTAAAGATGCGGATATGCGCAGGGCTTATTCGCTACCTCCGGATTCTGAAGTTGCAAGTGTTGGCCCGGTTGATCCGCAGATAGGAATATTGCGATTAGATCAAAAGAATGGCAAGGCGCTTGCTGTGCTTTACAACTTTGCATGCCATCCGATTCAGGGTGTTCCCAGTGGTGGAAATACTGCAGACCTTACGGGATATTCTTCGAAAGTGATTGAAGATTGCCTGGGCGATGGAGCGATGGCCTTTTTTATCCAAGGCTGCGGGGGTGATATCAACCCCGTGCTTTACAAGGATGTTGCTTATCCACCCGATGCTGAACCTTTGGGAAACATGTTGGGCATCAGTACGATGCGGGGGTTGAAACAAATCAAATGCAAACCCGATGTTGCGTTCAAGGTGATCAATGAAACGATTTCATTGCCCCGGGCAGAGTTATCAGGGCGCATCGAATCTCTTCAGGCAGAGCAGCAAAAATTGCTGCAATCGCTTGGTGCCAATAACTTGAACTTTAAAACATTCCTTCCCTTGATGGTGAAGTACAACAATTCCGAGGAGTTCCCTTCGTATTTTTCGCAGCACTATCTTCATGAGAAAATGCTTGGAAGAAATGATCTTGAAAAGCTGGATGCGGAGAACCGGAAAAACATGAAGAAGTATCTTGCCAACATTCATGTGATGGAAGAGCTTACCCGGGTGCAAACGAATCTTGCATTATTGAAGAAAAACCAGGCGAAGAACATTGCTTCAGGGAAACGAATCATCGATGTAGAGGTGATGGGTTTGCGAATTGGGGATTTTGTGATGGTGACATTTCCAGGAGAGTTGACAGTGCAGATTGGGTTGAACATTAAAAAGATGTCTCCCCACAAAAGTACTTTCGTTGCAGGATATACTAATGGTTACATTTATTATGC
>CALARU010000359.1 GCA_937888715.1 uncultured Planctomycetaceae bacterium | reverse complement strand
TATGAAAAGCATACGAGGCCCGATCAGAACCCGCATGACTCGAGTTCCTTAAAATACTGCCCCACTTCATTGCGAAATATGCTGGGTAATCAGATGAATCCAAAAGAGTATCAACAAGCTTTGCTCTTTTGTTGGTATCAGTATCTTTGGCAAATGCGGTTGCCTCTTCCAGCGTGGGCAATCTGCCACAAAGATCAACACTTATCCTGCGGATGAAGGTTGCATCATCACAAACAGGGGTGGGCTGAAGACCCAGCTTTTTCCATTTGGCAATTGCAAGCAGATCAATCTGGGATGTCGGCTTAAAGCCAGGGAGTTCTTTCAATGCTTCGCCATGGGGCACTAAAACACGGGTTACAGCTACATGGCCCATGTGCCTGCCCATGACCGCAGCTTCGCCACTCAGTTTGCCCGCTTTGATAAAACCCGTAGCATCCGCAACAGCAATCACATCAAGGTTGCTTGCAAATTCGCTCTGCCTGGTAACATCGCGGAAAGATCCATCCGTGTACTCTGCTATTACTGCAACTTGCTGAGTATCACCATGCTTGTAAATGCGATCATTGGGAACCATCTGAATGCGTTTTACGATCGGAACATTCTTAGCAACGGGAGGGGTGCCTACTGCGATCCAGCGCTTTACAATTTGGTAATCGTTGGAGTTTGGGACCAACCTTTTACCACCGCCATGAGGCATCTGACCCGAAGCTTTTTGGATAAACAAACTCATCTCTGGGTTGGCAGGAAAAACCCTTCTCCCACGGCCTTCGTTCACAATGCTTTCGAAATCAAAATCTGCATCGAAGCCAAACAGCGAAAGCTTGAATCCATTTTGCCCACTCGCCTTACCATGGCAACCGCCTGCGTTACATCCAAGCTTGCTTAAAAGGGGAACTATTTCTGTGCGAAAATCAATCGGCCTACCATTGCTGACGCCAGATACTTCAACAGGCACATCAAGGATTTTACCTTGATGCGTTACATGAATCGTAGCTTGGCCATCGCCAACCGGTTCGACAAAGCCTTTTTCATCAACCCGAGCAACTTTGGGATTGGTACTTTTATAATTGGCAACTCTGGTAACATCGGCTTGCCCAGCGTTGGCAATGATCTGCCAGCCCGCAAAGGCATCTTTTAACTCAATCGTTTTACCAGGTGAAAGAATAGTGATGGAATCTTGGGCAGCGGCATGGCCTACAAAGCTGAAGAAACTCATCACAAACAGCGTTGCAATTGAAACAAATTCTTTAGCTTTTAATCTGGTTATTCTCAAAGCTGCACCATAATTCAGGAGAGAAGTCAAATTGACCGCAAGGCAGGTTAAAACTATACTTCAAATCTAATAACATTCTACTGCATTTATCGACCTAACGCCAACATAAATTAAGGGTTAGGTAGGTTTTACTTGCTGCTGACACCCTATTAACAATAGAAACACTATGAATCCCATTAAAAAACCTTGGCATTGGCTCGTCACTGATTGGCAATGGCCCCAGGCAGCCTTGTTTTCGGGAATTCTTACCACCCTTCTACTTCTTGGCTTACTCCCTAAGATCGGGGTTCTTTTCTTCCTTATCTGCATTCAATTGCCCATCTATCTGATCCACCAGTTTGAAGAACATTATGAAAACCGCTTCCGCAATCTATTCAATCAAGTTATTGGGCAGGGTTTCGAAGTCTTAACTCCAGGTGCCGCCTTCATCATCAACTCGGTTTTCGTTTGGGGCACCGACCTCGTTGCCATTTATCTTGCAGTATTTATAGCCCCCTTTTTCGGCTTGATCGCAGCATATCTTTCCATCACCAACGCGCTTGTCCACCTTTTACAAGCCATCTTATTGCGCTCCTACAACCCAGGCCTCGCAACCGGGTTACTTTTGTTTCTGCCCCTAGGCGGTTGGTGCGCTTACGAATTGAATAATACCACGGGCTGCACTTGGGAATACCACGCCCTCGGCCTCGCCATTGGCATCCTGATCCATGTAGGCATCATTACTCATGTTCGCTTACGGCTTAGGAAATTAAAGACCGCCCATTAGCCCACATTTTGAGACCGTCTAAATCTGCATTGCACTCATCGCACTTGCAAACACTTGCTTATTGTCACTTGCAAAAAGACAAATTATTAGGATATTGTTATTATTAAAATAACAATATAATGATAGCTTATACGCATGAAAATTGCCGAATCTCTAGCGTCTCTTTAGGGTTTATCGGGCCCTTTTCCGGTTATTATGGGGTGCTAATAGCCCTTTAGTTCTATCTGCAGAAGTGCTGGGCAACATCCGAGAATTATTATGAATGAACTTTCCGCTAACGACTACCTGGGCTTTCTTGTCGAAATCAAGACACGCATCCGGCAGGCGCAGTATCAAGCGTTCCGGGCCGTCAACAACGAGCTATTGTCTCTCTACTGGGATCTTGGCGAGTCCATTCACCAGAAACAAGAAGTACTCGGCTGGGGCAAATCCGTGGTGCAGTCGCTCGCAAATGACCTGCAGGCGGAGTTCCCTGGTCGCAACGGCTTCTCGGCGCAGAACCTCTGGTACATGCGCCAGTTCTACTCCGAGTATCAGGGCC
>CALARU010000358.1 GCA_937888715.1 uncultured Planctomycetaceae bacterium | reverse complement strand
GGAAGTTCTTACTTCTAAAAGGCTTGCAAACGCTTTAAAAATTGCGGGGTGCGAAGTTCATGAAGGTATTGGTGGCCATGGTGTGGTCGGGGTTTTAAAGAATGGTAAAGGCCGAGTGCTTATGATCAGGGCGGATATGGATGCCCTTCCACTTATCGAAAAAACCGGGCTCCCTTATGCCAGCAAAGTTCAAGTGCGAGATGATAACGGGAACTTGGTCGGGGTGATGCATGCTTGTGGCCATGATATCAATATCACCTGCCTTGCTGGTGTGGCTTCGGTTCTTGGAAAGATGAAAGATCAATGGCGAGGAACGATTCTTTTGGTGGGCCAACCTGCGGAGGAAACAGGGAGAGGCGCTCGTGCAATGCTTGTTGATGGGCTGTTCACCAAGTTTCCCAAGCCTGACCTTGCGCTTGCACTTCATTGCGATGGTAGGTTTCCCTTTGGCCATGTTAATTACAGGGCAGGGCCCATGCAAGCGAATGTAGATTCGGTTGAAATTATCATCAAAGGAAAAGGTGGACATGGTGCATTCCCCGATAAGGCAATCGATCCCATTGTGATTGCTGCTCGGGTTGTGCGAGATTTGCAATTGATCATCAGTCGAGAACGCGACCCATTAGATCCTGCAGTTATTACGGTTGGTTCCATTCATGGTGGAACAAAACATAATATTATTCCTGCTGAAGTAAAATTAGAATTGACGGTAAGAACTGTGCGTAATGCTTCGCGAATTAATATCTTGAGTGCCATCGAGCGAGTGGCTCAGGCTGCATCGCTTGGTGCGGGTGCGCCTGAACCGGTGGTTAGATTGAACGCATCTGAATTCACGCCAGAGTTGATCAACGATGCTGAATTAACCACGAAAACCGTCAAGGTTTTTGAATCGCTTTTGGGTAAAGATAAAGTTCACGAGCGCCCGATGAGCCTAGGCGGTGAGGATTTCAGCCAGTTTGTTCGGGCGGGTGTGCCTGGTTTTTATTATTTCCTTGGGTCTGCAGATCCTAAAGCAGTGGCACTTGCCAAGCAAGGGGGTAAACCGCTTGCTGTTACCCATTCAGATTCTTACTTTCCAGATTACGCAACTGTGATAAAAACAGGTGTACGAACCATGGGTGCGGCTGTACTTTTTCACCTCGCAGATAAATAAAAGGATGTGGATTATGCTATTGAATGATCTCTCATTGTTAAGCAGGCGTAACCTTATGGAGTTGGTTGCATTGCAATCGGGCTTGCTTGCAACGGGAACAACTGCCTTGGTATCTGCGCAGAATAATCCACCGCAATACAATCATTTTCCGAGGATGGTGCATGATTATCTGGGCAGGCGGGTTAGGGAAAGTGATCGCGCAAATCTTGAAGGTATCAATCGTCTTCAATCCAAAGAAGATGCGCAACAGTATGTGCTTTCTGTGCGCAAGAAAATCCAATCTTGCTTTGGTGCGTTTCCTACAAAAACCCCTTTGAATGCGCGGGTTACTGGCAAAGTGGAAAGGGATGGCTATACCATCGAGAAAGTGCTTTTTGAAAGCCGTCCTAATTTCCTTGTTAGTGCCAACCTTTATCTTCCCAAGGGTAAAAAACATCCGTTACCTGGCGTGGTTGCTTCTTGTGGGCATTCCAGCAATGGAAAAGCTGCAGATGCCTATCAGGCTTTTTGCCAAGGGCTTGCAATGATGGGGTATGTGGTTCTTATATTTGATCCGATCGGGCAGGGCGAAAGAGTTCAGTATGGCCATGTTGAACAAAGTAAACGGCCAAGGATTGGTGTGGGTGAACATATGCATGGTGGGAATCAACAACTTTTGGTGGGCGAATTCTTTGGGACATGGCGTGCTTGGGATGGTATTCGCGCACTTGATTATTTGCTGACCCGGCCTGAAGTTGATCCAACCAAGGTTGGGGTAACCGGAAATTCGGGCGGTGGTACCATGACTACTTGGCTGTGTGGATTAGAGCAACGGTGGACGATGGCTGCGCCTGCGTGTTTTGTCACCACCTTCAGGCGTAATTTCGAAAACGAACTCCCTGCAGATTCTGAACAGTGCCCGCCTAAAGTGCTGGCGCTAAACCTCGATCATGCTGATTTTCTTGCTGCGCTTGCACCCAAACCCATTGTTATTCTTGCCAAGGAAAAAGATTTCTTTGATGTAAGGGGCTCTGAGGAAGCATACGAAAAACTGAAGAAGCTATACACTCTTTTGGGTGCGCCTGAAAACATCAAGCTACATACCGGCCCAACCGAACATGGGTATTCTGTTGAAAACCGCGAAGCCATGTATCAGTGGTTTAATGGTGTTACGAAGATATCGGATTTGCAAAAAGAACCTAAGGTGGTTGTCGAGAAGGATGAAACGCTTTGGTGTACGCCTGAAGGGCAGGTAGCCAAGTTTGGTTCACGATCGTTATTTTCGTTTACGGATCAGAAGGCGAAGGCCTTGGTTGGAGCAAGTAAAAAGGGCGTTGCGGAGTTGACCACCCGCATCAAATCTATTTTGAAAATGCCCAAGGGTATTTCCGACCCTGATTCCAGAATTTTGCGCAGTATTCGGGATAAAGACTTCCCTAAACCGATTGCCAATGTTTATGCAATTGAAACTGAGCCTGAAGTTTTTGCCTTGGTATACAGGCTTTCAGACAAACCCCACGATTCTAGGCCGCCTAAAAATACCAAGCGCGCAGTCCTTTATATTGCGCATCATTCCGCTGCTGATGAATTGCGCAAGGAGCCTTTCATTCGCGATCTTTTAAAAGCTGAACCCGAATCTGAATTCTTTACTTGTGATGTTCGTGGCATAGGCGAATCCAGACCCGATACTTGTGGCGTTAACCAATTTCTTGTGCCCTATGGCAATGATTATTTCAATGCGGTTCATTCCATGATGCTTGATTCACCCTATCTTGGCCAGAAGGTTTTAGATGTGATGGGTGTTTTAGATTGGCTTAAAGGCAATGGCTTTACGGAAGTGCATCTTACTGCAAAGGGATGGGGAACCCTGCCTGCCCTTTTTGCAGCAATGCTTACTCCTAAAATCAAACAGGTCACCCTTAAGAATGCGTTGAGTTCCTACAAAGAACTTGCGTGCTCTGAATGCTATGATTGGCCTTTGTCATCCATGCTGCCCAATGTTTTGGATTCTTTTGACCTACCTGAATGCTATGCGCAACTGGGTGGAAAATTGAAGCTTATTGATCCCGCTGGCGCAATGCTTAATCCCGTAACTAAATAGTATTGAGGAGATTTGTGATGTTTAGAATAAATGCTTTTGGAATTGCTTTGTGGCTTTTTTCGCTGCTCATGAGCCATGGAATCGTACGGGCTGGCGATGAGCATTTAATGATCCCCATGCGGGATGGAAAAAAACTCTCTGCGTATCTTTTTGCTCCAGAAGGCAAGGGCCCTTGGCCTGTGCTTTATGAACAACGGTATGCCGATATCAAATCTCCTTCGGTTCGGAAAAGTTACGAAAAACTTATCAATGCAGGGTATGTGGTGGTAGTTCAGAATTTTCGTGGCAGTCATCTTTCCGAAGGAACTTGGGTTGGTTATAGAGCGTTAGGGTGGGGCGAACTAAAGGATGGTTACGATACCGTGGAATGGCTTGCAAAGCAGCCTTTTAGCACGGGGAAAGTCGGAACGCTTGGTAGTTCGCAGGCTGGTTTTGCTCAGAATTTTCTCGCTGTTACACAGCCTCCGCATCTTGTTTGCCAGTATATGATCGATACGGGCCTTAGCCTTTTTCATGAAGGTTACAGAATTGGCGGCACTACTCGGCCTACCCGGTTCAAAACCATGAACACGGTTCCAGGAAACCCCGAAGATAACATGCAGTTGCTTAAAGAATGGTTCAAACATCCTACTTATGATGCCTATTGGGCGGATGAAGATTGCTCCAAACATTTTTCGAAAATGAATGTGCCCTGCTTCACGGTTGGGAGTTGGTATGATTTTATGTCTGTTGGTTCCATCGATAGTTATGTTGGTCGCCAGCATCAGGGTGGACCTAATTCTAGAGGGGCACAGCAACTTTTGATCGGCCCTTGGTTGCATGGCAGATTCAAGGAAACCAACAAAACAAATGAGATGGTCTATCCTGACAACTCTAAGTTTTTTATGGATGACCATATGATTCGTTGGTTTGATCATTACTTAAAGGGTGTGGCTAACGGCGTGGAAAAAGATGTTGCAGTCAAGTATTATGTGATGGGTGCGGTGGGGGAAAAAGATGCTCCAGGTAATGTTTGGAAAGAATCTGCCGACTGGCCTTTAAAGTCTATACCCACTTCCTATTATCTCAGCGCTGGTGGGAAGCTTGGCTTAAATCCTACCACGATTAAATCCGGTAAAACTGATTTTATTGCAGATCCCATCAAGCCTGCGACTATTCCTGCAAAAGGTTTTCCCGGTGGGATTGATGCCCGAACTTTTGAATCGCAGGATCAGGTTAAAACTTTTACTACGGAAATACTCGATGCGCCTGTGGAGTGGACGGGTAAAGTTCAAGCTGAAATGTTTCTCTCTTCTGATGCTTTGGATACCGACCTTATTGTTAGGGTGAGTGATGTCTATCCCGATGGCAGATCGATGCTGATCATCGATTATGTTCGTAGGCTTCGTTATCGTGAGGGTTATGATAAAGAGGTGTTTTTAGAAAAAGGGAAGGTTGCTAAAGTTGCGTTTGATGTTGGATCATTAAGCATGAAGTTTAATAAAGGCCATAAAATAAGGGTGACTATAGCAAGCACGGGCGCCCCTTTTTATGAACCCAACCCTAATACCGGTGAACCTCTCACTGTTGATTTTCCCGCTAACGCTAAGATTGCGAATAATTCCATCCATCATGAGATTGGGTTTCAGTCAAAGATCATTGCACCTTTGATCAAATGATTTACCCTTCTACTTTGTTGACATGGCCCTTCCAAGGTGCGAAACTTAATTTGCATACCTATAGGTTTTAGTTGATCATTCCGGAGTTTAAGATGTATACCAATAATCGATCGGGTTTCTTCTTTTTTACCACTGCTAATTCGATTGCTTGCAGATGGGCCCCTGTCGTTTTATTGGCATTGATGGTGGGTACTTGGTGCGAGGGGCAAGCTCCTTCGATTCCCAACCCTTCCAATGTTTTGAAGGGGCATACCGAAACCATTTACTCTCTGGTATTCAGCCCCAATGGCAAACAAATTGTCACTGGTAGCTTTGATAAAACCGTCAAGGTTTGGGATGCCAACACGGGTAAAGAAATCCGAACACTTACCGGCCCCCAAGGCCATAAACAAATGGTTCTTAATGTTGCAGTTAGCCCCGATGGCTTGCTTATTGCTTCCGGTAGTTCAGACAATACGGCAAACATTTGGGATTATCCGATGTCTGATCCCCTCAAAAAATGGGCGCTCGGCGAGTCGGTTTATTCCACAGTATCTACACCCGATGGGACCAAAGCTGCTGCGGGTCTTAAAGATGGTAGCATTCGCTTGTGGAAAATCGCAGACCCTAAAGAAGTTTTTAAAGATCCGGTTGTTTTGAAAGGGCATCAAGGCCCTGTTACTTCCCTGGCCTTTGTTAACAACGGCTTGCAACTTGTCTCCGGCGGCGCCGATGGTACCTTGCGCACTTGGAATGTCGCTGATGGCAAAGCTGGCCTGGTGATTGGTGCACATGTTGGTTCTGTGACTTCCGTCCTTTCTAAAGATGGCGGAGCAATTTCTTCTGGGGAAGATGGCTCCATCAAATCTTGGAACCTGCTTACAAAAGAATCTTCTTCCAATGATAAAAAACACGCATCACCTGTGATTTCCTTTGCTATTTCCAACGATGGCTCGATGATTGCAACCGCTTCCAAGGATGCATTGATTAAAATCAATTCGGGTGAAGGCTTTAAAACTTCCCGCGATATTGATACCAAGTTTGCAGGCCTTAACAAAATCTCTTTGAGTTCTGATAAGAAGTGGGTTGTTGCAGGTAATGATAAAGGTATTGCCAATGTTTGGTCGGTTGCAGATGGAAAATTAATTTCTAGTAAGATTGTTCACCCTGAAGGTATTGCTGCTTTAGAATTTGCCCCCCAATCCAGCCAATTCATGTCCTTGGGAAAAACAGGAGTAATGAAAATTTGGCAGGTGCCTGCAACTGCTTCAACTGCCCCTTCACCTTTGCAAGAAGTTCCTCTAGTCGGTGTTTCTAGCCAAGATGGTAAAAAATGGATGTGGGCCGGTGCGGGTAAACAAATCCGTATGAATGGCCTCGGTGCCACGGCTACACCTATAAACATTGGTGCTGCACTTAAGGACACTCCCTTGGCGATTTTGCCAGGCGATGGGGATAAATCTGCTTATGTTGGGTTTGCAGATGGCAGCATATTGCTGCAAAATGCGGAGAAGAAAGATGTGCTGATTCAAGCTCATAAAACCAAGCTCTCTGCGTTTGCCAACCCTGCTGGAATGATTTTAACTGCAGGCGATGATGGTTTTGTTCGTAGTTGGAAAACCATACCTTCCGCAAGCAAGGCAGGAACTGCAGAGGCCGGCCCCAGTGCTGTTTTTGTCGAAGCCTTTTCTAAAAACCTCTGGATGATTCTTCCCGATGGCTCTATTAAAACAGGCAATGCCATCGGTTCTACCGATAAAGGCCGAGTGATTCCCAAGCCTGCAACACCGTTTAATGTTGCAAGCTTTTCCCATGATGCACAAGTGATGGTTCTTGCAAATAATGATACGGTGCAGATCATCAAAACTGATACCAAGAAGGAAACTAGGCCGCCTGTAAAACTACCTGCCCCTGTGCGAAGCTTGGTTGTTAGAAATGATGGTAAACAAATCATTGCAGGCCTCGCTGATGGAAAAATTGCCATTCTTGAATCTGAAGGTAAAGCTGAACCAAAGCTGGTTCCTGTTCATGTAGGAGAAGTCGTAAAGCTCGAGTTTTCACCCGCAGGGTTGCTTTCCTTGGGCGCTGATAAAACCCTGAAGCTAAGTAAGGCTTCGGATTTTACTCCAATTGCCTCTGCACCTCTTGATGCCCCATTAAATAAGATTCGTATTTCTCCTCTGGGTAAGAAAATCCTGCTCGCGATGGCTGATAAATCTATTCGCATTCTTGATGCCAACGATTTGAAAACTCTTGCAAAGCTTCCTTTGTTTGGGAATCCCTTGGCTCTTGCATTTGATAACGAAGAGAAAAAGATTCTAGCTTTAATCGAAGGCTATGGCATGGCTTTGTTTTCATCCGAGGGCACTACTTTGGAATACATGCCAATGGTTGATCCTATCTTGGAAGTTGCATGGTCTTCAGATAATACCAAGGCTTTAGCTGTGGTTAAAGATAAAGGCGTATTTAGCTGGTCCCCTAATGCTAATTGGTCGGTGCGTGTTGCTGCTCCCATTAATGTGATCGCACCCTTGATCAACAAGGATGTTTCTGTTTTGGGTTGCGAGGATGGCAAGCTCATTCTTGTGAAAAATGCAGATGGCAAATTGGTATCCGAGAAGAATTCGCTTGGTGTACCTGTGAAGTTTATTAAGTCTTCAAAAGATGGGTCCACGGTTGCAGTCATTGGCAAAGATGGCAAAACTGTTTTTCTTGCTGTTGCTGATCTTGCTCAAGATATTTATAAACCTTTGGCCGAGTGGAATGTTGGTCCGGTTACTTCTTTTGAATTGGCTCAGGATGGCAAGCAGGCTGCAATGGTTCTTGAAAAAGAACCAACTGAATCAGCTAGGGTTTATGATGTTACGTTGGGTAAAGAGATATTTAGAATCGCTGGCGAGCAGGCTAAGAACCTTCAGTTCTTGCTGGAACCCCGATCCCTCATGGTTGTGGGTAAAGATTCTCTTTCCTCTCATGATATTGGTATTGTTAAGATGTTGGATGTTGGAACGAATCCAGTGAAAACTGCAGTTTATGGCGCTGCGGATAATATCATTTGGTCTTTTGGCGAAGATAAAATCCCGCATAAGTGGGATGTCACCACCACTAAGGAAACCCTCAAACATAAAGCCTTGGCGGTTGATGTTTTGAATGATGTTGTGTTATCAAGGGATGGTACAAGATGCGCTGTTACCAGTGGCAAGAATGTTCGTGTATGGCAGACAGAAGACGGCAAAGACCTTTGGGTTTTGGGTCATCCTAAAGATGTTGCCAAGGTTGCTTTTTCACCTGATAAAACCAAACTTGTCACCACTTGCATGGATGGCATTGCCCGATCTTGGGATCTTTTGTTGGGTAGAGAACAGCAGTTCTTTGAAGGGGCAGGGTTCGCAGGCGGCGTAGCATTCAGCCAGAATGGTACTTCGATTCATGCGGTAGGAACCGATGGTTCTCTTTATCTTCATAATCTTGCGGTTACTAAAGTTTTGGTTACTGGGTTCCCGGTTCGTAGTTTTGCATTTGGTCAAGGTGGCCAAGTTGTTTGGGCTGCTTGCGATGATAAAATTCTGCGCTCTTGGAATTTTGGTTCGAACATGCTTGATAAAACCATCGAAGCAGGAGGCAATGCCGTGCGCGTTGTTGCCCTTTCTCCTAACGGACAAGTGATTGCAACGGGAGGCTTAGATCCTGAGGTTCGATTTTTTCAAGCCAGCGATCTTAAACTTATTGGCACTATTAAACTTCCAGGTGTTGTTAAAACCATTACCTTTGCCAAGGATCAAATTGTTGCAGTGGGTACCGAAGATGGTTCAATTCAGATGCTTCAGATTCCGTTTACACAAGGTCAACCCTTGGCCCCTGATTTTGGTAGTGTTATTCAGACCTTTAATATGGGTAGTATTCCCAACGCCATTTCTTTTTCCAAGGAAGGCAAAGTTCTTTTTAGTGCTGATGCAGCAGGCAATTTTAGTGAGTGGAAGATCGCAGGCGCTGCTCCTCAAAAATCTTTTGGTCATCCGAACTTTGTCGATGTAGTGGCTTTTGATCCTAAGGGGCTTTTGCTTGCCACTGGTTGCCATGATGGCAAAGTTCGGCTTTTTGATATTGCCAAGGGTAATGTGGTCAAAGAAATTGATGCCCACACCAAGGCCGAACCTTCGCCTGTTTATAGTGTGCTTTGGGCTAACGATGGCAAACGATTGATTTCTTGTTCGATGCAGGGTTCCATCAAGGCGTGGGATATTCCTTCCGGGGCCATGGCTTATGAAATCAAGGCATACAAAGAAAAAGAGGCAGATAACGGCCATAAAGAGGGTGTTTTCTCACTTGCAATAAGTCCGGATCAAACCATTCTTGCAACTGCGGGCGGGGATCGGGTTATTAAACTTTGGAATCTTCAAGATGGAAAGTTCATTCGTAATCTGGTTAACAAGGGGCTTCCTAATTCTGATAAAGAACCTGCTTCTCATCCAGGCTGGATTTATTCTGTTCGTTTCACTCCTGATGGAAAGCAATTGCTTGCAGTTGGCGGAGCCCCAAAAGGCAAGGGTGTACTTACGCAATGGAAGCCTGCTGATGGTTCGCTTGTTGCAGCGCACGAGGTTTCTACGGGCGTGTTGTATTCCTTGAGTATTAATCCTGATGCGTTGAGTATTGCAACTTCTGCTGGCACAGGAAAACAAGGAACAGAATTCAATCAGGGCCTCGTCATCAAACTCCCTGGATTGAAGTAAGTCTTTGTCTGCGATTAATTTGCTGGTATTAATGGTGCATGGGTATCTAACTTTTGCAAATTGCAATAACCTAAGTGAGTAACCATATTCTTCTCGAAAACATGGAGAATTGGAACTGTTACAATGAAACAAGCTGCTTTTGCTCCTGGCTTTCGGCTTTCTGTAGTTGATGTATGCGTCCTTTTCGGTGGCACGATATCGGCGATTGTTTTGTCGATGTATGTGTGGTGGTGGGGCTTCATCCCCGCTTTTGTACTCGCCCATTTTTTTCTGTTCTGCAACATAGGGCGGATAGCTCGGCCGCTCGAATTGATATGGGCTGGAGTCTTCATCTCCTTGGCCGGCACCACGATTGCGTTTGAGATGCCCGGTTGGTTGGTCACGGTGCCTGTTTCGTTGTTCGTGACAGTTGTCGTGGTCGTCGTCGAGATGCGTAAGCCATCGTATCATGGCGTGGGTTGGCAGCGGATCAATCCCGGCCTACCCGAGTGGTGGGAAGCGCGTGTTGCCGAGAAGGACGGCGGCTAAAAAGTCGCTGCAGCAAACCGTGACCGCATTACTGTTTGTTGAGACATCATGGGTCAGCAGCGGATGGTACTGCTCGCCGCCGCTTTGCTTAATTTATATTGATTAAGTTCTAAATTCGTGGAGGCAATGGCCATGGTGCACTCCTGTTTTTATTGAAAAAAATCCAGATGCGGTTTTTTCAAGGGGACAATTAATGGCGAATGTTTCTTTGTGGAAAAGTAAGTAGATGTTTGTTAACTTAAACTTAGTTACTTTAGGTGTAGAATATAAATTTGGGCGTCACCTGTTTGCTGAACAGTATTGAATGATGGTTAAGGAGAAGTAATTGCGTAAGGCTGTACAATAGGAGATTACTTTGCCGACCATATCGATGTTTTATGGGATTGTAGTTCGAATGTATTTTGCACCTGGTGAACATCCTCCACCGCATTTTCATGTCTATTATGCTGAATATACAGCTACAGTGGATATTCGGACTTGCGAGATTTTTAAAGGAGATTTGCCGAGGAAGCAAATAAAGTTAGTCTTGGCTTGGGCTGAATTGCATCAAGAAGAGCTTATGAAGGACTGGGATTTAGTTATGAATGGTGAGGAACCTTTTAAGATTCAGCCGTTGCAATAGGAGGATATAAAATGTATCCATCAGTAACAGGTGTTGTTCCACGAGATGATTTCATGCTTGATATCACCTTCAGTAACGGTGAATTTGGTGTATTGGATATGAAACCCTATTTGGGATTTGGTGTTTTTAAACGGATTAGGGATTGCAAAAATTTTGGGAAAGTTTCAGTTGCTTTTGATACCATTGAATGGGAGGCGGGAGCAGATCTTGATCCTGAGTTTGTTTACGATAAATGCAAAAAAAAATCGGCATTACAAAACGCTCAGCCAGAGTCTGGCCATTCTGTTGATGCTAGTGGTGTTTTCAAGGTTGACTAAAGGGTGAAAAGTGGCGTGAGTCATTATTGCTCGTTTCCAAGAAAAACCAACACCCAAGATTCCTGAACCGAACTAAAAGTTGTACCATGATTCTTGGCTCAGGAAAACTAGGGATAGAATTTAATCAGGGCCTCGTCATCAAACTACCTGAGCTGAAGTAAGTCTTTGTCTGCGTTTGCCTATTAATTTGCTGGTATTGATGGCGCCTAAATAATAGTGGCGATCTAAGAATAGAATAAATTTTGTGACCGATGCCGTGCGTCAGGGCAAAGGCGGAGGCGGTTATGCGTATCACACAGCGGTTTAGTTTTGCCCTTTTTAGTTTGCCACTCCTGCTAACAGCGCTGCTGAATGCTGCAGAGTCAGTGGATAATCCCTCTGTTAAGCGTACTCCCATAAGCACTCATGTGCTGAATACTGCTAGTGGCAAGCCAGCCGCTGGGGTAGCAATCGTGTTACAATACCAAGCGGGAAAGAATTGGGAGGAATTGGGGCGGGGTTTAACCGATCTACAGGGGCGTGCAGCGGATCTTTACCAGACCAAGAAGCCACTTCAGGCTGGAACTTACCGGCTGGTCTATGAGACAGGGGTGTATTTCAAGGGGCAGGGAACCAAGACTTTCTTTCCTCAGGTTGAGATCATCTTTGAGGTTGAGAAGACAGACGAACATTACCATGTGCCCTTGTTGTTAAGCCCTTTTGGGTATTCCACATATCGCGGCAGTTAAGAAGTTGGCCGGACACTTTTAATTTTTCATTAAAAAAGACTCGTCCCCTTTTATTTTCTAGTCTGCGATAAGGCCGACGCTTTGTTTCACCAAAGCTTGGAACTCTTTTTCAGGCCATGCTTTGTCTATTTCCATCCAGCGCTTTGCAACTTGATTCATCGTTTCTTGAGCAGAACCACCCGAGCTATTAAGGTAAGTTTTTACTTCTTCGACAAGAATGGTTCGTCGTTGCTGGTAGCCAGGCAACCTGCTGCACAATGCGGGGTTTTTAATGTCGGTGTGGGAAAGATTTGCTCGGATCGTTTCGCGCAGGCTTGTAGTTCGTTGGGAATCCAAACCAAAAGCATCGAGTCTTATCTTATCTAATTGGGAATAGCGGGTGTAACTTGCAATGGCGGGTTCAACACAAATGCGCTCTGCGATTTCGGGGCTTGAAAGCTCTATCAAGAATTTGAAGGCTAATTCCTGTGATGCGGATTTTGCATTGACGCAACCAAGGTTACTGGAAGCGCCTAGGTAGGGTATTTTGTTACCTATGGGCAAGGGTCTGAATTCGGTGGATGAACCAGGATAATAACCATCGGAGCCAGGGATGGAGCAAATGTTGAATTTATCTTTCAGGGCTGGGCTGCTTTGGGTTTTGTAAACCAGGCTTGCATCTGCAATGGTAAGGGCAGCGTTACCTTGTAGGAAGGAAGTTCCAGATTCTGTCTCGGGGGAGTTGGCCCGGAATTTTTGCAATAGTTTGTATTTCTCTAAGCTTTTGACAAATCCAGTAGTGTTGATCAATGGTTTTCCGGTCCGAAAATCATACTGAAACGAAAATACTGCGTTCTCGATTTCTGGGGTGATTTTTTCGGAGGGGCTGACGGGTTGCCTAGTGTAGCCAGCAGCAAAACTCAGAAAATCTTTCTCGAAATCTTCTTCAGAGGAAGATAAACCGGGCAGGCTTTTGCCTGAATTGAAATTAGCTTCAGAAAAATACTGTGCAATTTTATGGTAATCTGGCCAAGTGTTGGGTGGTTTCAGAGGGGTGTTGTATTTCGTTTTAAAACCATTTTGATGAGTGGGGTTGTTGAATAAATCACTTCGATAAAGGCAAACTCGGGCTTCTCCAGCAAGTGGAAGGGCGACTATTTTTCGTTGCCAAATCAACAGCTTTTCACGATAGAGGGGTAATAAGTCGGACCAATTGATTTTGTCGCCCGGTTCTTGGATTGAATCGGAGGCGAATGCTAACAGATTTGCTTGGGAGAATTCCCCAATTTCTTCAGGTTTGATGATCCAGATATCGGCTTTTAATTCAGCTGAATCCGGAATTTTGCCTGAACTTCGGGTGATGATTTTTAGCTCTGCGCCAAGTCTGTTAGAAACTACAAAGCCTTGGGCTTTTAGCACATCATGGGCTATGCCTTCAGGGCATGCAATTACGAGAGTAGGGTTATTAGCGGGTATTACTGCTTTTGAGGTGTTTTTTTTGCCAGTACAGCCTGAAGATGCGAGCAGGCACAGGAGCATTATTAAAACACTGGGTGAATTTCTTTGCATTGTTAAACTCTCTTTCCTTAAAATAGATAATCATTTTATGAGATGTTATGCAATGATGTAGCATGATTGTACGATGATGATCGAATTATGACATTTGGCTTACGAGGTTTTTGTAATGAAAATCAGTCTGGTTGTTTTGACTGCGGGTAAAATGATGGGTAAAGAAATTCCCATAACTGCTGCAGAATTTCGAATTGGAAAAGATCCTTCATGCCAGCTAAAGCCTGCTTCCGGTGTTTCGGATAAGCACTGCGCTTTCTTGGTTAAACAGGGGAAACTTTTTCTTGTAGATTTGGGAAGTGCTGAAGGTACTTTTGTAAATGACAATAAAATATCCTCAGAAGTTGAACTAAAACCAAAAGATAAAGTGAAAGTTGGCCCTTTGCTTTTTGAAGTGAAGATTGAAGCGCCAGCGGCGAAGCCCGCAGTTGCGGTGCCAGCAGCGAAGCCTGCAGTAGTTGCACCCGTAGCAAAACCAGGTGAAAAAGTTGAGCCAAAAAAATCATCGGGTGATGATGATGATGATTTGGATGATTTGTTGTTTGATGATGATGACAAAGCACCTAGCGGTACGAAGCCATCGTGGAAAGATGCGATACCCGAGGCGGGTGCGGAAAAAGATGCAGGCGGATCGGGAGCAACTTCTGAGGATGGAGCCAAGCCTGAAGAAAAACCAAAGCCTACAGGAAATACTTCAGATGCAGCGGCAGCATTATTTGCAAAATTCCGTTTAAAAAAGTAGTACATGGCAAAAGAAAAGCTGGAAACAATACTTCCCAAGCCGTCTCTTTTGCCTGCTTCTAAAAAGCTTTTGGGAAAAGCTTTATTATTTTGGTTTGGGGAAAGAAAACGAGACCTTCCCTGGAGAAAAACCAGAGATCCCTTTGCGATATGGGTTAGCGAAATCATGTTGCAGCAGACTCAAGTTGCAACAGTGATTCCATATTTCGAAAGGTTTTTGAAGTCGTTTCCGACGGTAGAAGCGCTTGCTGCTGCAGATGAACAAGAGGTATTGAAGCATTGGCAGGGCCTTGGTTATTACAGGCGCGCAAGGCACATGCACCAAGCCGCTAAAATGATCATCGCAGATTATGCTGGGGTTTTCCCTGACACCCCTGAAGCCCTTTCTTGTTTGCCTGGTTTGGGTCGGTACACTCGAAACGCAGTTTTATCCCAGGCCTTTGATACTAGGTTGCCCATTCTTGAAGCCAACACCAAGCGTGTGTTGGCCAGACTTTTCGCATTAGCACACGATGTGGATTCCTCTTTGGGAAATAAGTTCCTTTGGGAAGCTGCGGAGGAAATATTGCCTGAAAGAGATATCGGAGAATTTAATCAAGCGATGATGGAAGTGGGGTCTTTGGTATGCACGGTGACTAACCCCAAGTGCAACTCGTGTCCTCTTTCCCCTTTTTGCATTGCCAAGCGAAGCGATCTTGTAACAGAGTTACCGATCAAGAAGAAAAAAGTAGTAGTGACACAGGTCCAAGAATTGGCCACGGTGTTGGTTAATAAGAAAAGGATTCTATTGGGTAAAAGGCCTGTTGGGCAACGGTGGGCGGGTTTATGGGAAGTGCCACACGATACCCCGGAGGAGGGTGAGACTGAAGCGAAAGCGTTGGGAATTATTTCCCGTAAGTATGCATCAGTGGAATCAAAAAGGTTTCGTGAGATAGGCAAAGTGATTCATCCGGTGACACGATTTAAAATAACGGTAAGAGTTTTTATGGGTGAGGTTTCTGGAAAAGGGGCCTCCGATTATTATGAGGAATTGGCTTGGGTATGTTTGAGTGATATGGAGAAGTATCCCAAAAGTTCGCCTCAATCGAAAATGATAGCGATGGCGGTAAAAGCACTTGAGTTGAAAAAAGAGGTATGAGATGAAAAGTAAATATTGGTTGCTAGCGTTGCTGTTGTTTATGGGATGTTCAGAGGAACCGAAGGCTTTGACTGTTGGGGTGAGGGTTGGAAACATTGCGCCAGAAATAAAGGCGGAAGATGCTTCGGGGGTGAAAATGGAATTGAGCCAGTATAAGGGCAAGGTGGTGTTGTTAAGTTTTTGGGCATCGTGGTGCGGGCCTTGCAAAGAGCTTTTGCCTTACGAAAAACAGTTGGTCAAGCAATTTGAAGGCAAGCCTTTTGTTTTACTGGGTGTTAATTCCGACATAGATAAAACTGCGTTGGTGAAAGCCCAGCAGCAGTTTGGCATGACATGGCCTTCATTCTGGGATGGGTTGGGCAGTATCAATCGGGAATGGGATATAGAATTTCTTCCCATGCTTATTCTGATTGATGAGCGGGGGATTATCCGTTTCAATTCGAAAACCATCATGGATGATATTAATTCTTTTAAAGATCTAGCGGATAAGATAGAGCGGGAAATTCAAAAAGTATTAAATAAAGTTGTGGTAGAAAAAAAATGATGGAGCGCCTTTCGGAATAGGCGCTCCATCTTGCGGGAATGATTTGTTATTGCACAATCTATTTGATTATGAATTCAATAGTCACATTGTTTTCTGCAATTTCAGGCATGCTGAACAGGGTTTTCGCCAGGTCTTCCTGCTTGCTTCCATGAGCTACATCGATCAAAAGCACTCTAGAGCCATCGGGCTTTTCGATTACTTGGACCGATGAAACTTTTCTGCCACACACTTGCTCCACTTGTTTTTTGAGCGAGGTCAAGGCTGTTTTAGAATTTGCGATTGTTTTAGTATCGCCTTCATCAGAATCAAAAATTATGGTGCCTGTTGCAATATTAGGCTTTGTGGAGGATTCCACTTTTTTGCTTGCAGTAGTTGCGGGCACGGTTTTGTTTTTGCCGTTTGAGACTGTTGAGGCCTGAGTTTCCGATGTCGCAATCACTTTAGTAGTATTAGATTTTGTCGTGGAAGGAGTTGCTTCTTTTTTCACCAAAGGTTGTGAAGTTATGGGTGTGCTGGGTTTGATATCTGCGATTGTATCTTGTTTTGCTGCAGGCTTACTTGCAACAGAGGTTGTGTTTTCGGCAACGATGTTTTCATTGGTAACGGGCTTAACCTGAGTTCTTGTTGCAAGGTAGGGTCTGTTGTAGTCACCATCTTTATCAGAGTTTGTTGCATATCTGGTTGGTACTTTATCAGTAAGCAAAGGCTTTTGAGTTTCAGAGGGGGGGGCTTCTTTTCTTGCCAAGGGGAAACCAAGCATATCTGCTTTTACAGGGGAGGAACCGATTGGATCATGGGCAGGAATGAATGTGCGGGCTGCGGTTTTTGTTACGGTGTCTACTTTGCCTTTTATGGTTTCATTTTCAACTAGTACTTTTGGTGCAGCTAGTTCTTTTTTATCTGCAAGCTTTGGTAATTCTTTCTTCGGTGTAACTGGTGTAGCTTGCTTTACTACGGGAATGTCTTTTTTAATTATAGGAGTAGAGGCAGTTGCTTCTGGTTTTTCTGGTTTCTTGTTTAGGTTCGGGAAGCTTGGGAAAACTTCTGTTTTTTCTTTGGTTGTGCTGGTTGTTTTAGCTTCAACTGTTTTGGTGACTGGTTTTGCTTTATCTTCGGGCGCAATTTTTTTCGCAGTGCTTTCTGCAGGTTTTACTGGTTCCTTTTTTTGAACATGTTCACTCTTCTTCGAGGTCCAATCCATAGGAAGTTTTGGTGTCGAGAATACATCTACTGTTTTTTCTGGAGTGGGTAAAGGCTTGGCAACGGGAACTACTGGAACCAGACTTTCTGGAAGTGCCTTGGGCCTTTGCTCTTTACTGTTGGTGGTTTTTGGGGATTGCACGATATTTTGCGCAGGTACTATTGCGGGTGCAATTTTGTCGGAAGGCTTTGTTGATACGATCGCTTGGGTGATTTCTTTGTTAGTTATTACAGTTGGGGTTGGGGTCAATTGGATTGCTTGGGTGGGAGTTGTGGTTTGATCTTTGCCTATAATCCACTTGGTACCATCTTTATTTACCATCGTCACTGTTTCGTTACCCATGCGCATGGGTTGAACAGCCATTTTATTGATGACTCTTTGGCAACCCGGAACTTTACGAAGTCGTTTGCTAATTTCGAGTTTATCTTCGAGGGTGATTACTGGGCCAGAAACTATTACGCAACCTTCCGCAGAAACAGCAACGGATAATTTTGGGTAAGCGGTTTGAAATTCGGTGCTGACTACTTTATTAGTGTTGGCCTGAAGTGTTTCCACAGGAACTTTTGTGGTTTTGTTAAAAGAAATAGGCCAGATTCTGATTTCACTAATCACCTTGCAGGTAGTAAGCCTGCTTGCAAGGGCAACAGCATTATTCGCAACAGTGTTGTTGTTCACATTGCCATTGAGAATTATTTTGCCCTTTTTAATTGAAGGCGAGATATCCGTTGTAGAAATCAACGGATCAGCGAGAAATTCGATGTGAATGCGCATGGATTCTGCAAGGGCGATAGAATCTTCAGGTTTGTTTTCTGTAGTAGATTTTCCTGCAGCAGACTTTGCAGAGGCGATGATAACGCCAGGCTTGGTTTGTTCTGCTGCATTTGTTAAACCAGTAACAGAAAACCCTGTTAGGATTCCGAACGCACTCAAGGTTAAAAGTCTTTGCGCTGATAATTCCCATGGCTTGCGCATGATGTCTGTCTCTCCAAAAGTTCGCTGATTTCGAATCCTAGGTTTAGTATCCAGCCAGGTCTTTGGTGAAAGATTTCTGGAGTTCAGGGGTTCCTGCATAAAGATGCAAGTGATCCTTGTCGATGTATACGACTTGAATTCTGGGGCGTTTGATTTTCACAGGAAACGGATATCCAGATTCAATGACTTCGGTGTAATAGATGGTTGCTTTCCAATGGCAATGATGAAGCTGTGCGGGTCCAACTAGTGGGAAGAATCTTGGTGGATCAATTTTATCCACAAGCCTTTCGGTCACAATTTGAACATCATCCCTGTGCTCTTCATACACATAAGGGAAACCGCGTGCCATGTGTGGCATAGCCCTGATGACTTGTGCATCGTCTGGGGCATCTTCGCAAATAGGAGGCGCAGCGCCTTCTTTGATTGGAGGCATAATCGGTGTTCGGTGATCATTCCGATGGGTGTATTTTTCTTCCATGCGTTCAGTAACCCAAGGGGGTACCGGCGTAGGGGTGAATATCCCCATTGAAAAAGGCATACAGCCTGTCACGCTTAAAGATAAGGCAGCGATTAACCCGCCTACAATGTGTTTTTTTCTGGTTTTCATATCGGACACCTTTCTACAACTTAAACGCACCCGGGTTTCCCGTTCCCGCTTAAAACCATTTCTCTTCAATCGAGGTAATGGCATGGAGTATCTGCAAGGTTTTTATCGACGTAACGAAAGTGTCAACTTTAACGATTGCATCAAAGATTCGTGTTTTAAGTTTTATCCATGTGAAGATGGGGGCTATAATGTTGAATAGGAAGTTTCAATTTCAATGTTTTACCCTGATCGAACCCAATGAACCATTTATTGTTAAAGTTTCAAGACACACAAAACCAGATCAGGGAGCTGCGATCTTTTGGCCCAGCCCCTATTCTTTTGGTTTTTCTCAGGCATTTGGGCTGAGTGCTTTGCAGAGCCCATCTGGGCGATATCCGTGATCAATACCCATTGTTCAAAGATATTAATGCGACAGTTGTCGCAATCACTTTTTCTTCACCCGCCGAGGCGTCTAAACTCGCTCAAGAGTTGAATTTGCCATTCCCCTTGCTAAGCGATTCTAAAAAAGAAGCATACAAGGTGTTCGAATTGGGCTCTGCCCAGTGGAAGGATTTTCTGTTACCTAAAGTGCTGTGGAAGTTTATGGGAAGAATATTAACAGGATGGTTACCATCCTTGGGCTATTCCAAGGAGGACTTATTTCAATTGGGTGGGGATTTCGTATTGGATGCAAAAGGTGAAGTGGTATATGCGTTTAAATCTTCATCGCCTGCCGACCGTCCAACGATCCAGTTTTTACTGGATCAATTGCAAAAGGCGCAAGCCAGAGATAATTAATCGTCATTTTCATCGTCAATGATTTCGATGCCATGCTCTTCGAGCAGGGTCAATAATTTGTCGAGTCGTTCGGGGTCGGATTTTTCTTTTGTAACAGCATTAAAAACTTGCTGAAAAGTAACAAATCCTTTGCTTTCACCAATTTCAAGCAAACTCTTAAGCGTTTCTTGCGTGGTACTCATTGCCAACTCCATTTGGAAACGGATTTCTACCTTTAAAATCCATTCAATTATTGTAACTGCAATCAAGTGATTGTGCTAGTGTCATAACTAAAATTACTTAAAATCATTAAGATTTTGTGGTGGCTATAGCTTGAAGTGTTCTCGTAGTAATCATGGATAGAAGAATGGAAAACGCAAATCATAGCCCCATCGGTAAAACTTTTTTGTTTCCTGCTTCGTCTTATGAGTGTGAACCATGAAGCGCCCTAGCATTATCGAGGATGGAAGTGCACCATTGAAGTTGGATACTAATCAATCCAATAGCGAGCGGTTATTGGCGACCTTTAATCAAATAAGGGACGAGTTAACCAGTACCCTTTGGTTTATTCTTGGGAATAAAGATGATGCTCAGGATATCGCCCAAGATGCGTTTCTACGGTGTTGGAAAAAGCAAGATGCCCTGCCTGATGTTCTAAATCTAAAAGCGTGGATTTTTAAAGTGGCAATCAATGCCGCCAAGGATCTGCGTAAAAGTGCATGGAAGCGAAAAACACGAACAATGCCCGAAGAGGATGTCATGATGTATAAAAGTACTGTTTCCCCATTGGAATCGCTCCAAGAAAACGAAATGGTCGCGCAATTGCGCACCGCCCTAATGGATCTCCGCCCCGAAGAAAAAGAAGTTTTTCTGCTCAGGCAAAATGCTGAAATGACGTATGAGCAAATTGCTGAAACTGCAAACCGGCCCGTAGGCACTATCAAAACGCAGATGCGATCTGCGCTGCAAAAACTAAAGGTGGCCCTTTCCTGATTTTTAATCCTTATTAGCGGTCAACAAATTATTTGCCGGAGATTTCTAAAATGTGGAACTGTAGTAATACCGAAGATAAACTGTTCGAATATCTTTATGGCTTGCTCGATGATCAGGATCAATCCTTGCTTTCTTCCCATTGCACAGAATGCGCGGTATGTGGCGAAAAGCTAAAGAAGGCCTCGTCGCAAAAAGAGATCCTGGTGAAAGCTTCGAAGGCCCAGTTCCCCGAAGTTAAATTTACTCCACCTAAAGATGTTGCGAAAGAATTACAGCAGGCAAAAATACTCCAGTACGGTGCATCTGCGGTGCCCGGTATGCAGAATGCCCGGATCTGGATGTGGGCGGTTGCTTCGGTGCTTACGCTTGGTATTGGCGTACCTGCAGGCATTGGCATTTATGATTTCATAGGCAATTCCACGGTGGTCGAGCACTACCAGCAATATGCCGCCAGAGTTCAATCCAACTTTAATGTAAAAGCCAAAGCTGTAGTGCAATTGCAGAATGAAGGTATGGCCAAGGCAAATCAAGCCATCGAAGAAGTTCAAAAAAAGCAGCTTAAAGTATTGGTGACAGGGCCAGCGACCTTGCAGCCTGGGGCCCCCAACAGCTACCAGATTCTTACGCAGGATAATTTGAGCAGGCCTGTCGAGGCACGGGTTGAAGCATTCGTTGAAGATAAAGCAAATCCAGGCACCAGATTTCCTGTTGCATCCCAGCGTACAAGGCAGGGGCAATTACAGATTGTTGTACCCCCAGATTTGCCACTGCGGGCTGGGAGTAATCCCACGCTTATCGTTTCGGCAAAAAGGGAATCAGGCGCACAGCTTGAAATCAAGGAGGGCCTACAGCTTGCTTCGGCTGTTTATGTTGCGCATCTTTCAACAGATAAACCGATGTATCAGCCAGGCGAAACCGTTTATTTTCGTGCCTTGGTTTTAGAGCGCTTTAGCTTAAGGCCACCCTTCGAAGATTTTGCGCTTAACTTTGTTTTAACAACGCCCACACAGGAACAAAAGGTCGTTGGGCAGGGTGGTGGTGGCCTTTCACGCCCCGATAAACCTGCAGAGTTAATCAAAGGCCCCGATGGTAAACCCTTGAAAGGCGTTGGTTCGGGTGCTTTCTTGATTGACCCGACGGCGCCCGGTGGCGAATACATCCTTACGGTTAAGGATCAGTCAGGCCGGTTCCCTGATCAGGTTCGTAAATTCATTGTTAACAGATATCAAAAATCAAATATTAATAAAGAACTTGATTTTAATCGTAGGTCTTACGGGCCGGGCGATGAAGTTATCGCCAACTGCAAAGCTGCTTCCTCGGATGGCAAACCTTTGTCGGGTAAGTCAGTGCTTGCTTCCATTAATTTGGATGGTGTGCAAATAGGAGTGGATGGTAACCCCAATGCTGATCAGGCTCGTTTTCAAACTGATTCTCTGGGAAGAGTTGCATTGAAGTTTAAGTTGCCTGCGGTTATTCAAAAAGGTCAGGCTAGTATTTCTGTGGTGTTTGATGATGGTGGTAATACCGAAACCTTGGTGAAGCCTGTTCCTGTTGTTGTTAACAAACTGGACATGGAGTTTTTCCCTGAGGGTGGCGACTTGATTCAAGGGATTAAAAGCAGAATCTATTTTCAGGCTAGAACACCTTTGGGTAAGCCAGCAGATGTGGTTGCTTCTGTTTTTGAAAACGGGGTTGAGATTTTGAATCAGGTTAAAACCCTGACCGATGAAAAAGAGTCCGGTATCAATCAGGGGTTGGGAAAGTTTGAGCTGACTCCGAAAAAAGATGCCAGTTATGAAGTTAAAATTACTAGTCCCGCAGGTATTGCCGGTAGTTTTAAGTTGCCTGCTATTAAAGATGCAGGAACCGTTTTGCGTGTGGTCGATAATATTATCAAACCAGGCCGACCCCTTAAGGTTGAAGTGAATTCAACCATTAAATCCCGGCTGATGGTGGGCGTGTATTGCAGGGGGCGGTTGTTGGAATCCATCTATTTGGATCAAGGCAAGACTTCTGCGGATATTAATCTTTCTGATCCGATTGGTGGTGTTTGCAGGGTGACTGTTTTTGAAGAACGCCTTGCTGTTCCTGGGACTAGAACGCTAATTCCTGTTGCAGAAAGGCTCTTTTTTAGAACCCCTGCGGAATCACTCAGAATTAAGTTGATCCCCGATCACGCCAGTTATGTTCCGGGCCAGAAGGTAAAATTGAAAATCGAGACCTCTGATGAATTTAGCAAATTGGCTTCTTCAATAATCATGCTTGGTGTTGTGGATCGTAGTGTGCTAACCATGGCGGACGAAAAAACCGCACGCACCATGCCCACCCATTTTCTTCTCACTACTGAAATTCGAAAATCGCAGGATCTTGAATACACCGACGTTTTACTAGGCGAGCATCCAAGGGCATCCGAGGCTTTAGATTTGTTGCTTGGCTCGCAGGGTTGGCGCCGCTTTGCTGAACAAGATCCTTCCAAATTCAGGCAGATTCATAAGGAAGAAGCGGATAATTTACTCGTTACCATTGGGCAGTCTTCCACCCAATCTAAAGATCTTGCAATGGAGCCCGTGGACAAGATTTTTGTCGAGTATCAGAAAAAAATAAACGATGCACAGGCTGAAGCTGATAAAGCGCTAGAAGCCAAGAACGCAGCAGAGCCTTCGCCTGCGGTGTTGCTTGCGATCAGCAAATTAAATGCTTGGAAGAGCTTCTTTAAAAACTTGAAGGAAAACCTTTTTAAAATGGTTGGCGCTTTGATCCTTTTGCTTGCTGCTGGCCTAGGGATTAATGGCTTGATTTATAGTAGAAAAGGCAGAATTGTTACAGGGCTTGGCTTTAGTTTGATGGGCCTTGCATTGATGCTTTTTCCTTTGGGAATGATCCAAGTCAACAGAGAATTTGCAATGCAAAATGGTCCAGCCCCAGCCATGGAAGCTGCAGGGGCAATGCCTGTCGCTGCAATGAAGATGGACATTCTTATGATGGATGAAGCTAAAGAGATGGCGGCCATTCCTTTGCCTTTAGCAATGAAGGCCGACAATATTGCGGGCGGTTTAAATGTGCAAAATCAAGCGCCTGGCATTGCTGGGAATTTCGGAGCCAAGCCCAGAATGATGGCTAATCAAAATGGCAATTTGGATGCTGATCAAAAAGGTTTTAACCTCAACCGATTAGAGCTTGAAGGGCGCGGTGTTCAGAATCAAGATCGGCGCAACATTAATCAGGAACAGCAACGGGCGCCCCAAGCTGGTTTGCTTATGAAGAAGGCGCTGCAGGATGACAAGCAAAACGCCTTGGGAAGGCCTGCTGCTGCCGCCGCTCCCATGCGAAGGCTTCAGGCACAATTTATAATGTCGCCCATGGTGGTTCGTGAATTTGCCCATGAAAGAACCCAAGGCGAAAGGCCCGAGCTTCGCACTGATTTCTCTGAAACCCTTTGTTGGAAACCTTTCATCATCACTGAAGATGGTAAAGCAGAAGCTGTTTTCGACTTAAGTGATTCTGTTACAAGTTTTACCGCAACTGCTTTTGCCCACACCTTAGATGGCAGACTTGGATCTGCAAAGATCGTTTTGGAATCTCGCCTTCCACTTGTGTTGCAGCCCAAGATTCCTTTGGAAATCTCGGCGGGTGATGAAGTGATCATCCCTCTTGCGATTACAAGTAATTCTTCTGAAAAGAGAACTGCAAACATTAACCTCGAACGATTCGAAGGGTTCAAGCTTTTGCAGGGCCAGGCAAATTTGACTCTTGAACTCCAGCCCAATCAAACTGTGAGAAAGCTTTACAAATTCAAGCCTGAGATCGTGGATGGCGACATCGCCCTTGGATTTAATGGCAAAGTGCAGGGGTTTGCTCAAGATGCCATCAGGCAGACCATCAAGGTTTCATCTTCTGGGTTTCCTGTAGCGGATGCTTATTCCGATACTCTTGAAGGCACGATGGTTTCGAAAATCAAATTGCCCGAATCGATTATTCCAGGAACTTTGAAGGTAAGTGCAAGGGTTTATCCCTCGGTGCTTGCAGATCTTCAGAAAGGTTTGGAGGGAATGTTGAGAGAACCCCATGGATGTTTTGAGCAAACCTCGACCACCAATTATCCGAATCTTCTGGTGTTGGATTATTTGCGTGAGAGCAATCAGAATAATCCTGAGATTGAAAAACGGGCTTTGACTCTTCTTGAAAATGGGTACGCAAAACTCACTGCGTTTGAATGCATGAATGCCCAGAACAAGAAGCAGGGATACGAATGGTTTGGTGGTACTGCGCCTGCCCATGAAGCTTTGACTGCATATGGATTATTACAATTTCGCGATATGAGCAGGGTGATGAATGTGGATCAGAACATGATCAAGCGCACGCAGGATTACATCATGGAACAACGGGATGGCAACGGTGGCTTTAAGCGCAATCCGCGGGCATTGGATTCTTTCGGCAGAGCCCCTGACGATATTACCAATGCTTATATTGTTTGGTCTTTGACCGAGAGCGGTAAAAGCGATGATGTTTCCAAAGAGCTTTCTTCCCTTAAAGAGAAAGCTGAGAAGTCCAACGATCCGTATTTCCTTGCCTTGGTTGCTAACGCACTTCTAAACCGGGATGATCGTGCCACTGCATTAGCTCTGCTTAAAAAGCTGGTTTCTGGGCAGAAGGAAGATGGACACTTGGTTGCTGAAAAAACAAGTATCACCGGGTCGGGCGGAGTTAGCTTGGAAGTTGAAACTACAGCGCTGGCAATATTAGCGCTATTAAAAGCCAACGAGCCACAGTTTAATCTTCCCGTTCGTAAAGCAATTACTTGGGTTGGCAAGCAAAGAAATGGCAGTGGTGCTTTTGGTTCAACACAATCGACCATTCTAGCGTTGAAGGCACTTATCGCTTTCACCAAGGCCAACAAGAAGACTGCAGAGGCGGGTGAAGTCCGCTTGTTTCTGGGAAGTGAAGAAATGGCAAAGTTCGTTTTTGCTGCGGGAGCAACCGAGGTAATGGAGCTTAAGCTTCCCAACCCAGAAAAGAATTTTAAACCGGGTGAGAATGCTCTTCGATTGGAAGTCACTGGTAAAAATATTTTCCCCGCAACTATAAGTTGGACTTACAACACCCTTAAGCCCGTTGGTGAAGCGAAGCTGCCTCTTGGTATTGAAACCCGGCTTAGTACTGAAAAAGCCAACGAAGGGGATACTCTGCAATTAAAGCTTAAGGTTAGAAATAATGAAAAGAAGGGACAGGGGATGGCTGTTGCAGTTGTAGGTTTGCCTGCGGGGCTATCATTGCCCGAGGATTTCAAACAATTAAAGCAGATGTGTTTGGTTCCGGAGGATGGCTCGAGATCTTCACTCAGTGCGTTTGAAGTTTTGGGCAGAGAGTTGGTTCTGTATTGGAGAGACTTGGCTCCCGAGCAGAATATCGAATTGAGTCTCGATTTGATTTCTAGGGTGCCTGGGAATTACAGCGGGCAGGCTTCTCGTGCATACCTTTATTATAATCCGGAGCTTAAGCATTGGGTGGAACCATTGAAGGTGGTAATAACTCCGAAGGATTAAATGAAGTGCTTGAAGAAGCATTCTCAATGTGAAATGTTGCAATTCTGTGAATAATTGTTGTTTGTTTTAGGGTGCATTCTTCCTAGAAGGCGTTACTTCTTAGAATCCTGCACTCTTTCTTTTTGACTTACCCAAGTTAACTTCGTAAAAAATGAGCTATAGCTATTAAAAGGGATAGTACCTTTTAGGGACTGAGTTGGACTCGGTTGGTAAGAGCTAGACGCTTAAGAAACATAGGGGTTATGATATTATGAGCACGAAGTATGTTTATTATTTTGGTGGAACCAGTTCTGACGGCCGTTCAGACATGAAGAATTTGCTTGGTGGGAAGGGCGCCAATCTTGCAGAAATGTGCAATATTGGACTGCCTGTACCTGCAGGTTTTACCATTACCACAGAAGTCTGTACTTATTTTTACGATAACAATCGTCAGTACCCAGAAACTCTTCGGGCTCAAATTGAAGAAGCTCTTAAGAAAACCGAAGCTGAAATGGGTGCCATATTTGGCGACCCAGAAAACCCCCTTCTCGTTTCCTGCCGTAGCGGTGCCAGGGTTTCCATGCCCGGTATGATGGATACCGTTTTGAATATTGGTCTTAATGAGCAAACCCTTAAAGGTTTGATCAAGAAAACAGGTAACGAGCGTTTTGCTTGGGATAGTTACCGCAGATTTGTGCAGATGTATGGCGATGTGGTGTTGGGTATGAAGCCACAAACCAAGGAAGATGAAGATCCTTTCGAACATCTCTTGCACAAAATGAAGAAGAAAAAAGGTGTGCACCTTGATAACGAATTAGACACCGATGATTTAAAGAAATTAGTCAAGCAGTTTAAGAAAGCTGTTCTTGAAAGAACAGGCAAAGACTTCCCAGATGATCCGATGGAACAACTGCTCGAAGCTGTTGGCGCTGTATTCCAATCATGGGGTAATGATCGTGCTGTGGTTTACCGTAGGCAGTATAACTACCCACATAACTGGGGCACCGCTGCAAACATTTGCTCGATGGTGTTTGGAAACATGGGCGATGATTGCGCAACAGGCGTAGCTTTTACCCGCGATCCTGCCACAGGTGAAAATGTTTTCTTTGGTGATTACCTTATCAACGCACAGGGCGAAGATGTTGTTGCGGGGATTCGTACCCCCAACAAGATTGCTGAACTTAAAGTTGCAATGCCTGAAGTTTATCAGCAGCTTGACGATATCCGTAACAAGCTGGAAAAACACTATCGTGATGTTCAAGATATCGAATTCACGGTTCAAAAGGGCAAGCTTTGGATGCTTCAGACCCGCAATGGTAAGCGTACCGGCTTTGCTGGCGTTCGCTTCGCTGTTGATATGGTTCGTGAAGGTCTGATCTCTAAGGAAGAGGCTATTTCTGCTGGCCGTATTCCTCCTGATGATTTGAATCAGCTTCTCCAACCAATCTTCGACCCAGATGCTAAGCGTAAAGCTGTTGAAGAAGGTCGAATGCTTGCAGTGGGTATCAATGCTGGCCCAGGCGCTGCAACAGGTAAAATTAAATTCTATGCTGATGATGCTGAAGCCTATGTAAATAGCTTTAGTCGCGATGCCAATGGCAAGCTTCCTGAAGATGCGCAAGTTGTTCTCGTTCGTCAGGAAACCAGCCCTGAAGATATTCGCGGTATGCAGGTTGCAACCGGAATTCTAACTGCCTTTGGTGGCGCTTCCAGCCATGCTGCTTTGGTTAGTCGCCAAATGGGCAAGGTTTGTATCGTAGGTTGTGGTGAGCTTAAAATTGATTACAAGAAGCGAACTGTAACTGCGGGTGGCAAAACTTTGAAGGAAGGCGATTGGATTGCGATCGATGGTTTTTCGGGCGAAGTGATGGAAGGCAAAGTTGCAACCAAACCTAGCGAAGTGGTTCAGGTTTTGATTTCGAAGACTATGAAGGCTGAAGACTCCCAGGTTTACCAGCAGTTTGCCGAGCTTATGAGTTGGGCTGATGATGTGCGAAAGTTGAAAGTTCGCACCAATGCAGATCAACCAGATCAGGCTGCTGCAGCGATTGCTTTTGGTGCGGAAGGCATCGGGCTATGCCGAACCGAGCATATGTTCTTCGATCATATCCTGCCAATGCGCGAGATGATCCTTTCCAGCAATACGGAACAACGAAAAGCAGCTTTGGAAAAGCTTTTGGAATTCCAAAGAAGCGATTTCGCTGGCATTTTCAGAGCCATGAAGGGCAAGCCTGTTACCATCCGAACTTTGGATCCACCACTTCATGAATTCCTTCCTACGCTTGATCAAAAAGATAAGCAGAAGGAAGTTGCCAAGATGATTGGGGTTAGCCCCAAATCCATTGAGAAACGCATCAAGGAACTGCATGAGTTAAACCCCATGCTTGGTTTCCGTGGTTGCAGGTTGGGCAATGTGTTCCCCGAAATCACTGAAATGCAAGCTCGTGCGATTATCGAAGCTGCTTGTGATGTTGCCAAGGAAGGAATTGCCGTTGATCCTGAAATCATGATTCCTCTTGTTGGTTTCCTCCCTGAACTTAAAGCTCAGGTTAAATTGGTTCATGCCATTGCTGAAAAGGTATTTGCTGAAAAAGGCACCAGAGTTAAATACCTTGTTGGTACGATGATCGAGTTGCCCCGCGCTTGCGTGGCTGCTGCTGAAATCGCAACCGAAGCTGAGTTCTTCAGCTTTGGTACCAACGATCTTACCCAGACCACTTTGGGTATCAGCCGTGATGATTACGGTAGCTTCATCCGCCATTACATCGAAAATGATCTTGTGAAGAAAGATCCTTTCCAAGTGATTGACTTCGATGGTGTTGGAGCGCTGATGAAACTTGGTGTTGAAAAAGGCCGATCCGTGAAACCTGATCTGAAGATTGGTATTTGTGGCGAGCATGGTGGCGAACCTGATTCGGTGAAATTCTGTCATCGTCTTGGTTTGAACTATGTGAGTTGCAGCCCATTCAGGGTGCCAATCGCTCGGTTGGCAGCGGCTCAGGCTGTGCTTGAGGAAAAGAATAAGAAGTAAGGTCTGATTCTTAGTTGTAAAGTTAAAAAAGAAGCTTCTTTGATTTCAAAGAAGCTTCTTTTGCATTTACAAGCCATGAAAGTCGATGTAGATTATATGAAGAATTATTCATTTCTTAATTTTTGGAGTTATTGTCATGGTTTTCAAATTTAGTAAGAAAGAGAGGCCCTCGGGGTTTACTCTTATAGAACTTTTGGTGGTTATAGCCATCATTGCGATTTTAATCGGTTTGTTATTGCCCGCGGTGCAGAAAGTTCGCGCTGCAGCAGCACGGGCGCAATGCGCCAACAATCTTAAGCAAATGGGCCTTGCAGCGCATAACCATCACGATGTTTATAATCGTCTGCCTTCGGGGGGAATAGGGTGGACCGATGCTGTTCCTGTATTCACTGCAGTGGGAAGCCCCGTGGGTGGCATAGGCCAAAAAGCTGGGCCCTTTTATCAGATCCTCCCTTATGTTGAACAGGCTGCAGTTTGGAAAGGTGCAGGCGGCACAACCATTGCTGAGTGTCAAATCAATGTAATCAAGGCGGTCATTAAAATTTACTTTTGCCCTAGCAGACGATCTCCTGCCGCTTTACCGCCTACTGGAAGTTGGTTTGGACCTGGTGGCACTTATGAACATGGCCCGACTGATTATGCATCTTCCAATAACAATACGGGTGCAAACGATGGAACCAACGGCGCGATGGTTTATGGTTATGTAGGCATGAATCTAGGGCATATCAAAGATGGGACTACGAATACCCTGATGTTTGGGGAAAAGCGGATGGATACTACCAATATGGGTTCTTATCAAAGCGATGATAATGAAGGCTATGCTTGTGCTTGGGATCACGATGTTGCAAGAACAACTAATGCCTTACCAAAAGCTGATGGTAAGCTTGGTACCAATGCCGGGGGTAATATTTTTGGTTCGTCCCATTCTGGTGGGGCCAATTATGTGATGGTGGATGGCAGTGTTCGCTTTATCAATTACAGTATTACTTTGGCATCTTTTCAAGCTTTAGGAACCGTAGGATATGGTGATATCAACAATGATTATTAAAATTAGAAACGCAGCGATGGCTTCTTTAGTAATTGCTTTGGTAGGCATTGCGGGTTGTGGCGGTGAAACAAAAGCTAAGACCTTCAAAGTTAGCGGAAAAATCCACTCTGGTGGCAGCCCTATCACGGGTTTGCCCCCGGGTGAAAAACCCATGGTCAAGTTTGAAGCCAAAGCAAACAAAGAGCAGTCGCAAGCCAAGGTTGGCGAAGATGGTGCCTTTAGTGCGGAACTAGCCCCAGGTGATTATACTGTGACAGGTAGTGCAGGCTTTATGGCAAATACCGAAAAAAAAGGCCCCGGGATAATATCCAAGGACCTTAAAGTGGAAGCGGATGTTGCTGATCTAGATATAGATTTGGCTAGTAAATCCAATAAAAAGTGATCCCTTATACAGGGGCTTTTTCTCCTGCTTGAAATCCACAGCCATTATGCGCACCATCGCAAAATGGCTTGTTTTTTGATGCGCCACATCTGCACAATGCAATGGTTTCTTTTCCTGCTGGAATGGTGAATGGTTTGCCATCATGGTCAACCACTTGAACAGGTGTTTTGATCACGAAGGGACCATTATCTCTGCAACGAATCACGATTGGTTCTGACATATTGAAAAACTCCATCTAAAGGTAATTGGTTTAAGAACTTAAGTTATCCTATTGAATTAATCTGCGTAGAAGTCATCACGGGTCGGCCTTGCTGCGAATTTCCAAGAGACTCTTTTTCCCACATAATCGAGGAATGACTGTCTGAATTCCATCGGGGATTGATCAGTTGAGGTAACTTGCATTCTGGATTCTTTTGGATATTGGCAAGTGAAATTACGCGAAGGTTGCGATTCATCTGGGTTTTTAAGATCAAGCAAACTAATGTTGATATCCGCTCTACCACGGTAAAGCGTGCCGCCACTACCGAGTTCGTAAATACCCAAAGAATTGATTTCAAGGTAAATCACATAGTCCGCTTTAAAGTGCTTACCGATTTCTGTAGGGTCCCGCTCTGCCCAGTCGGAGTGTTTGCTTTTATATTCTTCAACTTTGCGATTGGGAATAACCGAAAGTTTGTCGCCATTGGCGTTGGCTAATGCCTTGAGGTTTTTTTCGACGGTGTAACCTATTTCGCGATCGGAATTGATCAGTTCTGGTCGGAGATCTAATTTGCCATAGGTAAGGATGACAACTTTCTTTTCAGCTTTTTTATCTTTGGATGCAAGCGATTGTAGTTCTGCCTCGTGTTTGGGATCATCCATTAAAAGGAAATTGACCATAGCAAAAGGGTTGCAACCTGCAATGCTGAATGCCAGCATCATAAGGGCTAAGCTGCGCCAAAAGGTTTTCAAGATAATCATCGAAGGCTCCTTGCAACCGGCAAAGAGCCGGTCGATTTATTTCCAATATGCGGGGGCGATAATAATCCCCCAGCGCAATAATGCAATACCAACAAACAAAGCAAGAACAACAAGGCCAGTCAATTCAATGGATCGGATAAACAAAGTTTTTCCAAACCATAAACTTGCCAACCCCCAAGGCAGAAGAAGCATCAAGAAAAAGGCTAGAGCTGATCCCACAGGATTGGCAGCAAGCGCATTTTCAAGGTCTCCTCTAACCATCAGGGCAAAGCTTGTGGTCATACCACAAGAAGGACAGGGCTTGCCCGTTAGAATCATGAAGTTGCAAGGGGGAAACCCAAGCTGTTCGTGCGTTCCCATTTGCAGCGCACTACCATCTGATCCATAAGGATTAAGCCAAGCAGCGATGCCAAAGATCGCAGTGATGCCAAGCACTAATCCAATTAGCGCAGTCCGAAGCCAAGTATCCAAAGGCCTACCGGGCAACTGGGCGCTTTTAGAAAGATCAGATTCCCTACCTTGGTTGGTGTTCATAACGATGTGTTTGCCAATGTGCAATAGCAGATGGAAAAGGAGTTAAGCAACTTTATTTATTTTACCAAGAAGGATGGATTCTGCCATCGCTGTAGCTCGGTCTAATTCATTTTGAACATGGGTGAGATGTTGTTGCAGGCTATCTTTATCAATGTCTGCAGGAATATGAATTTCAGGTGTGGTCACCATAATCACTTTGCTGAAAGGATTGGGAATTGCAAATTTATCCCAGCTTTTAGCGCGTTTAACAGAACTGTAGGCAAACCCCATGGGGATGATGGGCAGGCCTGATTTTGCTGCGAGGTAAATTACTCCTTGTTGGATAACGCCTCTGGGGCCTTTGGGGCCATCTGGAGTTATAGCGATGTGCCCATCTTTACTTAATTTAACCATATTTCTTATGGCTTCTATTCCGCCCCGCGTGCTGGAACCGCGAACTAGGCTAAACCCTAGGTGCGCACAGGCTTGTGCAATCATTTCGCCATCAGAATGGTTGCTTATTAAAACGCTGATATTCGGTTTGCCATAATGGTGAGCAGGCATCAATAGGTTTTCATGCCAGAAGATGTAAATATAGCGATTCTTAAAGTTGGGCTGATTAGGGTCATAGTTAATTGCTTCGGGCATGTAACGGTAGAAAATTGTGCTAATCCAAGAGCGCACAAAGCAAGCGATGGTGAAGCCAAGTGTTTTAATAAGAAAGGGACTTTTTATTTTCATCCGAAGCCTCGGCACAACGAAGTCTATTAGCAGTCGGGCCATTCACCCTGAAAAACCTCGACTGCTGGCCCAGTCATAAAAACATGATTATCAGTTTTAGACCAGTCCAGTCTGAGGTCTCCGCCCCTTAAATGGGCAATAATTGACCTATTTGTTCTTCCGGTGAGTACGCCCGCGACTGCAACCGCACAAGCCCCAGTGCCACAGGCCAAGGTTTCTCCAGACCCCCTCTCCCAAACCCGCATGGTGATTTCGCCAGGATTATCCACCCGAACAAATTCAACATTCGTCCTTCGAGGAAATGCGGAATGCTTTTCAACCTTCGGGCCAATACCCAACACCATATCATTAGTGATTTCTTTAACAAAGGTGATGCAATGTGGATTACCCATCGAGACACAAGTTACTTTTAATTCCACCCCATCGATAACAAGTGGAACTTCCAAAGGAGGCGTACCTAAAAGTGTCGTGGGAATGTTTTCTGCAATCAGAATTGGTTCGCCCATATCCACTCTTACTTGATGGCATTTACCACCCGCTGTTTCCAATTCCAGATTCAGAACTCCCCTGCCTGTCTCGATTGCAAGTGCTGTTTTTTTGGCGATGCCGTGATCGTAGACAAACTTGGCAACACATCGAACCCCATTACCACACATCTCGGATTCACTGCCATCGTTATTGAACATGCGCATGCGGGCATCTGCTTTATCGGAAGGGCAGATAAGAATAAGCCCATCGCCACCCACACCAAAATTGCGATCGCTGATTTTCGTTGCTAATGAAGCGATATCACTGGGCAAAGGCTGCCTAATGCAATCAACATAAACGTAATCGTTGCCTATTCCCTGCATTTTTACGAAACGCATAACGAAGTTCCTTTATTCCCATTCAATGGTTGCAGGTGGTTTGCTGCTGATATCGTAGACAACCCGGTTGACGCCTTTAACCTGATTGATGATTCTGGTGGAAATGGTTGCAAGCAGCTCATAGGGCAAATGGGACCAGTCTGCAGTCATAAAGTCATCGGTTTCAACAGCTCTTACTGCGATCACATTTTCGTAAGTTCTGCCATCACCCATCACACCCACGGTTTGCACTGGCAGCAAGACGGTGAACGCTTGACTGGTTTTTTTGTACCATCCGGATTTTTTCAGTTCTTCAAGCAGAACGGTGTCTGCCTGCCGAAGGATTTCAAGTCTGGTTTTGTTGATAGCGCCAATGCAACGAACCGCCAAGCCTGGGCCAGGAAAAGGATGACGCCAAACGGTGCCCTCGGGTAACCCGAGTTCAAGCCCAAGCCTTCGAACTTCGTCTTTAAATAAATCCTTCAAAGGTTCAACAAGATCGAACCCTAGCTCTGCTGGAAGCCCGCCAACATTATGGTGCGTTTTAATCGTAGCAGCAGGGCCATCTACTGTTCCGCCGCTTTCAATCACATCTGGGTACAGGGTGCCTTGGGCCAGAAATTTAGCATCTTTAATATGCTTGGCTTCATCTTTAAATACATCGATGAAGACATGGCCTATGATTTTGCGCTTTTGCTGTGGATCGGTAATGCCATCGAGTGCGGTTAAAAACCGATCCGAGGCATCAACTACATGAAGGTCTGCGTTGAAGTTGTCGCGGAAGGTTTTACGAACCATGTCTGATTCGCCCTGCCTAAGCAAGCCGTTATCCACAAAAATACAAGCCACCTGCTTGCCAATGGCTTTAACAAGAAGTGCAGCAACCACGGAGGAATCAACACCGCCTGAAAGACCGCAAATAACACGATGATTACCAATGGTTTTACGCAGGTTAATGATCGTCTCATCGAGGAAGCTGCCTATTTTCCAGAGCCCTTCGCAACCGCAAATCTCATGAAGGAAGTTCTTTAGTATCTCGGTTCCCTGAGGCGTATGGCTAACTTCTGGATGAAACTGCAATCCGTAAACGGGAAGGGTCTTGTGCTTGGCAGCAGCCATCGGGCATGTTTCGGTCGATGCCAAGGGAATGAAATCTTGGGTGTTTTGATCTACCTGGTCGCCATGGCTCATCCAGACGGTAATTTCGGAGGGGATATTTTTAAACATGCCATCAGAAGATTTGGTGTTACAGATAGCTTTGCCGAATTCTCTTGATGGGGCGCGCTTGACATCGGTGCCTAACGATTTGCAGGCAAGCTGCATACCGTAGCAAATTCCAAGCACGGGAATTCCGAGCTTGAAGATTTCGGGGTCACACTTTGGCGCACCATCTTCATAAACGCTTGCAGGGCCACCGCTCAGAATTATCCCTTTGGGGTTTAGTTCTTTGATGCGCTTTGCAGAAATATCGTTACGAACAATCTGGCAAAATACGTTCAACTCTCGCACTCTGCGAGCAATAAGTTGTCCATACTGAGATCCAAAATCAAGGATTAAAACTGATTCGCGAATTTTGATGTCTGCCATGAAATCTCTCATTATTTTAAAAAGTTAATTTTATTGAGCTTTATCGAAAGGGTAATGAAATAAGTGGGAAATAATGGAAAGTATTTGATTAACTCTTCCCTAATTCTTTGGAACGCAAGGAGGCTGCAACAACAGCATCGATGAAAGCTCCGCGCACGCCTTTGTTTTCGAGGGCGTGAATACCCGCAATGGTGGTGCCCCCAGGGCTAGCAACCATATCTTTAAGCTGGCCAGTGTGTAGGCCCGTTTCCAGCACCATTTTGGCAGCCCCCAGCACGGTTTGTGCGGCTAAAGAAGTGGCTAAATCACGAGGTAAACCCGCTTTTACCCCACCATCGCTCAAGGCTTCGATTACTAGATAAATAAATGCAGGCCCGCTGCCACTAAGCCCCGTAACTGCATCCAATTGAGATTCGGGCACATGAAAGGCCTTTCCTATCGCTCCAAAAAGTTGGGCCGCCAAATCCTTGTCGGCAGGCTTTACCCCGGTTCCACAGGCAAATGCCGTTGCTGAGGCCATCACCAACGCCGGGGTGTTAGGCATGACACGGATTAGCCTTGTGCTTCCTGCTCCTAGGGCCAAAGTTTCAAGATTAATGCCCGCAGCAATCGAAATAATTAAATGATCTGGCGTTAGCAGGGGTTTGATTTCTGCAAGCAGTGTTGCCATGGCTTGCGGTTTAACTGCAAGGATAATGGTTTTGCATTTGAGTAGAACATCTTTGCTCCCGGAGGCGGTTTTGATGCCCGAGGCGGTGGTAAAAGCAGCGCAAGCCTCTGCAGAAACATCGGTTGCAAAGCAATCAGCGGCATTGGCAAGGCCAGCATCTTTCCAGCCAACTGCCAGAGCTGTAGCCATTTTTCCCGCACCTAAAAAACCTATTCCCATGATTCAACTCTCCAGCACTTGGGTGAAAACCAAAGAATCATTGTATTTCTTTCCAGCCTTTTACGCAATGAAGCTGGAATTGGTTCCATTAAAACCTTATAACAGGTAAGCTGAACATTCTTTTTTATGGTCATAGGAGGCTTGCCATGGCAAGTGCAGACAGTAATTCGATTTCGCAGCGCAGTGGTTGGTCCAGTTTGCTGGATTTGACCCCATACCACTGGTTTGTATTTATCATCTGCTGCCTGGCTTGGGATCTGGATTGCATGGATCAGCAGCTTTTTGTGCTGGCTCGAGTCCCTGCAGTGATGGAGCTTTATGGTAAGCCCGAGGGAATGGAAGCCAACAAGATTTCGGATAATGTGAAACTTTATGCCACCTATTCCACTTCGGTATTCCTTATTGGTTGGGCCATTGGTGGGCTTGGCTTTGGCGTGATGGGTGATCGCAGGGGTCGGGTTAAAACTTTGATGACCACTATTTTAATTTATTCTGTTTTTACAGGATTAAGCTCATTCTCGGTTGGAATCTACGATTTCATGTTCTATCGGTTTTTAACGGGGATGGGGGTGGGGGGCGTATTTGGAGTCGCAGTTTCACTATTGGCGGAAACGGTACCGCCCCACGCAAGGCCTTTTGCTCTTGGTTTGTTACAAGCTTCGAGCGTGTTTGGAAACTGTGCAGCAGCGCTAATTTCAATTTACCTGGGTAGCTTGCAACAAGCGAAGTTCTTCGAAGGGGTGGTGTTCCTCGGTTTTAACGTAACACCTTGGAGGATCATGTTTATCATCGGGGTAATTCCTGCGATTCTTACGGTTTTAATTCAAGGGAGATTGAAAGAGCCAGCCAAATGGCTCGAGGCCAAAGCTCGTGGAGTCAAGGCTGGTTCCTTTGCAGAATTGTTCGGTCAGAAACCTTGGGGCAGGCATGCCATGCTTGGATTGATGCTCGCTTTTGCTGGCGTGGTGGGCTTATGGGGCATAGGATTTTTTGCGGTCGATCTCACAGGTACGGTTTTTACCAAGCAATTTGAAAAGGAAGCGATTGAACTAGGGAAAACAGGGGATGATATAAAATCCTATGTTGCAGGAAATCGCGCCTTTTGGGGCGGCATCACATCTTTAGTGCAAAATATGGGCGCATTCTTTGGGATTTATGGCTTCACTTGGATAACCAGCCATCTTGGTAGAAGACCTACCTTTGCCCTTTTCTTCGTCGCTGCTGCATTAAGCACCGCCATGGTCTTCATGAAACTTACCGAGTTCAATCAAATATTCTGGATGGTTCCCATCATGGGCTTTTGTCAGTTGGCCCTTTTCGGGGGCTATGCGATTTACTTCCCCGAATTGTTCCCCACCAACTTGCGTAGTACCGGTATTTCTTTCTGCTATAACTTCGGAAGGCTGGTTGCAGCGGGCGGCCCCGTTGTTCTAGGCATGTTAACCACCATGGTATTTACCAGAGAAAAAGGTTTTGAAGAACCTTTCCGCTATGCTGGTTTTGCAATGTGCTCTGTCTTTTTACTTGGCTTGATCGCCTTGCCTTTCCTTCCTGAAACCAAGGGCAAACCACTGCCCGAGTAATAGAATAACTTAATAGCATCTAACTTGGAGAAGATAAAATGTCTGTAGCTACACCGGATTGGGTTGCGCGCCATGATGCCAAACTTGTTGCCAGCGAGAATGGCAAATCTTGGATGCTTTTCTTTGGTGATGAATTAACCTATTTGATTTCCTTGATTCCCTCGAAGGGTAGGCATGGGGTAAAGATAATGCAAACGATCAATGGCAAACAATTGCCCTGCGATAAAATATTTGATACTGCAGATGAAGCATGCCTTGGTGGATTGGATGTCTTCCGGGCAAAAGTTGGCTGGTAAACTTTTAATCGCCCCCACCCTTAAATGTCGTAATGAGCAGCGGATGTAAATCCGCTGGTACTCGCCCGGTGTCTTTCTCTTTTCTTTCTTTTTCTTTCTTCCCCCTACTCCCAACCCTCTTCCCTCCGGGAAAAGGGCCCTTCGCTTCGCTAGCCCGGGTT